>JAIUNQ010000005.1 GCA_020161475.1 Pseudomonadota bacterium | reverse complement strand
CGGACCAGCGCGTCAAGCTGGGCCTGTCCTCGACGTAATCCATCAGCGGCACGGCAAAACCGCAGGATGTCTGCACCAGATCAAACGCAAGGCTGACGATCTGGCGCGCACCATGCGGCTCGCGACCGTCGAAATGGGCCGCCAGCAGCGCCGCATATTCCGCTTCCCCGCGCAGTATAGAGCGCCCGCGTCCGTAAAGACGCAGGATCATCGGCGCGCCTTCGAAAGCGCAGAACATGATCGTCAAACGACCATCCGCCTTCATGTGCGCCGAGGTTTCGCTGCCCGAACCGGTCTGGTCGAGATAAAGAACCTCATTCGGCCCCACCACGCGCAGGCAATCGAGCCCTTTGGGCGAGAGGTTGATGCGCGACCCTGCCGCAGCGCTCGCCACGAAGAACACATGCTGGCGGGCGATGAAATCGGTCAGGCGCGCATCGAGCGCCTCGAACTGCTTGGCCAAACCGGCTCTCTTCCTGCCCGCAAACAAAAGGGGCACCCGAAGGTGCCCCGATTCGTGCGCTGCGGAAAAGAGCTTAGGCCGCGCGCTTGTCGGCAATGGCCTTGAGGGTCGCGGCCTGGACCTTTTCGAAGGCGCGCGCCTCGATCTGGCGGACACGCTCGCGCGAGACGCCGAACTCGGCGGAGAGCTCTTCCAGCGTCATCGGTTCATCGAGCAGGCGGCGCGCCTCGAAAATCCGGCGCTCGCGCGGGTTGAGGATCGAAAGCGCGTTCGAGAGCGCGGCATGGCGGTTATCGCCCTCCTCCCGCGCGATCACAATGGCTTCCTGCGTCGCCGCATCATCGACCAGCGTGTCCTGCCATTCCCCGGCCCCATCCTCGTGCAGTTGCACGTTGAGCGAGGCATCCCCGCCGAGACGGCGGTTCATCTCGATCACCTCGTGCTTTTCCACGCCGAGCTTGGTGGCGATGGTGGCCACCTGATCGGGACGAAGATCGCCCTCACCCAGCGCGGCGAGCTTCGACTTGAGCTTGCGCAGGTTGAAGAACAGCTTCTTCTGGTTGGCGGTGGTGCCGAGCTTCACAAGGCTCCACGAGCGCAGGATATACTCCTGGATCGACGCCTTGATCCACCAGATCGCATAGGTCGCAAGGCGGAAGCCCTTGTCCGGATCAAAGCGCTTCACGGCCTGCATCAGGCCGATATTGCCTTCGGAGACGACATCGGACACCGGCAGGCCATAGCCGCGGTATCCCATCGCCACCTTGACGACGAGACGCAGATGCGAGGTCACCAGCTGGTGGGCGGCCTTGGCGTCCTGATGTTCCTGAAAGCGCTTCGCCAGCATGAATTCCTCGTCCGGCTTCAGGACAGGGAAACGGCGAATTTCAGCCATGTAACGGCTAAGACCACCCTCACCCGACAGCACGGGCATCACGGCAGCAGTCATCTAATCCTCCTTTGGGCACCCGTTTAACGGCGAACCCTTATGCGCAGTTCCATCATGGACCCTGCGGCTTGATGGGGAGGATAGCACAAAAAAAGAATGGCAAAAGAGGGGCGCGATTGCGCCCGCTGCATGACCAAAAAATCTGGATTGCTCTTGGCTCATATCGGGATGAAGCGGCCCGATGACAAGGGGTTGAGCCCGATGATGGCTTAAGCGTCACCCAAGGCTTCCAGCAGCGCGGCGAAATCCTCCGGCGGCTCCTGCTCGAAGGCCAGCTCCTCCTTCGTGCGTGGATGCTCGATCACCAGCGTCTGCGCATGCAGCGCCTGCCGGTTCATCGCCGCGAGCGCCTTGCGCGCCCCTTCCGGCAATTGCGCCTCGCGCGTCTTGAAGCCGGAGCCGTAGAGCGCATCGCCGAGCAGCGGATGCCCGATATGGGTGAGATGCACGCGAATCTGATGCGTGCGTCCCGTCTCCAGCTCGCAGGCAATCAAGGAGGCAACCACCTTGTCGTTATACGCGAAGCGCTCGAGCACTTCGTAATGCGTGATGGCGAACCGCGCGCGCTCGGCGTTCGACACCAGCATCTTCTCGCGGTTAGTGGAGGAGCGCGCGATACCCGCCTCGATGGTGCCGGTGTTGCGCGGCAACTCCCCCCAGACAATGGCGAGATAGCGCCGCTGAAGCGGCCCGGTGCGACCATGATCGGCGAACTGCTCGGCCAGCTTCTTGTGCGCCCGGTCGTTCTTGGCCACCACCAGCAGGCCCGAGGTATCCTTGTCGAGCCGATGCACGATGCCGGGCCGCAGCACGCCGTTGATGCCGGAAAGGCTGGCCCCGCAATGGGCGATCAATGCATTGACCAAGGTTCCGCGCTCATGCCCGTTGGAGGGATGCACCACCATGCCCGCCGCCTTGTTGATGACGATGAGGTCATCATCCTCATAGGCGACATCGAGCGGAATAGCCTCGCCGACGGGCGAGGCCGGCACCGGCGGCGGCAGATCCAGCGTGATGCTCTCCCCGCCCTTCAGCTTGCGGGCGGGGCTGGTTTCCACCTTCCCGGCAAGGCTCACGCGCCCCTCTTCGATCAACCCCTGCAACCGTGCGCGGGAGAACTCGGGCATGAGGTCCGCCAAGGTCTTGTCGAGGCGTTTGCCGGCGGCTTTTTCGGGCGCAACAAGGCTCAGCGTCTCCCCGCCCAAAGCACCTTCGGCGTCTTCATGCTCGAAATCTGTTTCTGCCTCAGCTGCCACAGCCTGCTCCTCAAACACGCGCAAGAGCAGCAATTCGGCACGCCCCGCGAAATCCCCCCTTGCGATACGCGCGGCTATTCCGTATAGCAACCGCCTTCCGGCCCTTCGCCAATCGCGAAGCCAGACGCTCCCATCGTCTAGAGGCCTAGGACACCCGCCTCTCACGTGGGTAACAGGGGTTCGAATCCCCTTGGGAGCGCCAATCAAAAAACGGGGCCTTATTTTTCAATCACTTAGACGCCGTTTTTGTCGCACCGTGCGACACCCCCGGTTCAGGTGCGACAATCGTGCTCCCGATCTGTTCCGGCTTGATGACGCCAATGGCTACCAGCGATGCCGCGACAAGCTCGAATCCCTCGCTCGCCAATTTCAGTTTGCTGGCATTCCGCGTGTAGGTTCTGGACTGGTTCGCAGAGCCGCTTTCCGACCATGCGAACATTGCATCGAGCATCAAATCAGATGCGCCACCCTCGGCCGCAATTGATGCAGCAGCCTTACGAAGGCCGTGGGGCGTGCAGTGGGGAATGCCAGCCTCATCGCACCTGTCTCCAAACCAATTCCCGAATGCAGCGCCCGTGGAGAACGGCCTGTCCCAGCCACTCAGCAAAAACGCCATGCTTGAATTGCCGTCCGGGGCGGGGCAAGCGTCCATCGCCTGCTTAAGCGGCCATGCGAGAGCCGTCACCAGCTCCGCGCCAGTCTTTGCTCCTGTCTTGCCGGGGCGGAATCTGACAACGCCATCACGGATATGCTGGCGCCCAAAGCTGGCAGCATCGGAGCGCCTGAGGCCGGTAAAGAGCATAAGCATCAAGGCCAGATAGGCGCGCGAGCCGAGGGGGTGCTTCTTGGCGAAAGCTGCGATTTCTTCAAGGCTCCAGATGTGGAATCCATCTGTCGCCACCTTGATCTTGCGCAGGGGGTCGGCGGGGTTTGCGGTGGTGATCCGTACCTTGAACGCCCACGAATAGAGCGCCTTCACGCTCTTGAGCCAGTCATTGGCCGCGCCGTGGCTGGTGGAGCGCTTGGCAACGCCTGCAGAAATGGATTCTGTGCTCATCATCATGCCGCGACGACCATGGGCGGCCTTGAGGTCTTCGAGGATGCGGCGGCGGCGCGTCTTTCCAATGGGGTTGAGAACCTTGTAATCGGGGCTTTCGGTGAAGTAGCGCTCGATCAGCCATCCGAGCGTCTTGGCGGCAAAAGGTGCCTCGCCCTTTTCCTCAACCTCCGGAGCGGGGATGGTCGGCATGGCCGCGCGCAGCTTGCGCATGGCCGTGCGGTATTCCTCCAGGAACTCGGGAGAGCCGGGACGCTCGACAAGGCGGACACGCTTACCCTTCCAGCGCGCATAGTAGCGCGTCTTACCGTGGCGGGATTTTTCCTCGCTCAGATAATCAAGGGTGATGTCCATGTCGCTCATGGAGCAACGCCATCCCAGTCTTCGTCAACTGGTTTCTGTTCGACAGGGTTTTCCTGTCCGGCCTTGAGAGCATCAAATGCTGCATCGAGGTCCCGGATATCCCAGATTCTCATGCGATCGACGGTGAACCCTGCCGGAGCACGCTTGGCGGCTACCAATTCGAGAAACTTGCTCTCGGACATAGAAAAATAGCCCGCCGCATCCGGCAAGCGCAGACCACGAATCGGCATGTTGATACGCATTGCCTGAGCCATCACGAGCACCCCGACGTTTCGCCGCACGCCTGACAGGTCTGGCATGTGCCGGTTCGCACCAAGGCAAAATTTCCGCAGTGACGGCAGGCGTCGCCGGAGATCTGGGGCGCGGCGGGTTTGGCGGGTTGGGCTTCAATAGGCTCAAAACGCCCATCATCGAACTCCTGCACAGGTCGCACCCAGATCGATCCGTCTTTCAGCGCGCAGTAGATGACGCATGGTGAAAGGTCCGCCTCAATCGTGCCGCGCATAAGCTCGACATAGGAGCCGCCTGTCTTCTTGTGGCGATAGGTCTTGTTCATCGCTCGCCCCTCCAGATTTTCTCCGCTTCAGCGTAGTCCTGCTCGGCGTGGGTGGGCAGGAACCCAAAGGAGCGATAGAAATCATAGTGACGGTTGATGCGGTAGATTGTGATCCAGTAGCGGACATGGCGGATAACGGGCCATTTGAGCGGGTTCATTGCCATTATCCCCTTCCTCAAAACGGAATGTCGTTGGCTTCTTCGAGCTCGCGCAGCAGCCGAACAACTTCGCGCTGTAGTGCGCCAACGGTGGCTTGTTCGCGCTTCAGCACGTCAAGCATCTCGGCATTGTTTTTTCGAGCTATGTAAAGCTCGCCATCCAAGCGGCAGATGGTATTGCGCAATTGCGCAGCCGTGCCTTCGGTCGAAGTCTCGATGTGTTTCGCTTTGGCTGCCATTTCACACCTCAAAACGGAATGTCATCATCGAGGTCAGCCGGGCGGCCGGACGGGGGCTGGCCCTGCATGGTGCGCGGGTCATCCTTGGTGCGGGTGGTGCCGTAGCCGTGCTCCTCGCGCTGCGGGCCGCCGGATGGCTGGCCTTCAAGGCTGAGGCGGCCGTCGAAGCGGCCGATCACGATTTCCGTGCTCCAGCGGTCCTTCCCCTCCTTGTCCTGCCACTTGCGGGTCTTGATCTGCCCCTCGATGGCAACGCGCGAGCCCTTCTTCACGTAGCTTTCAATGACCGGGACGATGTTCTGGTTGAACACCACGATGGTGTGCCACTCGGTGGCCTCCTTCCGCTCGCCCGTATTCTTGTCTTTCCAGGTCTCGCTCGTGGCGAGGCTGAAGGTGGCAACCCGGTCGCCGCCCTGGCTGGTGCGGATTTCGGGATCCTTGCCGACGTTGCCAAGGATGATGGCGCGATTGATGCTCATGGTTGGTCTCCGAAAAGGTTGGGATGTTCTGCCGTGCGCGCAGCCTTGCCGGCCCTCGCCGGCGCAATCTGCCGGTGATCGAGCTCGTGCTTCAGCATCGCCAGCGTGGTTTTCTGGAAGGTGCGGGTGGCTTGGCGTTGACCGCGATGGTGCTTCGCTGCCTTGCGGCTGGCCTCCTGATCCCGAAGCCATTTCTGGAAGATGGACGAGCGGGAGGTCATAGCTCACCTCCCGTAGCGGATGACGAGGGCGAGCCATGCGCCATTGGCGACAGCGCAACCGATGGCGACAATGCCGCTGAGCGGCTGTCCGGCGGCAGGGTAGAACCAGATGTTCCAGATGCCCCACGAAAAGAAGAAGGCGGGTGTGAGCCAATGGACGCCGCGTATCATCCGCTCACGCCAAGCCTTGAGGATGGACGGGAGAATGAAGATTGCCCCGGCGGATTCGAAGGCGGCGTTGATGATGTCCATTCTCATCGGAAAGCCCTCGGTATGGTGTTGTATTCGATGCCATCAAGGAGCCGACCAGCAGCTTTCTTGCCGACCCGCAAGATGTGGTGGTTTTCCGGCAAGCCTTCGAAGCATTGGCCGTCCAGCGGCCCGCCGTGAACACGGCGACGATGTGGATGCGCGTAGCGACCGCTGGCGGCGGGTGCGGCTGAGATTGCGGTGGCCCCCTCGACCTGCAGGGCCGAAACCCATTCCCCCCACTGCTTGAAGAAAAACGGCACCTCCGCCGCGATGCACTGATCGCGCAAGGACCGTGCCCAATCTGGGTTCATCGGCCGGGCGCCCGGCCCGCTCTCGCCGCCGACAATGATCCAATCGAGGTGCGGGTGGCCTGTAACGGACGCCCCTTTCAGCGCGTCAAAGACGATCGGGATTCCGTCCATATAGCCGTCAGAAATGCTTGTGAGGTTCACCGGGCCGAGCAACGGCTCCATCGAGAGGCCAACCCAAGGGATGCCGAGCTTATCCTTGAGCGCCAGCAGGCGCGGGATATCGCGGTCAGCCTCCGTCTGATTGCAGACCGTGATCATCAGCCCGGCGTGTTGTGGCCATGAGGTGACGCCGATGGCGGCGAGGCGCTTCTCGACCGCGCTGATTCGCTTGGTGACGATCTGGATATGCAGGCGGGCGCACCGCTCGATCGTCTGCCACGCTTCGGCAAACCATTCGGCCGGGACTTCCAGATCGAACAGGTCCGACATGGACTGGATGAGGACGCGGCGTCGGGAGGTTTGGTGGTATCCGGCGATTTCATGATCCGCCGACCACCAGGAATAACCGTTGTCGAGCTTGTGCAGCAGCGCCACGGCACCCTTGATCTTGCGGCGCGAGGTTCCGACGCCCCAGATGTTGTCGCCGGTGCGCTTCGACCATGTTTCGGCGTAGCAGTGATCGCAGCCGGGGCCGACCTTGGTGCAGCCCCACCAGAAATTGACCGTGGAATCGGTCCATTCGATGTTGGATTTTTGGGCCATGGTCTGCCTCATCAATGTGATGGATTCGAGAGCCCGAAGTCGTCGAGCGTGAAAAGGGAGAGCACCTTGACGCTCGGCGGGAGGTAGAGATCACCGGCAAGCCGCGCCGATGTGTGGATGCGGCGGTTCGACTTGTTCACGATGACAATCGCTGTTTCTGCCGAGGGGAGGCTGATCGCCTGCCGGCAGATCGCATCGGCCACCGCGAGGGAGGTCGATGAGTTGCAGAGATCATCGACGAGAACGACCGGCTTTTCGTTCGCAATTCCCTCATGAAAATTCATGAGGCCGTATTGCTTCCGCTCTTTCCGGGCCACGAAACCGTTGATCCTGAGCCCCTTCATCCTCGCGGCGAAGGGGATGCCGACGGCAAGCGGCGTGCCTGCGGTCTCCGCGCCGCAGACCTGAAAATCCGCCGTGCCCAGATGATCAACAAGCTTGTGGAGCATCATCTGAGAGGTGGCCCGCAGGAAATCAGGGTTGAACAAGCCGTTGCGGAGGTAGAACATCCAGGCGTAGCGGGAGCCTTTGGCTTTCCCCGGCATGTCTCCCCGGATGATGCAGAACCGTTCGATGTAGTCCCGGACGTAAGCCTCGAGCGCCGCGTAATCGTCTGGATCGCAGATGTTGATCTCAGCCATTGACCACCTCCGGCATGGCAGGGATCGAGGCCCACGCCTTCGCCTTGCACAGGTGCTGCGAGCCATCGGACGATTCGGAAATGAGCCAGGCTTCATCGCCGGTGCCGGGGTGCTGCACCCAATGAGCGGCATAGACTTCGCCGCCCGGATCGCTCAGCACGAGGATGCGGGTGTTGTGCGGTGCCGAGGCCATGTCGAAACACCAAGGCGAGGTGATGTCGGGTGCAATCTGGCGAGGTGCTTCGCTGGCACGATCATGCCATTCCAGCAGCAGTGTGATTCCGGTACCAACGAGTTCGCCCTCGCAGACCTCCGCCATGTCGCGCAGCGCTTCGATTGTTTGTTTGTTGAGCCGTGCCATCGCCTCAGAACCTCATCGGCATGAGGACAACGAGCATGTCGTCACCCGTGGCGCGGCGGAACAGGGCCGGCGAGCCGGGGTCGCTGAGGGAAAGGCGGACGGTGTCACCGCCGATCGCGGCGAGGCAATCGGCCAGATAGCGGGCGTTGAATCCTGTGGTGAGCTCTCCCCCCGCATAATCGACCGCCACCTCATCTTCTGCGGTGCCGGGGTCCGGGTTGCTGACCGAGAGGCGCAGCTTGCCTTCGGTGAACTCGCATTTGACCGCTCGGCCACGCTCGGAGGCTATGGTGCTGACGCGATCGGCGGCGGTAGCCACTTCCTCTCGATCAAGGGTGGCGAGTTTTTCATTCCGCTGCGGGATAACCCGCTGATAATCGGGGAAGGTGCCATCGATCAGTTTCGAGGTCAGCACGCGGGAACCGCAGGTGACGCGGATCTTCACGGGCGAAAGCTCGATGGTGGCCTGCTCACCGCCCGCCATCTTTGCCAGTTCGCCGATTGTCTTGCGCGGCACGATCACCCCCGGCATTCCGGCTGATCCTTCGGGGGCCTCGATGTCGATCAGCGCGAGGCGATGCCCGTCCGTTGCCACGGCTCTCAAGGTGGCAGTCCCATCCTTCTCGGGGCAATGCACGTAAATGCCGTTGAGGTAATAGCGCGTCTCCTCGGTCGAGACAGCGAACTGAACCGTCTGGATCATGGCGTGCAGGCTGGAGGTCGGCAGTGTGAACCGGTGCGACATGTCGCCGACCGCCAGATCCGGGTAATCCTCCGGCGGCAGGGTGTGCAGCGTGAAGCGCGAGCGGCCGGATTTGAGCGTGGCCTGCCCTGCGCTGTTCCAGCCGAGCGTGATCTGGCTGTTGCTCGCCAGTTTGCGGACGATATCATGCAGCGTTGCCGCCGAAACCGTGATGGCCCCGCCCCCCTCGACCGCACCGGCTTCCACCGTGGTCTCGGCCTCGATGTCGAGATCGGTCGCCTTCATGCGGATGGCCCCGTCCTCGACGCGGATCAGCACGTTGCCGAGGATGGGGAGTGTGTTTCGCCGCTCGACGACGCGCGTGATGAAGGCCAGCGCGTCCTTGAGCGCGGCGTGTTCAAGAGTGATGGTGGTGCCCGCCTCGGGCGCTGCGTTCCTGGACATGCTGACCTCTTTGATCTGGGTGCCGGTCTCTCCCGGCTGTCACGTCCATGCTCAGACGTTGCAGCTATCGTCCGCCCGATAGCCGGCCTACTCGGCTCTCCCGTCCAGCGGGCCGACCCCGTGTGTGTCCGCCGGTGATCCGCTGCGTTGCCCTCGGAGCCTTTCGCTCGGGATCAGCTCTCCGGCGCGCCCTCGAAGGCAGGGAGACCGGTTGCCTTCGCGGCGCGGTCGAGGTCGGCCTGCACCTGGTTGCGCAGCCAGAATTCCCAGCGATAGAGCTGATAGCCCCACGAGATCGAGCCGCCTGCCGCGCGATACCGGAGACGGGCGGGGATGCGCACCGGCTGGCCGTCGATGAAGGCGGGGATGGCGACCATGAAAATACCGGGGATATCGACCTTCTCACCCTTGGTGTTGGTGTGCTCCTCGACGAATTCGACCGTGCGTTCGCCAGAGGAGAGCCGCTCGGCCCGCTTGACGCGCGCGCCGACGAAGATTTCAAGGCTGCGGGAGAGGGCAATCAGCTCATTCGGCGCCGCGAATTTTTCCTTGAAAAGCCGCTCATACTCGTTGGCCTCAGCCACCAGCGGCACCGACAGCTCGGCAGCGTGCTCCTCGAGGAATGCCGCGAACTCCGCCTGCTCCATCAGCTTGCCGTTGGCACCGATCCATGCCTTGAGCTCATCGGTGATCGGGAACGCATATTCGATACGATGCTTGAGGTGCGCAGGCTGGCTGTCGATCTGGTGATAATCGATCACCGCCGTCAGCTTCGGCTCCGGCCACTCCGTGCGGGCAAAAATCGCGCTGTGCTCGCTCTTGTGCCGATTGGCGAGGGCGATGAAGCTCTCGAGCGTGGTGATCTTGGCCGTGCCAGCGCGCCGTGCCGGGCGCTGGCGATAGCTTTCGATCACGTTTGCCAGCCCGCTGACGGAGGCATGGGAGGCCCGCGGATCAATCAGCAGCGGCACTTTTTGCCGGCAGGCCATCACCGAGGCCTTCGACCTCCAGTTCCCGGATCTCGATCTTGTTGGCATCGCGGGTCAGCTTCACGATTGCGTTCACGCCCTCGGCCTGATCGGGAATCGGGGTGGAGGCGAACGGCTGCAGTGTGGCGAAGGCTTCGCCTGCGAATTCGGCGGTGGGTTCCATGACAGTTCTCCTTGAAAAGTTGCTCAGGCCGTCTCGCGGTCGCGGTCGGCGGTATCACGCGGGCCGAACATGTCGGCCTGGTTCGGGTGCTGGGTCGAAATGCCGCCCTCATAGGTCCAGAACGGAGTGCCGGAGAATGCTTTCTCTTCGGGCAGCTTCGACTTCACCGCCGGCTTGATATCGACATGGCCGCCGTCAAAATTCAGCGTGAGGCTGATGGTGATGGTGGCGCTGCCCTTCTCGTTCGGCAGGGCTTCGAGCGTGCGGATCGCTTCCTCGAAATGCTCGTCGCACTTCTCGGCAAATTTGCCCCGGCTCAGGAGGCCAAGAACGTCGGTGAATCGGCGGATGGTGCGAATGGACATGGTATTATCCTTCAGGCGGCGGAGGGACGCGGGCGGTTGAGCCGGGCGGGCGGCGTGAGATGCGGCAGGTATCGGCGGAGGCGATCCCGCCAGGCGTCCGCTGCATCCGGCCACGGCCAGACGGTGAGTTTGCCGTTGAGGCGGACAGGGCGGGCAGACTCGATGTCCTCTCCCCACGGGCGCGGCGACGGACCCAACAGGTGGCGACGCTCGGTGGAGAGCATCCGCAGGTCCATTTCCTTGACGGCGGCACGCACATCATCCGGCAGGGGCCATGCGATGCCGGCGGCGGCATGGATGGCGGTATCCACGTTATCCTTGAGGGCTTTCAGCCCCGCGTAGGCGCAGCGCTTCCCCTCGGCGTATGCCTTTTTCGGGTCAAACCCGGCATCGCTGCGCAGCATGGTGTTGCCCGCTGCGCAGGCCCCCGCATAGGCGGCCAGCGCATGGGAGACGGGCGTTGCCATGTCGCCCACGTAAGCTTCGTGGGCGTCGTGCAGGAGAAACGCGGCGGCGATCTCGGTGCGGCCTGTTTCGCGCAGGAGCGCATCAGCCCCCAGCACGCAATGCTGGGCGACTGAATAGCTGCCAGAGCGGATGTGCCCGGTGAAGCGCGGCTGGCGCGCAAGGCTTTCGGCGATATCCACCTCGAAATCCACCATCTCCGGGCGGGGATCGATGAGATCGAAGGCAATGCCGGTGGCGGTCTGGATCCATGTCATTGGCCCGCCTCCGGCTTCTTTTCGGATAAGACGCACCGAAAGGCCCCATCCCGCGCCCCGCGGGTGTCGCCATCCCAGCGCACGCTGGTCACTTTCGGCGCGCAGCCGTCCTTGTGCGATGAGTCCAGCAGCATCTGCACGGCGGCGATGACTGTTGCCTCGTTGATCAGCATTTCGTTGTTACCGATGAGTTTGGCTGTCATGGCGCGACCTCAGATCGTGCCGCGCAAGGCGGGGCCGGCCAGACCGTAGAGCAGGATGAGCGTTGAACCCGCCAGCGCCAGCAGAAGGGCGATGATGCTGCCGATTTCGTTGCGATCCAGCGTGGCCTCATATTCGGCCATCAACCGCCGCGTTTCGAGACAGGGGGCCTTGTGGAGATCAATCGCCCGCCAGCCCCATGAAAGGAGCGTGGGGATGCGCTCCTTTTCCGGCAGGGCGCGCAGATGATTGATATCTTCCGCCAGCACATCGAAACGGACGGGATCGATGCGGGCAGCGGAAAAGGCAGAAGCCATGGAGGTGTGCGCCAGCATCACGCAGCCCTCCGCTTCATGGCGTTGCGCCGCGCACCGCGATAGGTCAAGGCCGGGCGTCCGCCACCACGCGTGGAATGGCGTCGCCAGTTGAAATGGTCGATTTTCGCCGGCACGCCGGGGCGGCCACGGGGCACAGCCTTGCGGCCCGGAACCATGGATTTGCCGAAGAGGCGGTTGAAAGACAGGCTGTTGAGCGCCAGACGCACAGGTGCGAGATCCAGAAAGCGGCCAAACATCACGCCACCTCGTTCGCAAGGTCGCGGGCGCGGTCGGTCTGAATTTCGCTCTCTTCTGCTGATACCCTCCGGACTACGCTCGTCCGGGGATCAGCATCTGCCTCAAGCAGGCGGGCCGCGGCAAGACCGTGGCGCTGCACCTGCTCGCGGGCCCAGCCGAAGACGAGGTAATCCTCGGTGGTGATGACGGCGTCGACCCCGCGCGCCTTGAGCATGGCGCGCAGATCCTCGGCCAGACGCTCGCGGATGGCATGGGGGTGGCGCATTTCCGCGCGGGCGGTGGGCCAGAAGGCACCATCATCCGAGAGCTTCTTGCGCTCGAAGTCATAGGAAGGGAGTTCGGCGAGGGACAAGGGAGCCTCCATCGGGGTTGATGGAGGGACCGTAATGAGAGAAATTTATCTCGTCAAGCCAAATGGCGTAAATTTATCTCATATATTTTCAAACCACTCATCAAGCGCAGCGACGGCTGCGCCGCACGACGAGAACGATGACGCATGGTTTCCACGCAAAACCACCCAGTTGCGGGCTCGTGGTACAGCCGTTGTCACCTCCCGCAGCTCGCCGTCAGTCGCCATAACGAAATGAGTTTCAAGGCGTGCCTCGGAATAACAAAAAGATGCAATTGGTTGTTTTAGCGGTTTTCCGTGTTTTCCAATCTTGTGTATAGATATGCCACCCCTGTTTTTGTCGTAATCGTCAGGATCAATTGACATAAGAACAAAGTTTTTATCTTTCGAACGTCGCGCAATATGAATTAGAGCGGCGTCCAATGTGTTTATGCTTGATGGGTGCCGCTTGCTTGCGGCTGGCTGATGCAATAATGCATCCGACAGTAGCGGACTACCTTCTGAACGAGGCTGTAATATTTTTAGATTTTCATCGCCACCGGTAAGGTTTGTTACATCTCCGACAAGCAACGCAGAAACGTGCTTACAAAAATACCCTCCGCGACTGAAGGCAGGGCAAGTGCAAAACGAGCGAAGAGAAGCGCCTGCCCCCTCGAACGTAACCCTGTATGGCTTTTTTGCGCTCCCTTGGACGAAGAAGTAAATCATATCTTCGCCTTCAGAGATCATGAATCACCCGCGTGACGCGTCCGACAACGCGAACCGGACCGGCAATATTGATTGCGTGATGCTCTGGATTGTTTGAAAAGGGCTCAAGCCTCGGCGGCCAATCCTCCCTAAATCTCTTGAAGGTTGCGGCGTCGCCGTTCTCTGTAGCTGCAACATAGAATTTTTTGTCGCGCAGGTCTTTCTCAGAGCGATTGACGATGATCGTGCTGCCGTCGGGCGCGATGCGATCCATCGAGTCCCCCACAACATCTAGAGCGATGTGATCTCCTGGCGGGAGATTGGCAACCTGCACGAAACCCGAAGCCTGCCCGCTTTCAACTGTTTCTGTTTCAGCGAATGCGCCTGCCGCGACCCATGAGAGGCGTGGCACGAGTGTTATATCTTCACTGAGATCCGGCTCATCGATAAGCCGCGCTCCGGTGCCATTCACGAGATATGATAGCCGCAACCCCAACGCGTCGCAAATCAGGATCAGGTTGTCCGTTGTCGGCCAAACGTCGGTTTTCCGAATAATCTGCCCCAACCATTCGCGGGGCTTATCGGCCGCGACCGAGATTGCATTGGCGGTTGTGCCCATCTCGGCCAGCCGCATCTTGATGCGCTCGGACATGCCTTGTTTTGTTGGTCTGATCATGGCGCGATTTTAATATCCCTCCATAAAATCGGATATGAGATAAAAATACCCTTGACGTAGAGATATTTTTATCTCAATTCATTGGGCCATGAACCCGATCAACAACCTTCTTCGCCTCGTCAGCGTCTTTGCGTCCGCCCGTAAGGTTTCAGATGCGCGGGCATCGACCCTCATTTTCGGTGACGGCACGCGCGTAAAGCATCTTCGCTCAGGCGGTGATATGGGCGTTAAGCGCGTCGAGCGCGCGATGGTGTGGCTGTCCGGCAATTGGCCGGAAGGGGCTATCTGGCCCGACGATATTTCGCGCCCCGCGCCTCACTCGCCCTCCGAAGTGGAAGAGGCCGCGTGATGAGCTCCTTTTCAGCTTTCCCGGTCCTCGAACCCGCACTGGTCGCATTTGAAAACCCGGATGCGGGTGCCGCTGTCGTTAAAGACGGCAAAGGCCCCCGTCATTTTTTCTTCCCGATCAAGGCGGCGGTGGCCGATGCCGCATTTCGCGCAAATCGGCAATGCCGGCCGTTGCTCCAGCGCCGCAAGACGCCTTTCCAGCTCGTCAACCCGGCGAGGCAGTTCGGCAATCCGCCTCCAGATCGGAATTTTCTCCAGCAGCGGGAGGAGGTCTTTCATGTCAACTGATGGAAGTTTCACGGGTTCATCTCCGGATGGTCTTGCTGCGATCCTGCGCGAGATTATCGCCGCGGGTCTCAAGGTTGAAAGCGTTACCTATCATCTGCGTCCCGGCGGGCCAGCGATCGTGATCGGGACTGACGGTCGGCCGACCGCATCTCAAGCGCCAGAGCCCGACCGTGGGCTTCCTGATCTCTCACGGCTTCCGGGGGCGGCTTTTGTGCGTCTGCCATCTGATGTCTCCGTTCTCGGGGGTGGAGATCGATCATGACTTCCAGCCTTCGTTTTCGCCAGCGCCACAAGGGCACTTTTCAGCTTTTCCCGTGCCGCGCGCCGACGGAGTTCCCGCTCCGTCGCGCCGCCGGGTTCACCGTGCTCGGGGGGTGCTGACATGGCTGTTTCCTCCCCCGTCTTTGCCACTGCTTTCTCTCCTTCTGTCTGCTCCGGCGCTTCGTGCGCCGCCCCTTCGACGCTTTCAGCATCGGAGGTTTTCATGGGACAGTCTTCTCCTAAATCGGGGACACATTTCCCCAAACTCGGGGAAAGTTTTCCCCGGAGCAGGGGACAGTTGTCCCCGGAATGCGCTGACAGGGCTGTGGCCTTTCTGCGCGCGCAGCACCCGGCGAAGCCGGCAGAGGAAATCGAGGCCGCGACCGGTGGGCGGGTTTCGGCCGCCACGGCCAAAAAATGGCTTTCGCGGACCTCGGCCCCCTCCTTCTTCGCGTGCATCGCGCTGATTTCTGCCTATGGCCCCGCTTTTCTCGCCGCCGTGATGGATGAGCAGCCTGAATGGCTGAGCGCCGCAACGCGCGCCGAGCGCCTCGCCACGCTGGAAGCGGAATCCCGCCGGATCGAGGCGGAGCGTGCGCGGCTCTCTGTCCTGCTGGGTCGGGGGGCGTGATGCGCTTGGTCTTTGCGGCTCTCTTTCACTTCTTCCGCACGGTGGCCGCGCTTTCGCTGGCGGCCTCGCGCCTGTGCAACGGGATTGCCGAGTGGTGCCTGCGCCGCGCGGTCGAGGTCAACGGGAGGTTCTGATCATAATGTCCATCGCCTCCGCTGCTGGAAAGCCCTCCGCCCCCGATGCTGAAAAGCCCCTGCAGGAAAAGCCTCTGACAGTGCTGGAGATCCTCGTGCATCTGCGCGGGGCGGCGGATGAATATGACATCGCCTCGCTCTATTACGCCAACATGCTGATGCCCGCGCCGTTCGCCGGCCAGCACCGCGCACTGGTGGAGCAGGCGGCGCGGCAATCCCTCGCGCTGCGTGAGGTGGGTGCGATCCTCGAGGCGCTGGCACGCCTGCCTGCTGCCACGCAACTGAGCCTCGGTTTGCCGGTGCTGGGCGCTGCTGTGTCAGGGGTGGCCGCATGATGGATATCTCGGTCGAGATCATCCGGGGGCGCCCCGTCCGCATTGCGCGGCGCAACCTGCGGCGCGTTATCCGGCTGGCGCATCGCCTCGCCGCCATGGGCTGGCCGCGCCATGCTATCCGCCGGGCGTGTCGCCTGTCGCCCGCCGGGTTGGCGCGTGCGCTGCGTCCCGGCATCAACGGGTTGTGGGGCCACCATGCAACGCGCATCGCGCGGGAATTGCGGGGTGCCGCATGACAATGCTGACTGCCGCTCTCGCCTACGCCCGCCACGGATTTCCTGTTTTTCCCTGCAACCCGACACTCGACAAGGCGCGGGGTTCCAAAGCACCACTGCTGCGACGCGAAACCTCGCCCGGCGCAAAGGATGGCGGGCACTGGCTCGCCTCGAGAGACGATGAGATTGTCTCGCGCTGGTGGAATCGTCACCCGAACGCCTTGATCGGCTTTCCGACCGGCAACCGCACCGGGGCTGTGGTGATCGACCTCGATCCGCGCGACGTGCCGGTAACTGTGATGCTCGAGGTGCTCGGCACGTGGTGCGGCGGGGGGCTTTCGTGGGTGGATCAGACAACCGGCGAGGTTGTTTCGCCTGCCATTGCCCAGACGCAAAGCGGCGGTCTGCACCTCTATTTTGATCACGAGGGCCGCACGGGTGAGCCCGGCGGCAACCGCACCGGACTGTTCTCCCGCTTCATCAAGACCGGCGAAGCCCCTCGCGAGCTCGACCATATCGATGTGCGCGGCGAAGGCGGATATGTCATCGCGCCGCCCTCGGTGATGGAGGGCGGCAACGCCTATACTTTCCTGCGCAAGCCCGCCCGCAATGAGGATGGTAGCTGGCTGCTGCCGCCGCTTCCGCCCACCCTGCGCCGGGTGGTGACGCGCGAGCGTCTTCCGCGCGAGCCGAAGCGGGAGCCGGTGGCGCGCCAGCACCGGGGTGCACATCAGGGTCAAGGGGATGTTGCGCGCTATGTCGAGAAGCGCATCGACGGCATCCTTCGCAGTGTCTCTTCGGCACCGGAGGGCCAGCGCGCCTCGACCATCTTCTGGGCCGCGTGCCGCCTCGGCGAGCTGGTGCTCGGCGGGTTTCTCGGCCTTGGCGAAGCACGGGGGCTGCTGCTCGGCAACCTGCCGACCGGGGTCTCCCCAGCGGAGCCAAAAGCCCTTTCCACCATCGACAATGGCCTTTCCCTGCCCAGCCTTTCGGCCTGGACGGCGGATATGATGACGAGGCGCGCAGCATGAGCAACACATCAACTGCCGTGATGCAGCGCAGGGCAGCGCCTGCGCGGGGGCTGGATTACTTCCCGACGCCGCCATGGGCAACCCGCGCCTTTCTGGCTGAGGTGCTGCAGCAGGAATTCGCGCCTCATTGCTTCGGCTCTGTGTGGGAACCTGCGGCTGGGGGGGGGGCATATGGCGCACGTTCTCTCTGAATTCTTCCCCAAAGTGCGGGCCTCCGATGTGGAGGATTACGGCTGCGGTTTCGAGGTTGGCTCCTACATCGGTGCCGGGCCCGACGTGATCGAGGCGGATCGCCATGGCTGGATGATCACCAACCCGCCCTTCAATCTGGCGGTGGAATTTGCCGAGCGCGGGCTGCACGAAGCCTCCATCGGTGTTGCGCTGCTGCTGCGCACGAGCTGGATGGAGGGCGCGGAGCGCTACACCCGTCTGTTCCGGGAACGGCCGCCGCGCATCATCGCGCAATATTGCGAGCGCGTGCCCATGGTGGCCGGGCGCTGGGACCCTGCCGCCGCCTCGGCAACCTCCTATGCGTGGTTTGTGTGGCATCGGGCTCACCGCGACAAGGAAACGAGGTTGGTGTGGATCGCGCCCGGCGCAAAAGCCCGCAACTGGCGTGATGATGATCTCAAAAGGTGGGCGGCGTAATGCGCTACCTTTCCATCTGTTCGGGCATCGAGGCGGCTACCGTTGCGTGGCACCCGTTAGGGTGGTCGCCGGTCGGTTTTGCCGAAATCGAGGCGTTCCCCTCTGCCGTGCTGGCCGAGCGCTACGGCAGCAACATGCCGGGTGAGCCACTCGCTTCCAATGGCGTGCCCAACCATGGCGACTTCACTGCGTTGATCGATAATCCCCCGGATTGCGATCTGCTGGTTGGTGGAACGCCCTGCCAGGCCTTTTCCATAGCAGGCCTGCGAAAGTCCCTTTCCGACGATCGCGGCAACCTGACCCTGCAATTCGTGAGGCTCGCACATGCAATCGGATCTCTTCGCTGGGCTGTCTGGGAGAATGTTCCCGGCGTCCTCTCGACCGAAGACAACGCTTTCGGCTGTTTCCTGGGCGGGCTTGTCGGGGCAGATGATGCCCTCATTCCGTGCGAGCCTCCGCCGCGCGGAAAATCAAACACCTACTGGCGGTGGCGGGACGCTGGACGATGGCCCGTCCTCGATGACGATGGCGCCCCGACCGGAGAGTTCGTCGAGCGGGCCGAAGGGCATGTCGTCCGATGGCCTGACGCGGGTATGGTTGCCGGGCCTCGGGCACGGCTCGCATGGCGGATTCTCGACGCTCAACATTTCGGACTCGCCCAACGACGCCGTCGCGTGTTCGTTATCGCAAGTATTGGAGGGGGGGGGCGATCCCGCCGCGGTTCTTTTTGAGCCGCGCGGCCTGCACGGGGATTTTGCGCCGGGCGGCGAAGCGCGGGAGATTGTTGCCGCCCTTACTGCAAACGGCGTTGGAACATGCGGCGCAGATGACAACCAAGGCCAAGCCGGCCATCTGATCGCCTCGACCGGAAGGTTATCGCATTGCCTCAATGCTGGCGGCATGGGGCGACAGGATTTCGAGACGGAAACACTGATCGCGCATACTCTTCGCGGTGAGGGCTTTGATGCATCGGAAGACGGAACGGGTCGCGGCACCCCGCTTGTTCCGGTTTACGCCATTCAGGAGCGGGCGGTTTCAGAAAATCCTGATGCTGGCCCGCAGGGAGCGGGGTTCCGGGAGGATGTCGCCTACACACTGGAGGCTCGCCACCATGTGCAGGCGATTGCCTTTCCGGCCAACCTTTCCAGCACGCAATGCGCATCGACCGAAGATGTCAGCCCCGCTTTGGGAGCCAAGAACCCCACGGCTGTTGCCTTTGCTCTGCGCGGGCGGGAAGGTGGTGCGCAGGGGGAGGTGTCCGGTGATGTATCCGGGCCGCTCCGGGCCGCGAACGGCGGGTCAAGCCGGGACTACATTGCTTTCGCTGAAAACCAGCGGAATGAGCTGCGCGCGTTGGAGAGAGCAGGTTCTCTTTCATCGATCAGGCGTGGCGATGCGAAGAATGAAACGCTGATCGCATTCAATTCCAAAGACCATGGTGCAGATGCGGGCGGCATTTCGCCTACCCTGCGCGCAGGCGGCCATTCTTCGAGCCATGCCAATGCCGGCGTCCCGCCAGCGGTCGCGGGAGCAGGATCTGTCCGGCGGTTGACGCCGCGCGAGTGCGAGCGGCTGCAAGGATTCCCCGATGATTACACCGCGGTTTCATGGCGCGGAAAAAACGCAGAGGTCTGCCCTGATGGCCCGCGTTACAAGGCGCTTGGCAATTCCATGGCCGTTCCCGTGATGCGGTGGATCGGCGCGCGCATCCAGCAACATGAATTGGAGCGCCGCGATGGATGATCCGCGCCCCCTCGATGACGTGCTCGCCGATGCTCTGCGGGTTCCCGTATCCCCTGTTGATGATGATCGGCAGGAAGGGAGTGAGGACGCCCGCTCCGAGAGCGATTACGGCGGCGATGGCTATGATGAACCGCCCCGCGGTGGTGGTGAGCCTGAAAAGCCGGACCCCGTGCTGATGCGCTGCGCTGCCGAAGCGCAGAACGACACCGGGAATTCGCGCCGTTTTCGCCAGCGTTATGGCGATATGGCCGGTCTTGAGCGCCGTGTGGTGCATGTGCAGAACATCGGCTGGTATTGCTGGGATGAAAAGCGCTGGAAAGAGGATATCGACGCGCAGGGCGTGCGCCCGCTGGCGCAGCGCACCGCCGAACTCATTGCGCATGAGGCCAAGCTGATCCAGCCGAGCGAAGCTGAAGCGGAAGCGCTGGAAGCCGGTGTCAATGCCGAGATCGAGCTGGATGCGCTGGAAGCCGATATGCTCGCGCTGGAGGAAGAGGCTGAAGACGGCGAAAAGCCGGACCGGAAGAAGAAGGTGGCGCTGGGGCAGAAGATTGCCGGCGCAAAACGCATCATCGCCACGGCCCAGCGGGTGGAAAAGAGAATCCAGTCCCGCCGCACCGACCGGCGGCGCCACGGGAATTCTTCCGGTAACAAGGGCAAGCTCGACGGGATGCTCAACGAGGCGGTGCCCTACCTTTCCCGCGCGATCCGGCAGTTCGACACGGCGGAACTCGATCTCAATGTCGAGAACGGCACGCTGTTTCTCAGGGTCGATGTGCGTGAGGTGCTGGATCTGGACTGCCCGGACCCCGATGTGGTGCGGACGGTGACCGAGCGCCATGTGCGTACAGGTATTCGCCCCCATGCCCGCGAGGACTGGAACACGAAGCTTGCACCGGTTTTCTGGTGCCCGGAGGCGAAAGCGCCTGTCTTCGAGGCGTTCCTCGCCCGCATCATGCCGAATGCGAACCTGCGCGCCTACCTGCAGCGTTTTTTCGGCTACTGCCTGACGCGTCGCACCTCGGAGCAGATGTTCTGCATCTTCCATGGCGCGGGCCGGAACGGCAAATCGACGCTGGTCGATATCATCGCCCGCGTGCTTGACGATTACGCGACCACGGTGCCCGTGGCCTCGCTGATGGCGGAGAACGCCCGCAAGGCGCAGGATGCTACCCCCGACCTCAACCGCCTGCCCGGCGCCCGTTTCGTGCGCACCTCCGAACCAAAAGAGGGGCTGGCGATCAACGAGGGGCTGGTGAAAGAGCTGACCGGCGGCGAGCCGATCAACCTGCGCAGGCTCAACCAGGAGAGCATCGAGGTTTACCCCGAGTTCAAGCTGGTGATCTCGTGCAATTCCAAGCCTCGCATCCTCGGCAACGACGATGGCATCTGGCGCCGCATCGCGCTGGTGCCGTTTGATGTCCAGATTCCCAAGGACGAGGTGGACAAGGCCCTGCCCGACAAGCTCTGGGCCGAACGGTCCGGCATCCTGCAATGGATGGTGGACGGGTGCCGCGCCTATCTCGAAGCCGGGGGCCTCGCGCCGCCGAAAGAAATCATCGAGGCGACCGAGGAATACCGGCTCGCGGAAGACCCGGTCGGCAAGTTCATCATGGCTGCGCTCGATGTGACCCGGAACCCGGATGACATCATTGAAAGCGGGCGGCTCTACGAGGGCTACATCGCATGGGCCAAGCGCGCTTCCGAGCCGCTGCTCGGTGCTGCGACCTTCGCGCGCAAGATGCCGAAGGCTGCGGAGGCGCATGGCTTCCTCAAGGGCAAATCATCCGTCTCGATCTATCAGGGCGTGCAGTTCAAGGGCGGCTTCGCCCCGCCCGCCGAGCCCTCACACACCCGCTATGGCGATCACCGCGCATAGGGAGCCTCGTTTTACGGGAGGCTAGGGAGGCTGGGGAGGCAAGCGCTTCCGGCCTCATTCTGAAACGGGGTGTAAGGGGATCAATGGGTTAGCTGGCCCCGTGGGAGGCTAGGGAAGCTAGGGAGGCAGTTTCAGGGGTCCGCGCGTGAGCGTGTTTTTTGAAGCGTTTGGTTTTGTGAAAAATCAGGTGAATTCAAGTCCATGCGTAAGGTGAGAAAATGCCTCCCTAGCTTCCCTAGCTTCCCAACACTGAAAATAACGCAATGAAATCAATTGTTTTGAAATTCGAAAATCAGGGAAGGTAGCGGGAGTTCATCCTCCCTTGCCTCCCTTGCCTCCCAAAGCAACCGAAAGGGCAGTGAAATGCGAATGACCATCGAAAAAGCACTGGAATGGGCCTACCGGGAGGAGTTGCCGCGCGAGGAGCCGGATTGGCTCGCGGTGGCCGGACTGGAAGCTTCCGCGATTGGCATGGCGGATGCCTCCGGCCCGATGCAACGTTTTCTCGCCAACCCCTCCCAAGCGATCAACGCGCCGCTCAACCGTTGGGGTGTCGTCGGAGTGCGGCTCATGTTTGAGCGCGGCCCGCACCCCGACGCACTTCTGATTGGGCGGGCGGTCGAGACGCTGTGTTCCGAGGCGGTGACGCTCGCCGGGCCAGCACCAGAACCCGACGGCGATACGTTCGGAGCCGAAGCATTGTGGGCGGACGCCTATGCCAGAGCATCTGCCCGCCTGCCGCGCTGCCTGCGCGATGTGATCATCCGTCGCGCCCTCGCCGGGGATATGCAGCAGTGGGAGGAAGAGGCGGTGAGCCGTGTCGCGATCACTCATGAAAACGGGCGACCGCGCTGGTATCGTCTGGTGGAGCGCGAAGCCGTGACGCGCGACGGGCGCAAGACAGGTGAGGTGGAACGGGCGGAGATGATCGTCGATGTCCGCCGCGAACCGGGGCGGCGCCCCGGAAAAGATTGCTACCAGAAATACCGGCTGGAGCCGGACCCTATCTGGATGATTGAAGCGCGAGCGGTTTATACGGCTTGGCGCGCCGCACTGGATTTGCTCCACGCCGAACTTGAGGGCCAGACGACGCGCGTAATCCTGATGCCCGCACAAAGCCCGTGGGAGCCGTGGCAGCAGCCCGAGGCGGCATGATTTGAAAAAAATCATTCAACTCTATTGACATGCGACAGCACATTGACCTAGGCTTCATTCATCCCGATTTATGCCTAAATGCAGGCTATAAGAAACGCCCCTGTGGAGATACAGCGGGCGTTTTTGTTTTTGGCAGGGCAATGGCAACCGTCACCATCAGCTTCGCGGATCAGATCCTCGCCCGTTACGGGCAGCAGATCGCGGCAGCAGGCAACGGCGGTGCCCGCAAGGCACTCTCCAGAGCGCTTCGGCACACGGGGCGCAAAGCCAAGACGCAGGTTGCCCGTGCGCTGGTCGGACAGACCGGCCTGAAATACGGCACGCTGCACAAGGCGGTGCGTGAGATCAACATCGGGGCGAATGCGCTCTCGTATGAACTCATGGCGCGCGGCGGCAACGTCCGGCTCAAGTATTTCAAGGCGCGGGAAACGCGCCCCGGTGTCAGCGCCGCGCCGTGGAACAAGCGGAAGGTGTTCACCGGAACGTTCATGAAGGCGGGCTGGTGGCACAGCGGTCGCGTCGATAAGCCGAACTGGAATGGTCAGGTGTTTCGCCGTGCTGGTGGAACAACCAAGAACGGAAAAGCCAAGTTCGAGGTTGTGCGCTCCGGTCTCTACATCCCTGACGAGATGTTGTCGGGCGCAAGCCTCGCGTCGTGGCACAGCCTCTTGCAAACCGATCTCCTTCCGCGCGTCGGGCACGAGCTGCTGCGCATTCTTCCGCGCTGACCGGCGCGGGGTGGGGGTGGCTATCGGGTCCTTCCCGGCCCCTCCCCCTCTCGCGGGCGGTAAGGCCCCGAAATCCTGCCAGTAATGCAGTCTGAAAATCAGGGTTGACCACGTTGACAACTCCCGCAACCCCGGTTGACGCCCCGCCCCGTGCGGTGATGTGGACCGTTTCGCAGGTTGCCGAGAGGGACAGGGTTTCGCGGCAGGCGGTATCGAAGCATGTCCGTCGGCTGGCGGACGAGCACGGCCTTTCGGTCGAGCGCGATCAGCAGGGTCGGATCACCTCGCTGAACGTCGCGCATTACGACAGCCTTCGCGGACGCTATGCCGACCCCTCGAAGGCTCAGGTGCAAACGCCGCGGCTCGCCGTCGAGCCGAACGAAAGTTACGACGAGGCACTTCGCCAGAAGACATGGCTTGAGGCCGAACGCCGGCGGATCGAGCTTGAGGCGCTGAAGAAGAACCTCATCGAGGTTGATCGCGTCGTCGATGCGCTCGGCGTCGCAGCGGATGAAATCCGTCGCGTTCTCGGGCGCCTTCCGAATCTGGCGGATGACCTTGCCGCCGCTGTGACGCGGGATGGCATCCACGGCCTGCGCGTTGCGTTGGGCCAGCACGGCACCCGCCTTGGTGATGAGGTTGCCGATGCACTGGCGCAAGCTGTTCGCAGGGACAAGGGGGAGCCGACAGAAGACCGTTAGGGGACGATATGGCCGAGCATCCAGATGCGCTTGATCTGGTCTGCTCGTTCCTGTCGCGACGGGTGCGCCCCGCGCGTCCTGTTCCGCTGTCCCGATGGCTGGCAGAGAACCTCGAACTGGTCGATGGCCCCGCAGCCGGGGAGCTCTGGTCGGCGGAGGGCGCCCCCTATCTTGTCGAGATCGCGGATTGCCTGGGCGACAATCACCCGTGCAATCTGGTCACGGTGCGCAAGAGCCAGCAGACCGGCGCCTCCATTCTGGCGCTCGGATGGGTGCTCTATGTCGCCGAACGCGAGCCTGCGAACCTGCTTTACGGTGTTCCGGGGCTTGATGCCCTGCGCGACCTGAACTCGGGCAAGCTGCAGCCGCTGATCGATGCCTGGCAGAAGCGCAACGGTCGGACTGTGATCCAGCCGCAGACAAGCCGCTCGGGCACAGGATCGACGACATACGAGAAGGTCTTCCCAGGCGGGCGGGTCTGGCTCGCCAACGCGAACACCGTGATGGACCTCTCGTCGAAGACGGCCAAAAAAGGCGTCAAGGACGAGCTTTCGAAGTGGCAGGACATTCCGGGCTTCGGCGACCCCGAAACCCTGTATTTCGGGCGATTCACGGCCTTTCGTCGCACAAAGAACTACAAGATTCTGGAAATCTCGACGCCGGAAATCGACTCCGGGGCCGACCCGGAAGAGGCTGAGGGTCATTGCCGGATCGACCGCTCCTTCCGCAAGTCGGATCAGCGGTTCTTCCATATCGCCTGCCCGGAATGCGGTGGTCTTTTCTATCACCGCCCGGAGCAGTTCCGCCCCGATTTCGAGCAGCCCTCGCGCTCCTACTATGAATGTGATCATTGCGGTCACGCTGTTTCGGAGAGCGAGCGGGTGCTCGCGCTGCGCTCGACCGGACGCTGGATCGCCACTGCCGAGGGGCCGGACAGGCACCCCGGTTTTCACATCGATGCGTTCATCTCGCTGATGATGTCCTATGAGGCCATCGCCGAGGATGCCCGCAAATCGCAGAAGACCGAGAAGGCGCGCAAGGATTATCACAACCTCGTTTTGGGGTTGCCCTACCAGTATCGCGGCGATGCACCGGACCACGTCCGGCTCATGGAGCGCCGCGAGGAATGGCTGAAGCGGGGACACATCCCCCCGCGCGGCCTGATCCTCGTGGCGTCAGCCGATATCCAGATGCGCGGCATCTGGGTCGAGATCAGGGCCTTCGCCTCGAACGGCGAGAGCTTCGTCATCGACGCCTTCTATCTCGACGGCGAGACCGACAGTCCCCGCGCGCCGGTCTTCGATTCTCTCCGCAAGGAGGTTCTGGATCGGGAATTCCCGGATGCTTTCGGCCGCAAGCGCAAGGTTGATGCGCTGGGGGTCGATTCTGGATACCGGTCGCACATTGTCTATGCCTGGGTGCGCGCCGCGCAGCGCCTCCACCCGGATACGGGCCGGGATGTGATCCTCGCGCTCGACGGGCGGGACGGCTGGTCGCATCCGGCGATCGGTGTTCCGAAGCTGGTCGATATCGACCTCGACGGCGCCAGAGTAAAGCAGGGCGCGAAGATCTGGCCGGTCGGCACATGGCCGCTCAAGAGCCAGTTCTATTCAAACCTGCGGAAGGATGGCATTCGCTCGGGTGCTCAGGAAGACCCGCCGGGTTATTGCCATTTCCCGCTCTGGCTTGATGAAAACTACTTCAGGCAGATAACGGCCGAGCATCTGGAAGACGTGATCGTCCGCGGCAAGATCGCGGGCCGGAAATGGGCGAAGACCGGGGAAAATCACTTCCTCGACTGCGTCGTTTACAATTACGCGCTCGCCGATCACCTCGGTCTCTGGACGATGACCGAGGATGATTGGGCGTTCCTCGCCAAACGTCGCGGCGCTCCCGAGGCTGCGCCTCCCGATCTCTTTACCCATGCAGGTTCAGTGCCTGCGCAGGAAACCCCCTCCATCCCGGAGCCGCCCGACGAACCGTCTGGTTGGCTCAAGGCTCCCTCGAACTGGTTGAGACGATGACCCGGACGATTGCCGAGATCGATGCCGATATCGCGGCCATTCGTGCCGTCATGGGCTCAGGCGCGAAAGTGGTGCGTTTCGCGGACGGGCGCATGGTCGAATACCATGCGCAGAAGGATCAGGAGCGGGCCATTGCCTATCTTCAGGATGAGCGGCTCCTTGCTGCGGGCGATGCACCTGTGACAGCGGTTGTCGGCCGTTACCGGTCAGGTCTGGTCTGATGGCTGCGCCTCTGGGGTTGTTCGACCGTGTGCTGGGTGCGGTATCTCCCGGCGCGCTGGCGCGTCGTATCGAGGCCCGCGTCCGTGTGCGGGCGATGACGGAAGCTCTCGGCGCTTACGATGGTGCCTCGGGCGGCTGGCGCACCGCCGGGCGCTCGGTCTCCCGCGCGGATGCCAATGCCGAGATCAAGGTCTCGCTGCCCCGCCTGCGGGATGTCTGCTCCGATCTGGTGCGCAACAACCCCTATGCCGCGCGTGCAGTCGGCTCTCGTGTGACCAACACAGTCGGCGCGGGCATTGTGCCAAGCATCATCTCCACCTCCAAGCGGGCCAAGTCCCAGGTGGCGGAGATGATCAAGGAACACCTTGAATCGACCGCCATTGATTTCGATGGCAACACCAACCTCTACGGCCTGGAGGCATTGGCGGAGCGCGCCCGGTCAGAGCGCGGTGAATCAATCATTCTTCGCCATATCCCGAAATCTGCGGAGATGCTGGAAAAGGGCCTCAAGATCCCGCTCCAGCTTCGTGTGCTCGAAGGGGATTATCTTGACCACCGCAAACACGGTTGGAGCGGTGATCACTTCATTTTCATGGGCGTCGAATTCAACGGGGAAGGAACCCGTGTCGCCTATTGGTTGTTCGACCAGCATCCGAACAGCGTCGAGCGCCACCGGCGCGGTGCCATGGTCTCCCGCCGTGTTCCGGCCTCGGAGGTCATTCATTATTACCATGTGCTGCGTCCCGGCCAGGTGCGCGGCATCCCGGATGGCACACCGGTCATCATGACCGCATGGGACCTCGCCGAATACGAGGATGCCCGGCTGATGCGCGAGAAGATCGCGGCCTGCTTCTCGATGTTCTGGACGCGGGGCAGCACCTCGACCACGATGGTGGATGGCGCGCGCGCCAAGGACCGCGCGGGTGATTTCACCATCACCGATCTTGCACCGGGCCTGATCAAGGAGCTGCCGGCCGGTTCCACCGTGACCTTCGGCCAGCCGCCGGCCACGCAAGGGCACGCCGAATATATTTCGGCGACCGTGCGTCGGATCGCTATCGGTTATGACCTTTCATATGAGGAGGTTTCCGGTGATCTGACGAATGTCAGCTTTCTCTCCGGCCGCCTCGGCGAAATACACCTCTCCCGCCGTGTCGATCAATGGCAGTGGCATTGGATGATTCCGAAGGTCTGCCACGGAATCGGGGGCTGGTTCGTGCAGGCCGTGAGTCTCGTGCGCCCGCTGCCGCCCTTCTCGCTGGATTGGACCCCACCCCGGCGCGAGATGCTCTCGCCGAAGGACGAGATCCCCGCCATGCGCGATGCCATCCGCTCGGGCCTTCTTTCGCGACAGGAAGCGGTTCGCCGGCTGGGGGATGACCCGACCCGCACCGACGACGAGATCGCCGAGGACAATGCCCGCAGCGATGCGCTCGGCAACCAGTATGACAGCGACGGCCGCCGCCCGCGCCAGGGGCCGACGATGTCACTGGTGGACCCTGCTGACCCTGCAAAACAGGATGCCCAACCATGACCCTGCTTGTTGGCGGTGAATTGCTGCTTTTCGGCGATGTCGGTGATCCCTGGGGCTGGGGCGACGGTTTTACCCCGCTGCAGGTTGCCGAGGCGCTGGTGGAACATGGGCCCGGCGACATCACGGTGAGGATCAATTCCGGTGGCGGTGTCGCCTCGGATGGCACGGCGATCTATTCCCTGCTCCTCGCCCATCGCGGCGTCGTCACGACAATCGTCGAGGGTGTCGCCGCCTCGGCCGCCTCGCTGATCCTGATGGCGGGTGATGAGCGCCGTATGCGGCCCGGCTCGATGCTGATGATCCACGACACCTCGCGGATCACCTGGGGCAATGCCGATGAGCACCGGAAATCGGCTGACTTTCTCGACAAGCTCTCCGGCCAGTACGCGAATATCTACGCCTCTGCTTCCGGCCTC
The DNA here is from genome assembly GCA_020161475.1 of Pseudomonadota bacterium. Lineage (GTDB taxonomy): Bacteria > Pseudomonadota > Alphaproteobacteria > Rhizobiales > Beijerinckiaceae > Rhabdaerophilum. The sequence continues at coordinate 30,827 of JAIUNQ010000005.1, read as the reverse complement.
GATGCGACCGAGGTGCGCGAGATGATGAAGGCGGAGACCTGGTTCTCCGCCGAGGAAGCCCGCGCCAAGGGCTTCATTACGGTCCTCGACACCGCTGCGGCGAGCGCTGCCGCCTCGTTTGACTACACGCTCTATGCCCACGCGCCGGCGTCGATGCCGCGCCGCACCCGTCCCCCCGCCGCGACAGGAAAGGCGGCCAAATGTGAGGATAAACCGATGACGAAGCCCTGGGTTGATTCGTTTTTTGCCGCGGCGGAGAAATCCGCCCTGCCGCTTGCCAAGCTCAATGCCATCGTGGCGGAGAGCGGAACGCTGGAGGCGGCGCAGGCGAAGCTGATCACCGCGCAGGCCACGCCTGCCGATCCGGCGGAACCCCTGACGAACCCCGCGGTCTCCGCTCAGGTGGAAGACAAGGCATGGGCTGGCGACTTCTTCAAGATCGCCGAGAAGTCCGGGCAGAGCCTTGCCGCGCTGAATACGATCGTCGGCAAATCGAAAGACCTCGCCTCCGCACAGGGCGCGCTGATCGATGCGATGGCCGCCGCCGCCGGCGAAAACAAGCCGTCGCCTGTGTCGAAGACCGATCCGATGGGCAAGGGCACCGTGGCCAAGGGCTTCGATGCCGGCCGCGAGAAGGTCCTCGCGATGAAGGGCAAGACGGCCGCTGCGGAAAAAACCGCCGCCTGATCCCTCGTTGCCCGGCGCCTGAGCAGCCGGGTTTCCTGCTTATTCCGATTTTTTCAGGAGCCAGACCATGGAAACCGCCACTTACGATCCGAACGACCTGCGTGTCGGGAGTTACCCGGTCGCGTCCCAGACCGTCACCTTTGCCTCGGGTCAGAATATCGTCCGGGGTGCTGTTCTCGGCAAGATCACGGCCTCCGGCAAATACGTTCTCTCGGCTTCTGCCGCGTCTGACGGCTCGCAGGTGCCGATCGCGATTGCTGCCGTGGCTGTCGATGCTACCGCGGCGGATACGCCGGGCCCGGTGCTGCTGACCGGCGAATACGACGCCAGCAAGCTCGTCTTCGGCGCCGGCCACGATGCCGCCAGTGTCGAGGCTTCGCTCCGCTCTCGCGGTCAGGCGATCTTCCTCAAGACCCTCTGAAGCGCTTTCACGCGAAGCGGCCGCCGCTTCGCGTGAAGAAAACGCGTCCCGAAAGACAATCTGAACCCCACCCTTTCCCCTGAGCCACTGGAGTTAGACCATGCAGCTCTACGATACCCAGACCCTGCTCGGCATGGTCTCCGCTCTCGACCGTCCGCGTCGCTTCATCTTTGATCGCTTCTTCTCGACCGCGACGATCACGTTCGACACCGAGGAGATCGTGTTCGACAAGATCAAGGCCTCTCGCCGCCTCGCGCCGTTCGTCTCGCCGCATGTTCCGGGCAAGTCCCGCGCGCTGCGCGGCGCCGAGGCGCGCTCGTTCAAGCCGGCCTATGTCAAGCCGAAGGGCGCGATCACCCCGAACGCGGTCATCAAGCGCCGCCCCGGCGAGCGTCTCCTCGGCGAGATGAGCCCCGCCGAGCGCTTCGACCGCATCCTCATGCAGGAACTCGAGGATCAGGATTCCGAGATCGCACGCCGCGAGGAAATGATGGCGATCGAGATCCTGCGGACGGGCAAGCTCATTGTCGAGAGCCCCGAATTCCCGAAGATGGAAATCGACTTCGCCCGCCCGGCCGGAAACACCGTGGCTCTGGCCGGTGCGGCGCGCTGGGGTCAGGCCGGCGTCAAGCCGTTCGAGAACATCAAGACCTGGGCCGGCGAGGTTCACAAGGCCTCGGGCTCGCATCCCGGCACCGTCGTGATGGGTCCGGGGGCCGCGAACAAGTTCCTGGCGGATGAGACGCTGGCCAAGGCGCTCGACAATCGCCGGCAGGCCGGCAATCCCACCATGGATTTTCTGGGTGCCGTTACCGGTGCGCCGGGCACCGAGGCGGTCTATCTCGGCTCCACCGGTCAGTTCGAGTTCTGGCAGTATCAGCAGAAGTATCAGGATGCCGCAGGTGCCCTGCAGGACATGTTCCCGAACGAGGGCGTGCTGCTCGCCTCCCTCGGCGTCGAGGGCTACGCCTGCTACGGTGCGATCCAGGACCTTGAATCCCTTCAGGCCGAAGAGCGCTTCCCCAAGATGTGGGAGGAGAAGGATCCGTCGGTGGCGATGGCGATGACGCAGTCGGCGCCGCTTCCGGTCCCGGCCCGCATCGAGGCCTCGGCCTTCGCGACGGTCGCCTGATCCCAGGGCTGAATAACTATGGCCTCGCCCTTCGCACGCCTTGAGACCGTCGCGAGCACCACGCTCGCGACGGTCTTCGATGAGCGTGTGACCTTCACACCCCTGCATCATCCGCCCAACGGGCGGCCGGTGCCCGACCCCTCGCGCTTGCCGCGTGAGGCTGTCCGTGTCTCGATCTCTCGCCCCACGGAGCGACAGGAGAGCCGTTTCGACCTGCCGAAAACCAACGACAAGCCGCGTGCTCCCCGCTTCGGTCATACCGCGACCGCCTATATCCGGCTTTCCGAGCTCGGGTATGCCCCGAAACAGGGGGACCGGATCAAGGCGACCGATCTGCCCGGCGCGCCGGTTTATGTGCTGGAGCGTGTGGACGAGGATGGCCCCGACCGCTTCATTTGTCCGCTCGTGCTCATCGGTGGTGTTCCATGAGCCTCCATCGCCTCTGCCTCCGTCTGGCGGCCATTGTCGCGCTGACCAACAACGGCCAGTCCCCGTGGCCGACGGCGGCGGAAGACCGTGTTTTCGACGGACGGATCGAGCCGATCGAAAGCATGGTCAGTCAGGATGCCCCGTTCCCGATCATTCTGGTCGAGACTCCTGTCCATGAAAACGGGCTCACCGGTCAGAAGATCGACGGCAAGCATTTTGTCGATCTCGTCTTCGATATCGGCCTTGGTCTTCGTTCCGAAGGTGAGGGTTCGGCCTTCACCATCGCCCTGCCGCAGACAGACAGCGAACTTGATACCGCGCTCGACCTGATCGAGCACCAGTTGCATCGTGCTCTGGCGCGCTCCGAGGTGTTCCAGAAAGTTTGCCTCGGCCTCGTGAGTGTTTCCAGCGTTCTTGCGCCGCCGGAGGATAACCAGCGCGCGGCGATCCGCTACGTCCGGTATCAGGTGCAGATCCTGCGCGATTCCGGTGTCTGCCGCGGGGTGCCGCAGAACCTCCAGCCGCTCCTCGCCGCGCTGGACACCAATCCCGCCTTTGCCGAGCGGGCCGGCATGATCCGCGCGGCCTTTGATGAGGATGCTGCCGCCACTGATGGTATCGCGGCCATGCTGGATCGCAAGTGGGCGCGCGAAACCGCTGAAATTCTCGGATATTCCGGTTTGTCCGGCCCGGTGACATGGCCAGCCGATATCCGCGCGGTGATCGATCATCCCGCGGGCGTCGCTGACAGCCCTGAAGGTGGCCTTGCGCCAGAAGGCTCCGTGCCAGGAGGCCCCGCTTCATGAGCGATTTCTCTGCTTTCGCCGCGGCGCTGGTGGCGCGGATTGCCGATCTCGAAACCAAGATTGTCCGCCTCGAGACGGCTTCCGCCAACATGATCCGAGAGGGCCGCGTCACCAAGGTTTCCGGTGATGGAAAGGCCGAGGTCGATATGAACGGCCTGCCGAGCGCCGCGCTTCCCGTGATGATGCGTGCCGGCAAGGTTTCCGAATGGAACATGCCTTCGGAGGGCGAGCGCGTCACGGTGCTCAACCCGACAGGTGACCCCGGCCTTGGTCTCGTTCTTCTGGGTGGCCCCTCGGACGCCTTTCCGGCGGCTCATGACAACCCCGAGGAGCATCGCCGGAAGACCGGTGATGTGACCACAACGCAAGGTCCGGATGGCTTTGTGATCAAGGCCGGCGGCACCGAATATCGCTTCACCGCCGAAGGCTTCATCCAGACGGGCGGCCGTCAGGAGCACGACGGCAAGAACACCGGCAAGGACCATGTCCACGACAGGGTGTTCCCCGGTGGGGGCCTGACCGGTCTCCCGCAACCATAAGGGACAGCAATGAAACAGTTCATCATCAAGCAAGCCGGATGGATGGAAGACGGCTTCGGCGTTTCGGCCTGGCGCGAGGCTGGCAATCCGATCGAGTTGCTCCCGGAGCAGGAAACCTACCTGCTGCTGAGCGAGGCGATTGAAGCCCCGCCCGCCGCGCTTCCTCCGGCGGTCCAGGAAACGCCTGCCGCGTTAATGCCTGTCGAGGTATCGAAGCCTGCCAAGGGCGACAGCAAGAATGTCCGGGATTGATGCCCGGACTTTCAAGGTGCTCGATGGCTGGGAGCATGTGGCCCAGAGCCTTGATCTGATCCTTTCGACCCTTGTCGGCGAGCGCGTGATGCGCCGAGCTTTCGGGTTCGACGGCACGGCCATGCAGGACCGTCCGATGAATGCGGTCGAGATCACCAACGCCTTCATGGCCATCGCCGAGGCGATCGAACCGCGCTTTGTCAACGGCCATCAATATGGCGAGCCCCGGTTCGATCTCGTGCGGGTGACACCGAAACGGGCCGAGCCTGCCGGGCTGATCGAGTTCGAGTTGCAGGGTCTTTACTACCCGCGCGGCCACCTTGGCGACTTCACGGTTTTCGAGCCGAAGACCCACTCCCTTTCCCCGGCGCCGGGTTGACCGGCGCCTCCTTCTCTTCCCCCGTTTTTCGCGGGTTTTCCCGGCTGGACTGACCGGAACCTCCTTCCTTACCGCCCGCCCTTCGCGGGTTTTCCCGGAGACATGACATGACCGAAATCTTTCTCCACGGCCGCGAGACGCTCGAAAAGGACGCGGGCAATCCCCGCTATGTCGCGACGATCGATTCCGGCATCATCTTCCTCACCGGCACCGCGCCGGGTGCCAACAATACGCTGTTCCCGGTGAACCAGCCGCGCGTCATGCGCGGTTACGAGGATTTTCCGCAGGGTCTCGGCTCCACCGGCACCCTGCCCGATGCGCTGGATCTGGTGCTGAAACAGGCGGGTCGCATGAGCCAGACCGTCTATTTCAACCGGGTCGAGGAGGGGGTGAATGCCGCCGCGACGCTGAAGAACGTTCTCGGCTCCCGCGCGGCCCGCACCGGGTTGCACGCGCTGTCCCGTATCGCGCCGGAGTTCAATCAGCGCCCGAAGCTGATCGGTGCGCCGGGCTTCACCTCCACCCGTCCGGCGGATGGTGTCGCCACCATCGCGGTCACGGAGGGGGGCACAGGCTACACGAGCGCCCCGACTGTCACGATCACTCCGGCCGGCGGCGATGCGACGGGTGCCGGCGCGACGGCGATTGCCATGATCAATGCCAGCGGCGAGGTCGATGCGGTGATCATCACCAATCCCGGCCTCGCCTATACCGCCAACCCGACCGTTTCCTTTTCCGGCGGCGGCGGCACCGGGGCGACGGCGGCAGCGACGCGCGGGCAGACCGCGAACCCGGTGGCGGCGGAAATCTCGGCGCTCTGCAACCGCTACCGCGCCTGCTCGGTTGTTTCCGGCCCGAACACGACCCCGGAAGCTGCAATCCAGTATCGTCTCGATTTCGATACGGATCGCCTGATGATCCTTGATCCCTTCATCAAGGTTTCCAAGGGTGGCGTTCCTGTCTCGATGCCGGCGGATGCCGGTGTTCTCGGGCTTCAGGCCCGCATCGATTACGAAGAGGGGTTCTGGTATTCGCCGTCCAGCCATGTGCTGGAAGGGGTTGTCGGCACGCATCGCCCGGTTGAACACTCGCTCTCCGACCGCTCGGTGGAAAGCCAGTATCTCAACAGCAATCACGTCTCGACCATCGTCCGCTCGCCGCAGGGCGGCTGGAAGCTGTTCGGCAACCGCGTCGCCAAATCCGACCCGCTCCGCGTGTTCTGGTCGGTGCGCCGCGCGCATGATGTCATCATCGAATCCGTGGAGCTGGCGACCGAGGCGTTCCAGGACCGCCCCTTCGCCAAGCAGAACCTGGTCGATATCGCCGAGACCGTGAACCGCGCGTTGCGGCGCTGGACTGCCCTCGGTGCCACGCTCGGCGGGCGTGTCTGGCTCGATCCGGCGCTGAACACCGCCGAAAGCCTCTCCGCCGGTCTGGTCTATATCCACTATGACGGCGAGGCCCCGGCCCCGATGGAGCACATCGTTTTCGTGTTCAATCGCAACACCGGCTACTACGACACCGTGCTGGCCTCGGCCGCCCGCGAGATCGCGCGGCAGTCCGCGCTCGCGGCGGCGTAAGCCGTCGCCTCCCTGACCCCATCCCGAACCACTTCAAGAGAACCCGGAGGGCGCGATGCGTCACATCTTGCGCGGCTACACCATGTGGGCCAACGGCTATGATTTCGGTCTTGAGGTCGAGGAGCTGCAGTGCGCGCTCCCCGATGAGACCTATGTCGATCACAGTTACGGCGGCGCGGTGATGGCCGCACAGGTGCCGATGATCAAGATCGGCAATCTGGAGCCGACGATGAAGTTCGCCTCGCACAATCCGCGCCTCGCGGAGCTGCTGCTGCTGCCGCCCGGCGCCACCACCACCTTCACCTTCCGCTCGCACCTTGTGGACGAGATGGATGGGGCCTCCCGCTCCAACGTGATCATCTATGAGGGGCGGCTGGCGGCCCCCGCGCCGGATGGCTGGTCGGGCGACAAGGCGGGTCTCGGCTACACCATCAAGGGCGTGCGCTATTATCGCTACGAGATCGGCAACGAGCCCATCCACGAGATCGGTCTTTTCCCGCCCAAGCTCGTCATCAACCGCGTTGACCGCCTGGCGGCGCAGAATGATTCGCTGGGGCGGTGATCATGAAAACCGTTTCCATCACACTCGAAGAGCCGATCGATCTTCCTTCGGGAAAGATCACGGCGGTTGTGGTGCGCGAGCCACGCGCCGGGGACATCATCGACGTGGGCGGCGACCCGTCCCTGCTTGCCCGCACGGAAACCGGCGTGGTGATCTCGGTGGAATCCGATGACAAGATCCGGGGGTATCTCGAGCGTCTTGTGCAGACAGAGACCGGTTCCCCTTTGTCGATGGCTCTGCTCCGCACGGCTTCCGTTGTGGACTACATGCGCATCCGGGACGCTGTGCTCGATTTTTTCGGCAAAGCCCGGGAGAGGGCCTGGAAAATCGACTCCGGCTCCTCGTCCTGATCCTGCGGTGTGTTGATGCGCGGGCTGCGTTGAAAATGACGCCGTCTGAAATTGATTTCTGGCTCGAACAGGGGATCGAGACCGGAATCCTGAAACGAAGGTGAGGCATGGCCCAGATAGTCGAATCGCGCCTGATCCTCAGTGCGCAGGACAAGACAGCCGCCGCATTTCAGGGGGTGCTGGACAAGGTCAATGCAATTTCGAAAGCGCAGAAATCCTATGTGACGAGCGGCGGCAAGGATATTGACGCCCTGAACCGCAAAATCGGGTCCATCGACGCTTTCAAGACGCAGTTCGAGGCTTTCAAAGCCGCCCGGCTGCAATTCAGGAACGCCGAAGCGGATGTCCAGCGTCTCGGCCGCGCGATGAAAAGTGCGTCAGAGCCGTCGGCTGCTCTCTCGCGTGATTACGAACGCGCGCAGCGCAGCGTCAGCCGGGCGGCCGAGGCCTTCCGTGAACAGACCGCGGCGATCAAGGCGGCCAAGGCGGAAATGGCATCCTATGGTGTCACGCTGAAAACCATGGGGAAGCAAGTCTCTCCTCCGCCCCATCGTCAGGGAATGCCGCCTGCCGCCCATGGGCAGATCCCGCCTGTCGCGCCGCCCGGCGGCGGCATGCCGTCCGTCATTGCCGGCCCTGCCAAATATCTCGGCCCTGCTGCTATCGCCTATGGTGCCTACCGTGCGCATGGTGCGGTTGTCGACAAGCACCACGATTTCCAGCAGGCCTATCTCTACCAGCAGGCCGTTCTCGGCATGGATGAGAAAAAGCAGGCTCCGTTGCTCGATCAGGCGGCCAAGATCGGCCAGGACACGAAATTCTCGAATGCGGATATCGTGAAGGCGCAGACGGATATCGGCGCGAAGCTGCCCAAGAATCTCCAGTCTCCTGCCGCCATCGCCGCGATCACCGAGCACACCAAGAACTACGCGCTGGCGATGCAGGTCTCGATGGAAGAGGCGTCTGTGGCGATGGTCGGTTGGATGGCGTCACGAGGATATGACTTGTCATCTCCGCAGGCGGCCGAAAAATCGGCCCGCCGCGCTTCCAACCAGATGGTTGAATATGCCAAATCAACCGGCAAGAAGCACCACGATATTGTCGCTGACACCAAATTCGGTGCAGCGCCCGGCAGGGTGGCCGGAATCTCCGAGGCGTTCTCCATGGCCCTGTCGGCGCAACTCGGTCGCGTCGGCTATGAAGGTGCGATGACCGGCACGTTCGGCCGGGCGATCGCGTCGAAACTCTCGGCACCGACCCAAAAGGGGCAGGCCGCCCTTGCCTCGATGGGGCTCAATTTTTCCGATTACATCAACCCCGGCGCGGACCCTTCCGTCGGTGGGCTCGACAAGATGCTGAAGCAACGCTTCGGCCGCAGCCTCGATGACAAGCAGAAGAGCAAGCTTGAAAGCATTTTCAATGACCCTGAAATTCGAGGTGATCAGGGCTCGTTTGTTGAGGCTGTATCTTCTGTCCTGAATGATTCATTCGCCAAAAAGGGAAAGAACGGCAAGACAAACGCTCAGGATGCCGAGAGGATCGCCAAGACGGTCAATGACTTCTCGGTTCTTTCTGCATCCGGCATCAACATCGAGAAGTTGATCATAGACATCCTTTCAAAGGGCATCACGCCCGCGCTTGGCAAGTTTCTCCTCGGTCAGGAGCATGGGGGGCGGCTGCAAACGATCGACTACAAGCAGTTTCTCGAGGACCTGAAAACGTTCAGGAGCACGCCCGAGAACAGGGCCGAATCCGTTGCCAACAAGATGCAGCAAGGCGCGCAGGGCGAATACACCAAGATGGTGGGTTCTGTGGAAACCTTCACTGTCGCGATCGGTGAGGCAACGGACGGGCTCCGCTCGTTCACTTACAAGGGGATCGGCGCATTGTTCGACAGCCTCACCAACCTTGTTAAGGGAAAGGCAGACTTTGGGCACAAGGCCGCTGTGCCCCTGACGCTTGAATCTGAGATGAGCTCGCTGAGCCGGCGGTTGAACGATCCCGGTCTGACAGAAATCCAGCGCAAAGGATTGAAGGATCAGCTCGGTAAGGTTCAGGGTCGTCATATGCTGGCAACGGATGCTGTCCCGGTAGCGCCTGCACCCAACCTCGGCGCGATTGAGGCTGTTGGCACCAAGGCGGATGAGGCCAAGGAAAAGCTGGACGGTCTCAACACCACCGTAACGCCCAACGTGAACAGCGAGCCGGTCCAGAAGCTGGGCGCGGCCCTCGATGAGGTGCTTGGCAAGCTGGAGCGCATCAACGGCGCTGTGGGCAGCGCGCGCAAGAGCGTCGCGTCGCTCGGCAGCTCGGTCCCCTCCGCGTCGTCGCCGGGGCGCGGGCGGTCGGATATCGCAAGAGCAACGGCATCCCTGTCGCGCTCGCGTGAGACGAACCAGACGGATCGGGACTTCTCATGAATACGGTGCTGATGGGCTATGGCCCGTTCCGCTTCTCCATCGGGAGCTATTCCTACGAAAAGCTCAAGCGCAAGTTCGAGGCGCGGATCGAGGGGCAGAAGATCATCGGTGCGCGTCCGTCGCTGCACAAGATGGGATTCGAGACCGAGACGCTTTCCGTCACCTCCACGTTCTTTCCGTTTCATCTGCCGAACAACACAGGGCTCTCGCAGCTTGCCGGCGTGCGTGCCGCCATCGGCACCTCGATGGTGCTGGTCGGCAACCGTCTCGGCGTCGGCGACATGTTCGGGCGCTGGGCGCTGAAATCCATCGAGGACAGCCAGGAGGAAATCTTCGTGGATGGCATCGGCCAGAAAATCTCGGTCGAGATGGAACTGCTGTTCGATGGCCCCGGCCGCACCGCCACCGCCTCCGCAGCCATCGCCCGGTTGTTCGGATAAAGCATTTGCAAGCGAAGTGGGCACCGGTTCGCGTGAAGCAAATGCGTTGAATTGGCTAGAGCATTTGCAAGCGAAGTGGATGCCGGTTCGCGTGAAGCCAATGCGCAAGGAGAACTGATCTGATGCGCGATCCATTTGTCAGCGTCTCATGGAACGGCCGCGACCTCGTTCCGGTCTGGGGACCGTTGCTGATCTCGGTCACGGTGACTGACGAGCGCGGGGTGGAGAGCGACAAGGTCACGATCGAACTGGATGCGCCGGGAGACAGCGTGGAAGCGCCGGAGCCCGGTGAGGTCATTCAGGTGACCGGTGGCTATCTTGGCGAGGGTGCCATGGTGCAGGGCGAATACGAGGTCGATACCATCGACCTTGAAGGCTGGCCCGAGAAGATCACCATCAACGGCACCTCCGCCTCGGCGAAGAAGGCGAACAAGGAAAAGAAGAACGAGGCTCACCGAAAGGCGGATACACCGGATGTCCGCAAGCTTGTGGAGAAGATCGCCGGGCGCAACGGCTGGACGGCGCGGGTGGCGGATGACATCGGTTCGATCCCGGTTGAATACGAGGGTCAATCCACCGAAAGCGATCTCGGGTTCCTCAACCGGGTCCTGGGTCGCTATGGCGCGCTTGTCGCCATCAAGCAGAACAGGCTGGTGGTGACGAAAAAAGGCGCGGGCAAATCCGCCAGCGGCGCTGACCTGCCTGATCTGGCTATCGCACCAGGGCTCAACCTTAAAAAATACAGTGGCTCGATCAAGAAGCGCCCGGAGCACAGACAGGCCGAAGCATCGGTTTTTGACCGCAAGAAGGTCAAGCGCATTGATGTGAAGGCCGGAGAGGGCGAGATCACCTATCGGTTCCGCGAGCCGTTCAAGAACGAAGCGGAGGCCAAAAAGGCAGCGGAGAGCAAACTCTCCGATCTGGCGCGCGGCACGGCTTCCTGGACTTTCACCATCGAGGGTGAGCCGGCCGCCGCTGCAGAGGAGCCGGTCAAGGTTTCCGGCGTGAAGGAGAAGGTCAACGGGCGCTGGAACCCGACCAAGGTCGAGCACAAATGGGCGGATGGCGGATATGAGACCATACTCCAATGCGAGGCCATGGATGAGGCTGCGAAGAAAAGCTCCGGCACCGGGACAACCAGCAAGTCCGGCAGTTCGATTGCCAAGCCACAGGGAATTGCCGAGGCACAGGGGCAGGCCATCACCCGCGACAACCGCGCAACGCCATAAACAAGGTGGGGAGTTATCGACATGGGCCGGACTCCCGACCCGCTTCCCGTGACGTGGCGGGGAGACGGTTCCGCTGAATACCGGGCTGTTGGCGGGGAAATCATCGATCATCTGTGCTGGCGTCATTATGGCCGCGAGTTCGACACGCTCGACCCTGTGGTCGCGCTCAACCGCGGCGTCGGTCGCGGAGCGGTGCTGGAAGCAGGGCAGCTTCTGGTTCTGCCCTATCTCCCCGCCCCCGCCGCGCCGTTGCTGCGCAAGATCCGGCTTTTCGACTGATTCAATCCGGCGCGGCTTTCTGCCCGCCTGATCCTGCTTTTGCGGGATGGAGGTTTTCTCGTGTCCGATTTCACCTTGGGCGATCTCGCAGCGCTTCCCGTGCCGGAAATCATCGAGACCTTGAGCCATGAGGCAATCCTTGCCGCCAGAAAGCAGAAGTTTCTCGATCTCTGCATCGCGAGGGGAATCGACTACGCCACGCTCGATCTCGAAAGCGACCCCGGTGCGATCCTTCTTGAGGAATCCTCCTATGAGGAAATCGTGCTGCGCGCTCGCGGCAACGACATTGCCCGCGAAGCCTACCTCTATTTTGCTTCAGGTGATGCGCTCGAACACCTTGCAGCCTTCTACGATGTCGAGCGTCTTGCCGGCGAGAAGGATGATCGCCTGAAGGTCCGCACGATTCTCGCCATTCAGGGCCGTTCGACCGGCGGGACCCGCGCCCGTTACAAGGGTATTGCAATGGCGGCCTCGCTCCGGGTCGCGGATGTCGAGGTCTATACCGTCGGAATCGATCCCACGATCCGGTTCGCGGTCTTCGCGGCTGACAACAACGGCGTCGCGGATGCGTCCCTGCTCCAGATCGTGCGGGACGCGGTGAGCGCCGATGACGCACGCATGGTCAACGATACGATTGTCGTTACCTCAGCGGTGGTTCAGGTGGTCGATGTCGTGGCGGATGTCTGGCTGCTGCCCGGCGTCTCCGAAACCATTCTCTCGACCGTTGCTGCCGATCTTCCGGGACAATGGATCGCCGATGGCGGCCTTGGCCGCGACCTCGCGGATGCGTGGCTTGTCTCCAGGATCATGGTCGCGGGCGTCCAGCGTGCGGTGATCACCGCACCGGTCCCGGATATCGTGGTCGCGCCCTACACGGCGGTTCGGATCGGCGCTGTCACCCTCAATCTTCGCGGTCGGGACTTCTGATGGCTACCCATACCCGCCTGCTGCCCCAGAATGCGACGCCGATCATGCTGGCCTCGGCGGAGGCCAATGATCCCCTTTCCCGCCTTGCGGGGGAATACGACACCATCACCGCCGCATGGCGGAACACCCCGCCTGATTTCATGCCGTTTCTGGTCTGGCAATACGGTCTCGGTGAGTTGAGTTCCTATCTGCCGAACCTTTATGACCTTGTGCCGCAAGGTCTTCGCTGGCAGCGCGTGCGTGGCACCCCGGCGGCTATCGCCATGGGCCTTTCATGGGTTGGATATGCGGCGACCCTGCACGAGGATTCTCCGCGGCGGCGAAAATGGAACAGATTCCAGATCGAGCTCGACCGCATCCGCGATGCAGACCTGCCGGATCTGCGCCGGATCGACGGTATCGTTTCGCTGTCCCCTCCCTTGCGCAGCAAGTTCTATCGCGGGTTCCGGGGGTATGATGTCCGGGCCGCTGTCACGTCCTTTTCGCGGACCTCGGGCACCATGCTGTCCTCGCACTCCGGTGTCAGGATCGAGGCGGGGAAGGCGAAATGGTCCTTCGGTCGCGCATGGTCCGGTGACGCATTGCTGGGCCAGCCCGAACTCGCTGCGCTCGGGACGTGGATCCCGCCCGTATCCGAAAGCGAGCTATGGGCTGATGCTGATTCCCGTTGGGAAAGCGCGGATTTCCCGTGGGGCATTCCTGCGGCGATCTCGCGGCGCAACACGATCGCCAACGCGCTTTCCGCAAAGGCCGTTTACATTCGCTTCGATGCGGCGGACGGCTCGGTCATCGGCTTTCGCCGTGCGGTCATCCACCCTGCGCGCCGGGATGTGCTCGGCGAATATCTGATCGGCGCTGATCGCTGGAAGGCGTATCCCGATGACCCGACCGCCGTTGTCGTGCAGGCCCGCACCGGGTTCGGCGATGGTGCCGGTGCGACGGCGGCGAGGGTGAGCGTTGTGTTCAACCCTGTTCTCTCTCCTGGTGTTTCTCCCGGCAAGCTCTGGCTCGCTGCATCCGAAGCCGGCGCGGGTGTTTCTGTCGCGCAAACCAATCTCACGATCCCGTTCGGCCTGACCGTGCGGGAGCTGTGCCGCTTCACCTTGAGGTTCTGATGACCGTTCTCCCCCATGCTTCCGGCGTCGCTGATGCTTATGAGACGAACCGCGATGATTCCGGCCTTGTTTTCTCCGAAGACCGTTTCCTTACGGGCGTCGATCTCAATGATATGCAGCGGATCGCGCGGGGTCGGTCGCGTCGCACCTCGCGGATGATCGCGCGGGACGGCGACCGCATTTCCGGCGCGGATATCGTCGTCACGCGTGACGAGGCTCCGGCCACCACGGTTTCGGCCCTGCTGGCGGCAGGCAAGGTCTATGCGGACGGTGATGTCTATGATGTCGAGGCGCGCCAGTTGGCTGGCATGCCTGGCACCGGAGAAATCCGGGTCGGCCTGCGCATCGTCTCTGCGGTCGAGGATTTCAATGATGATCCCGCTCTGGTCGGCCCGCTCCCCGGCAGCGAGGCCGAGGGCGAACCGCTGGCCTCGCGCCTTGTCGAAACCGTGACCTGGGCGACCGAAACCGAAAACCTCCCCGGCATCTTCTACCCTGTCTATACCTTGCGCGACGGTGTGCCGATCGACCAGATCGCGCCGCCCGCGCTCGATGGCGTGCGCAGCCAGATCGCCCTCTACGATTATGACGCCAACGGACACTACATCGTCTCCGGTTGCGACATTACGCCCGTCGGGCGCATCGGCGCGGATCAGGTCTTCTCGATCAAGGAGGGGACGGCGAATATTCTCGGCTTCAAGCGCGTCCGTGAGTACGCGCTGCGCTTCGCGGTGCCCGAAGAACCCGATCTCGAAAGCGTGGTCGCCGAACCGCATACCTATGATGCGGCGACCGGCACGCCCACCACCGTGACTGTGAACCGCGCGCCGATCGCTGCCGTACAGCAGGTGATCGTGGTCAAGCGCATCACGGAAACGGTGATCCGCGGGGCTATTCCCGGCGGGCAGGATCCGCTCACGAAATCCTCTGTTGTGGAGATCGAAAGCGTCAATCAGGGCGCGGTTTACTACAACGCCTCTGCTGACTTCACCCTGACCGGAAATTCTGTGTCCTGGGCGCCGGGTGGCGTCGAGCCGGTATCCTCCTCCAGCTATCAGGTCACTTATCTCTACAATGAGGCGCAGGCGGTTGCCGGTGTGACGGATACCACCGTGACCGTTTCGGGGGGTGTCCATGGCCGGCCCGTGCTGGTGTCCTACACGAGCAAGCTGCCGCGCGTGGACCTCATCTGCCTCGATGTCACCGGCAGGTCGGCATATGTCACGGGTGTTTCCGCCCGCATCAATGCAGTTCCGCCCCTCACGCCCAGCACGCTCCTGAAGCTGGGGGAGGTCTGGAACACATGGATGGGCGTTCCGGTGGTGAAGAACAACGGGACGCGCAATTACACTTACGACAACCAGCGCCGTCTCTTTGATCGCGTGATCGACATGCTCGACCAGTTCGATCGCTCGGAATCCGCCCGCAACATCCTTGAGCGCGACCCTGTGGCGAAGCGCGGCATTTTCACCGACAATTTCACCAACGACACCTTCCGAGATCAGGGCCTTCCGCAGACCGCGGCTTCGGCCAATGGTGTGCTCCAGCTTGCGATTGACCCGGTGCTGAACGTGCTGGCGAACAACCAGTTCCGCACCCTTCCCTTCACGGAAGAGATCATCATCCGGCAGGACATCAAGACCTCGTCGGTGCTCATCAACCCCTACATGTCCTTTGTCGCCATGCCGGCGGGGCTGGAAATCGATCCGCCCGTCGATTTCTGGACGGACACCGTGACGAACTGGACCTCCGATATCACGCGGGAGTTCCAGGCGCCGCCGGGCCAGCCTGAAGGCTCCACCACGATCACCGAGCAGGTTTCCGAGCAGCTTGCCGCCGCTCGCTTCCTCCGGCAGATTGCCGTGACCTTCAGGATCGAGGGGTTCGGCGCGGGCGAGACCCTCGCCACGCTGGCTTTCGACGGTATCGACGTGAAGCCGCCGGGGGTGCAGACGGCAAATGGTTCCGGTCAGATCACCGGAACGTTCACGATCCCGGCAAATATTCCGGTGGGCCGCCGTCTTGTGGAGGCGACAGGTGCGGCGGGCAGCTTCGGCCGGGCCATCTTTGTCGGCGAGGGGGCGATCACCAATCTGACGCTCCGCCGCGTCACGCTTGTTTCGCGCCTCGCCCCGCCGCCCGTCGTGGTCAATGTCACCAATGTCACCGTGGTGCAGGAGATCACGAATGTCGTCGTGCAGCAGCCGACATTTACCGGTGGTGGTGGTGACGGTGGTGGCGGCGACCCTTTGGCGCAGACCTTCTCTCTGGAAGAGCCGCGGATGATCTGCGGCATGAACTTCTGGATTGCGGCCATCGGCAACCGCGCGAAAGGTATCCGGGTGCAGTTGGCCACCGTGCTGAACGGCTACCCGACCAATGAGGTGCTGGCTGAAGCCTTCATCCCGATGGCGACGCCGCAGGTCGGCGACATGCTTCAGGCGCGGTTCAGGACCCCGGTCCTGTGCCAGGTCGGGCGGGAATATTGCTTCGTCATCATGACGGATGATGCCGAGCACGCGGTGAAGATCGCGCGGCTCGGTGATGTCTATGACATCCCCGGTGGCGGTCAGGGTCGCGTTTCGGCGCAACCCTTCACCGCAGGGGTCATGCTTCAGTCCGCAAACCGCCTCACGTGGTCGCCGGTGCAGGATGCGGACCTGTCGTTTCAGGTGGTTGCCGCCAACTTCTCCGCCACCGAGCAGAGTGTCACGCTCTGGTCCGGCGCGTTCGATCAGGTCTCGGATGTCATCGTGCGTGGTGGCCTTGAGATTCCCTCGGCGGATACCTCGGTTCGCTGGCAGCTTGTCCGTGCAGACGGCTCGGTCCTTTCTTTCGCCGATCGCCAGCAGGTGCCATTTTCGGCCTATGTGTCGGAAAATGTCACCCTGCGCGCGGTGTTGCACGGAACGGCCAAGCTGTCCCCCACGATATTCCCCGGCGTTTTGCTGATTGCCGGACGCATCCGTTCGAGCGGCACCTATGCGACGCGTGTTTTCTCGATGGGGACGGCGATCCGGGTGCGTGCCGTTTTTGCCGCCATGCTGCCGGCGGGCTCCGGTGTGACGGTCGATGTCGATGCGGCGAACGGCGTCTGGCAATCCGTTCCGAACCTCTCGACCGGGATCATCGGCGGTGGGTGGATCGAGCCGGTCCACCAGAAGGACCCGTTCACGGCGGCCAGTGGTGGCCGCGTTCGCCTCACGATCACGGGTGGCCCCGGTGCCCGCCCGTTCATCGCGGATCTCCGCGCCTATTCCGTCTGAGGCGCATTCGTTTCATTTCAGGAGTGACCGATGGCAACCGATGATCGCACGTCCACCCAGAACTTTCCGCGACCGCATATCGCCAACACAATCGCCGAGGATTTTGCCCGCATCATCACCCTCGTCAACATGCTGGATGCCAAGATCTCCGCGATGGACGGGCAGGTTGCCGGCAAGGCGGAGGCCGCCCACACCCACGCCATTTCCGGGATTGCCGGGCTTCAGGCTGCGCTGGATGCCAAGCAGGCCGCTTCCTGGCGTCCGGCGCTGGGTGATCTCTCAAATGTCAATGTGGCGGGGGCGGCCAGTGGCCAGTTTCTCGGTCTTGTCGGGGCCACATGGCAACCCGTGACGTTGAGCGTGGCGTGGGGGAACATTTCCGGCAAGCCGAGTTCGTTTCCGACGACGTGGGGTGATGTTTCCGGGAAGCCCGGCACCTTTACGCCGGCCGCGCATTCTCACTCCATCGGTGAGGTCGGCGGCCTCCAGACGGCGCTCGACGCCAACGCCGCCGCTGCGGCCGCCAAGCTGCCTCTGACGGGCGGAGATATCACTGGTGGTCTGAACATCCGAGGCGGCTGGGCGCAGTTACGTCTCGGCAATGTTGGTGGCGCGTGGCGTCTCATCAAGGATGGCGCGGCTGGCGTGTCCGGTACGCTGTTCATCCAGCACTCCACCGACGATTTTGCCACCAACTTCGTCAACCCGCTGACCCTTCAGACGGATGGTGGTGTGATTTTGAGCTACAAGACACGCATCAACGCTGCTGATGGCGGTCTGGAGCTGCATGCGCTTGGCACAGGAGATCGATCCTCATACGTCGACTTCAAGAGTCATGGCACACCTGATGGGGTGGACTACTCGGCTCGCATCATCAGAGAGCCCGGCCCCGATGGAGCTTTTGACATCATCAATGGCGGCGCTGGCTGGCTCCGCATCAGACCAGGGTTTGGTCAACCAGTTCAGGTCGGTGTCGCTGATCAGGGTAACTTTCTCTACATTCCACGTCAGGACAACGTTGACGAAGGCGGTCAACTGATTCTTCAGCGATGCAATCAGAACACGTCAATTGGCGCTGATTTGGCAATCGACACCTGTAGAAATGACATCCGGTTCTTTGAGAATGGAGGCGCATTTCGTGGTGCGTTTCTTCGGCTCTCTGAACTTCCGGGCGGCGTCAACTCTGCGCTGATTCACAGTGCCAATCTGGGAAGCTGGCTCGCTGCGGGTGACACCCAGGATATCGGCAAATACGTGATGGCATACTGCAATGCCAACGGCTCGGAGTTTGGTGGCAGCGTCTCTGGCGCAAATCTCTTCCCGGCATACCATGGTGGCTGGCAGGCTGGATCCATCAATGGAACCTGGAGAGCTCAGGGTCGCGGTATCACCGGTGGAATCTCACTCTTTCAGAGGATCGCCTGATATGCCCAAGCTCGATTACATGGTGCCGGCCGACGCTGGAAAGCCCGAGTGGGCGAATTCAGAGCATACCCAGCTCAATATCACGGTGGTATTTCCCCATCTCGGAGGAGAGGCGGTGCGCTACACCGCTGCCCGGAGCGATCCTGGCTGGGAGCACTCCGAGGAGCTGTTCGCGCGGGCTGCGGATGGTGAGTTCGGCCCTGTCGCGCCGTTTGTGGAACTCCCCCCTGCGCCGCCCGACAAGATCACCCGCGCCCAATACGGCCGGGAAATGCGCAGCCGGGGTCTGTTCTCACAGGCCGAGGCTGTGGCCTTCGTGACGGGTGCAGGAATCCCGGCGGCGCTGCAAGCCCTCCTCGACACGATCAAGGATCAGACCGCGCGCGAAGATGCCGAACTGCTCGTTCTTGGTGCCGCCTCGATCGAGCGCCATCACCCTCTCACGGCGCTGATGGCGTCCGGCATGGGGTGGAGCGGTGCCGATACTGACGATTTCTTCCGGGCTGCGGGAGCGAGGTAGGCCATGATCACCCTCCGCTTTGTCGATCTCGGATGGCCGGTCGTTTCGCCGGCCATTTCCTTTTTCAGCCGCCATTGGTCGAACCATGTCGATCTGATGACCACCACCGACATGGCGGTTTCCGCCGTACCCGGCGGCGTTCTCGAACGGGCTCTTGATCTCCGCCACCCCGACGGTGACAGGGTGGAAATGATCACGATTCCCTGCACGGATGAGCAGCGCGCCGCAGCGCTCGCCTTCGCCCGCGCCGAGATCGGCAAGCCTTATGACTACCTCGGCGTGCTCTGGTTCCCCTTCCGCCCCCGCTGGAATGACCCTCGACGGTGGTTCTGTTCGGAACTCACAGCAGCGGCCCTCCATCACGCCGGCATCCTCAAGGTGCCGGCGTTGCTGCATCGGGTTTCCCCCGGCGACCTCTACAGGATCGTCTCCGAAGCCGCCGACGCGCGCGCTGTCAGGCCATCATGAGCTTGTCGCGCGCGGCACTGGCGAAATAGGCCGAGCGTGTAATCCCGGCAGCACCTGCCGCCTGATCGACGGCTTCCAGCAAACCCGCATCCAGCGTCAGGTTGGCGCGCACGGAACGCCCGGCATCAACCACCAGCGGGATGAGCACGGTGCTTTCACCGGCCCGCACCTCGCCGCTGGCCAACACCTGCGCGATACTGGACGGCGCGGGGACCGGATGGCCACCACCGCGCTTGTAGGCCACCACATCGCGCAACGCTTCTGTTGCCCCGGCAATCGCCTCCTCGGCGGTTTCCCCGGCCCCGACACACCCGTCCAGATCGAAAATGCGGACGCCCCAGTTGTCGTCTGCGCCTTCGAGAATGCCAACGTAATAGACCATCTGCTGCTCCGTCTTTGTTGTGGCGGCTGGCTCAGAGCCAACCCGCCTGTTTTGCGATGGATCGGGCTGTCCCGATCTTGAGGTCCTGCCTGTGCCTCGGGACGATGACCATCGCGCCGGGGCGGTCCTTGTGAATGAAGCGGTCGTGGTTGCCGCCACCGATGTTCTCCCAGCCCTCGGCTGTCAGCCGGGCGATGATCTTGCGGGGGTTCAGTTCGATGGTCGACATGTCCGCGTCCTTTGTTGTGCATATATATGCACCATTTCCGCCGTTACGTCAACCCTAAAAGTGCATAATAATGCACGAATTTCTCAGGATTGAGGAGAGTCTTATGCCGGTTATTGATCACGGGGATGTGGTTGCCTACCAGACCCAGGGCGGTGAGTGGAAGATTGCTACCGGTGTGACGGTGATGGGTGCCAGCATCCTCATGACGCCGACTGTGGCCCGCGTTCTCACCGCGTCATCCACGAGTGCGAATGTATTGCTATCGTCTGAAGCTCGTGCAATTTCCATTTACGCGCGCGGCGGAGACGCCTATTTCCGGATCGGCGACGGAGAGCAGACCGCAACGGCGTCATCACATTACATCGCGTCGGGAGAGCGCCTCGAATTCAGCGTCTCAGATTTGTCGGAGCCGCACGTTGCTGCGATCGTTGGTCCCAGCGGGGCCAGCGCCACGCTGCACATCACGGAGCTTGTGTGATGCGGGTGCGCCTGCGACACCGCGCGACCGGTCTGTCGGGTCGCCCCGGCTGGCTGCTCAGCCCTGATGCGCTGATCGACATGGACTTCGCCGGGGCGCGCTACTTCGGCAAGCAGCTGGGCGATCTCACCGTCACGCGTGCCAGCGCTGGCTACGCTCAGGATCAGGCGGGCAATTGGCAGGCGTTCGGCGCAAACATTCCCCGGGTCACCAATCGCGGCCTGCTTGTCGAAAGCGCGCGCACGAACGCCATCCGCAACAACGCGATGCAAGGGGCAGTGGCTGGGACGCCCGGAACAGCTCCGGCTAACTGGCAGATCGCGACCGCCCTTAACGGGCTGGTCCGCTCGATTGTGGGAATTGGGACGGAGGCAGGCATAGATTATATCGATGTCCGGCTGGCCGGGACGACAACTGCCACAACCGCGTTTGATATTAACCCGGAGTCCTGGAACGCAGTCCCTGCGGCAGCCGGGCAACAGTGGAGCGGCTCAGCGTTTTTGCGAGTAGTCGGGGGATCAACCACGGGCCTCACCACTTGCTATTTGTGGCTGTATGAGCTGTCCAGCAGCGCGGGGTTTTTGGCTACATCTGGTGGCCAGATTACGCCAACGCCCACGATGGCGCGGCTGATCGGAACACGCACATTATCAAATGCGTCAGTGGCTTTTGTCCGCCCGATCCTACAACTGCAATTTGCCGCAGGGGCGAGCGTGGACATCACCCTACGCATCGGTTGGCCGCAACTCGAACAAGGCGGCTACGCCACCAGCCCGATCCGAACGACCGGGGCAGCTCAGACGCGTGCAGCCGACCTCATATCTTTTCCTGTTTCGGGCGTGCCGAATTCCTTTTCGGTCATCTGCTCGGCGGCTCACGCGCCCGCGCTTGGGCAAGGGCTACTGTGCAATCTCAAGACCTCCGGCTCACCTCACGTGATGTTCGGCAGCAGCGGCTCCCCCAACCTCGGACGCATGGAAATTGGTGACGGGCAGGGGTGGTCAGTGAACCGATCCAATACGCTGCTCACCCCCGGCCAACGGTTCAAGTCAGCATTTGCGTACACCACAAACTCGTCTCGCTTGTCGGTCAACGGCGGCGCGGTCACGTCCAACATCCCGAGCAGCGTCGTCGTTCCAAGCCTGATCTATCTGGGCAGCGCTTCTTGGGGTGCGCTGCAGTGGGGCGGGTACATCGAGCGGGTCACGCTGGTGCCAGCGTTCTTGACCAACACCGAACTGCAGGGGATCACACAATGATCGACCAGCTCCATGCCTATCCTGATCAGGCGACGGCTGAGGCGGCTTTCCCCCGGCCCGATGGGGAGGACGCCGCTGTCTGCTGGCTGGTGGGCACAGCCACCGTCATGCCGGTCACGATCCTGCTCGCCGGTCCCGAAGGCCCGGTGGCTCAGCCAGATTATTGGCTGGGCGTGTCTCTACCAGCGGCCTCACCGGAGGCGGATGCGCTTTGGTCTCTCCCCTCAGCACAGGTCGAACTGGCCCGCGCCGAGGGTGAGCCGACGCACTGGCTGACCTGCGTGACGCGTTCGCGCGTGGCGCCGGAGGTGGTGGCGGCTGTCGTCGGGGTGACCCCGCTGTTTGCGGGGTCTAGTTACGTCTTTGCGTCTCTCGCCAAAACGGTCACGGTTGATGGGGCCTGACGCCCCGCCCGATGCACACAGGCGGCTGCACGTTTTGCTGCCGCTCCTCTCTCGGGCGCGGTGCCCGAACCGAAGCGCTGATACTGGCGCCGACACAGGAATCCTCCATGACAAACACATTGACCCGTGCGGGGCTCTCCCGCGCGGCAGAAATCCTGCGCGCGGGCGCAGATGGTATCGCCCTCCTGCGCACGGTGATGGCGGTGGAGTGTCGCGGCTCCGGCTTCGACAGGCGCGGGCGTGTCCTGATCCTGTATGAACCCCACATCGCCTGGCGCGAGGCTGGCGAACCGGATCGGACAAGGCTTTCCGCGCGGGGGCTGGCCTATCCCAAATGGGGTCAGCGCCCCTATCCGAAGGACAGCTACCCGGCTTTCACGGCAGCGGCGGATATCAATCGGGAAATCGCCTGCCGCGCGTGCTCCTGGGGCCTCGGTCAGCTGCTCGGCACCAATCACAAGGCGGCGGGGTATCCCTCTGCGGTGGCCATGGCCTCGGCTTTCGCGGGTGGCGAAGATGAGCAGGCAGCGGCTATGGCCCGCTTCATCGTGGCCAATCCGGCCATGCACCGCGCGCTGCTGGCGCACGATTGGGCGGGTTTCGCCTCGCGCTACAACGGCCCCGGCTACGCGAAGAACGCCTATCACACGAAGCTTGCCGCTGCGAATGCCCGCTTTTCCCGCGACCCGTGGGCGGGGTTCGGCGGTCCTGCGACCGGCCGGACGCAGGTCGATACGTCGCGTGCGGCGAACAATGCTGCGGCCACAGGGATAGCGGGCGCGGTTGCAGCGCCTGCTGCCACCGTTGCCGTGCAATCCACGACGCAGCCCCCGCCGCCCCCCGATACCCCGCCCGCCGCGCCGTCGATCTGGCCGGCTGTGACACTGGGCCTCGTGTTCGCGCTCGTCGCGGGCGTTCTCATCTTCAAAGCCATCAAATCGCGCCCCTTCGAGCGCGCCCCGCAGGAGGGTTGAAATGGACTGGACCGATCTCGCAAAAATTCTCTCTCCGCTTGCGCCGCTTCTCGGTGGCGTCCTCGGTGGCCCTGCCGGCGCGGCGGCTGGTTCTGTTGTCGGCGGCATTGTCGGCAAGGCGCTGGGCGTTGAGCCCGAGCCGGGCGCTATCGCTGATGCGATCAAGGCTGACCCGGAAGGCGCGCGCGAAAAGCTCGCCCAAGCCGATGCCGACCACGGCGCTTCCGTCATCGAGATGGAAGCCCGGATGCTCGACACGATCAATGCGACGATGCGTGAGGAGATGAAATCCGAACACTGGCTGGCGTGGTGCTGGCGGCCGCTCTTCGGGATCACGTTCAACCTCGTCTGGACCATCCATGGGCTGCTGATCGGCTGGTGCATGTGGCAGCGCGATTTCAGTGTGATCGCGCGCATCCCTGACCTGACCGTCTTCTATGGCGTCGCGGGCGCAGCTGTCGGCATCTATGCGTGGCGGCGCACGGACGAGAAGAAGCTCGGCATTGCCGGGCCGGTTATCAGCATCGCCAACGCCGCCACCACCATCGCCAAGGCCGTCAAGAAATGAACGATATCACCTTGCCGCTGATGGCGTTTGTGACGCTGGCCACCATTCTCGCCTCGGCGGCCGCCTCGTGGGCGGTCACCAAGCGCCTCGCTGAAAACGCCGAGAAAAAGGCAGCTGCTGTCGAGAAGGATCTCGCGGACTTCAAGGTCGAAGCCGCCCGTCGTTTTGTCACGGACGAGATGCTGGCCAAGGTCGAGGAGCGCATTGTCGGCGCTATCGACCGGCTGGCTGACCGCCTTGATCGCATCATTGAAGGTCGTGTGAAATGAGAGCAACCGGCAAACATCTGTCGAAGGAAGAGCACGCTGCGCTCCGCACGCTCCTCCTCACCGGGATCAATCCGAGCCATGCCGCGCGGCAGCTTGGGATGGACCCCCGCACTGCCCGCCGCGCCGCCAAGGCGCTGTCGAGCGCCGCCCCTGCACCTGAAGCGCCTGCCGATCCTGTCGAGCTCCGTCGCCTGCGTGACCGGATCTCGGCAGTCGTGCGTGAGCGGGACGAGACGGCCCGCCGCGCCGCCAAGGCCGAGGATATCCGCGGCGCGGTGTTCGGCCTGGTGGATGGCCCCCTTGAGCCTGTCGCCTTTCCGGCGCTCGGACGGGGCGAGGCGAAGGCTGAAACAATCATCGTGTTCCTCTCCGATCTGCATTGGGGCGAGCGGGTCGATCTCGCGCAGATGGACGGGCTCAACAGCTACGGCCTCGATATCGCCCGCGCACGCCTCGCCCGGTGTTTCCGCACCATCGCCGATCTTTCGACCGCGCATTGGTCCGGCCCGCCCCCGGATCGGCTGATCCTGATCCTCGGTGGCGATCTGGTTTCGGGTGAAATCCACGCCGAGCTTGCAAAGACGAACGAGGCGCAGTCCATTCCCGCGGTGCGGGATCTGGTGGGCCACCTCGTGGCGGGGATCAACCTGCTCAAATCGAGCCTCGCCTGTCCGATCGATATCATCAGCCTTGCCGGCAATCATGGTCGCTCGACCATGAAGCCTGAGAGCAAGGGGTCGGCCGAGACGAGCTACGATATCCTCGCCTCGGATTTCCTTGAGATGCAGTTCAGGGATGATGCCCGCGTATCATTCTACACGCCGGCCTCGGTCGATGCGCTGTTCTCCGTCTATGGCTGGCGCATCATGGCAACGCATGGCGACCGTATCGGCTCGCGGGGTGGGGCCGGGTTCATCGGCCCGGCGGCGACGGCCGCGCGTGGCTTCAAGCGCATCGCGGCGGATTACGCGGCGCGCGGCATCCTGCTCGATCTTGTCCTGATCGGCCATTTCCACACGCCGCTCCAGCTTGAGGAGGGATTCGTCAACGGTTCTCTGCCGGGGCCGACCGAGTATTCCCGTGATGGCCGTTTCCGGCCTCACCAGGCGCAGCAGCTCTTTCTCGCCATCCATCCCCGCCGCGGCGTGACCCAGCATCGCTGGATCAAGGTGGGCGTGCCGGAAGAGGGAAGCCTCTATGCGCCGCCGCCTGATGATCGCCCGCTGCGCCCGCGCTTTCGCGTTCCCGCCATCACGACGAGGTCTCCGGTATGAGCGATGTGAAAACGGATGTGCTGGCCGAGGCACAGCGGATTGTCACCGGTGCCCGCCGTGCGGCCTATGGATCGCCCGAGGATAATTTCCGAAGGATTTCCGACCTCTGGAACACGCATATGCTCAACACCGGCCGCGCGGCGGTTTTCCAGCCGCGCGATGTGGCAACCCTGATGATCCTGATGAAGCTGGCGCGGCTGGCAGAATCTCCAGACCATCGGGATTCCATCGTGGATATCATGGGCTATGCGGCCTGTTATGCCGAGATGGTGCTGCCTCCCGGCGCGTGACGGCGGAGCATCGGGGCGCGCCAACGCCCCTCCGCCGCGGGGTTCCGTTTCCCGACGAACCCGCGAAGCCTCATGAAACGCGAAAAGGCTATCCGCCGTGTGCTGCGCACGCACGGTTTCGCTATAGCCTGTTCGTGGAATGTTCTCAATGGCAAGTGACGATTTCCGGCGGGTTGATCCCGTCTCTCCACCGGCGGCCTATATCGGCGGCAAGAAGCAGCTGGCGGCGCGGTTGGTATCCCTGATCGAGCGCGTGCCACACCGGACCTATGCCGAACCCTTTATTGGCATGGGCGGGGTGTTTCTGAGGCGCCGTCTTGCTGCGCCGGCCGAGGTTATCAATGACCTGTCAGGCGATGTCTCGACGCTCTTCCGAATTCTGCAACGGCACTATGTCCCGTTTATGGATATGCTGCGGTTCCAGTTCACCAGCCGCAGGGATTTCGAGAGGCTGATGACCACAGATCCAGCAACCCTCACCGATCTGGAGCGGGCTGTTCGGTTTCTTTACCTGCAGCGCACGGCTTTCGGCGGCAAGGTCGCGGGGCGCAACTTCGGCATGTCGCCCGGAATGCCGGGCCGTTTCGATGTCACGAAGCTGGGCCCGATGCTTGCGGATATCAATGAGCGGATGGCTGGTGTCATCATCGAGAACCTGCCCTTCGATTCCTTTATCCGACGCTATGACGGGCCAGATGTTCTGTTTTACCTCGATCCGCCCTATTGGGGTTCAGAGGGCGACTATGGCAAGGATATGTTCGGCGTGGATGACTTTGTCCGCCTTGCCGGGCAGCTCTCCGGTATCTCTGGGCAATTTATCCTCTCTATCAATGACGAGCCTGCCGTGCGTGAGGTCTTTTCGGGCTTTGCCATGGAGGTGGTGGATCTGGCTTACACGATCAGCAGCGGCGGCCCCAAGTGCGTGCGCGAGCTGATCATCACGCCACATGATCTGCCGTTGCGCGATATTTCACAGCAAAGCCTTTTTGGCTGACAACATCTGCCCCGTTGCCGGTTCGCCGGTGGCGGGGCTTTTTGCGTTTTTGGGTGCGACAATCGTCGAAAATTCTCCATGCATTTCAGTGATGGAAGGTGCGACAAATCGCACTTGTTTACCGTTGAATCTATTGAATTGGATTGCGACCCTTGGGAGCGCCAATCATGCCCGAAATGCATGAATTTTCACGTCTTTTGCGCCATGCCGCCACAGCATTCGATGCTTTGGTGAGCAATTTGGTGATAGATTCGGTGATAAAGACTCCCCGATACGGGGGCAATCGCATGGGCCGGATCAGTTCTACTGGCATCAAATTCATGACGAGCCGCGATGGCTTGTGGATTTACCACCGGGCCATTCGGGCAGACCTTGCACGGCATATTGAGGGTTCGATCAAGCTCTCCTGGCGCGGGAAGGTGGCCTCGATCTCGGGCAAGAAGGTCATCAAGATCGCGCTTGGCACCGATGATCGGACCGAAGGTGCGATGCGCCATGCGGAGGTTCATGCGCAGATCGAGCGTTTGATTGCCAAGGCCAAATTGAAGGCCCTGGCGGAGGCACCGACGGCGGTGGAAGGGCGTCTTTCGCACGAACAAATCAGAGCGATAGGCGAATCCATCAAGCATCGCGACCTTGCCGAGGATGACTTCCTTTCCGTCGATGACGGCAGCGGCGACGACATTCTTCTGGAAGATGGCACGCCAACCACATGGTTTGACGTGCTTGAACAAGTCGAACAGGGGCAGCTTGAGAAGACCCGTGACGCGCTGAAAAACCGCGATCTTTCCAGCCTCCTCGACCCTCAGGTGCTGACCGATGAAGATGGGGAATCCATCGAAATCGAGCCACCCTTGGACCGCGAACTGGAATCCGTCGGCATCGTGCTCCCGCCGGATCATCCTGATCGTCGCATTCTAGCTTTGGAAATTCTGCGCGCAAAATCTCAGGTGCTGGACGCAAAACAGAAGCGCCGTCAGGGCGAGGTCATTCCAACCCCACCCAAGCCCGTGATTGAAAAGCCGGTAATGGGCCTTCCGATCAGTCAGGCATTCCAGAAATTCTCAATCCAGCGTGAATTACGTCCAAACACGCGCGATGATTATGAAAATCAGGTCAAAAGGTTCGTCTCGCTTCATGGCGATCTTGCTGTCGAGATTATCGACAAATCGCACCTGCGTGCATTTGGTGAAATGCTCCGCGATCATCCGCGCCGCCTGCCCAAGCATTTGATCGGAGCGCCACTGCCGGAAATCGCCCAATTTGGCCGGGACAATCCCGAGTTGCCCAGGCTTTCACCCCAGACCATCAATGATCGTAGCTTAGGCGCGATCGGCGCGATCTTGGGCTGGGCGGTGGAAAACGGAATCGTCGATCAGAATGCGCGCTCGGGCGTGAAGCTCTCCATGCCGAAAAAGAGGAAGGGGACGAAAGAGCGCGTCGGCTATGATGACGATGATCTGAAGCTGATTTTCAGCCAGCCGTGGTTTTCCGGCGGGAAAATCCCTCGCGGCGGCGGCGGAAAAGCGGCAATCTGGATGCCGCTGATCGCTGCGTTCTCTGGTGCGCGCTTGACGGAGATATGCCAGCTCAAAACAGCCGATATCCGATCGGAAACAGCCCCTTCAGGTCGAAAAATCACATATTTCGATTTTGCTGAGGGCGAAGATAAATCGCTCAAGAACGATGGGTCAGAACGGCGGGTGCCTATCCATCCGGAACTGATCCGCCTTGGTCTCCTCGATTATGTCGAGGATCAGCGGAAGAAAAAGATCGACCGGCTCTTCCCGGAAGTATCATCCAAGGGACCGCAACTTTCGTCCGCCTGGTCCAAATGGTTCGGCAAGACCATGCGCGAGGCCGGCATCACGGACACCAGAAAAGTGTTCCACAGCTTCCGGCACCGGTTCAAAACCCAGCATCGCGCCTGCCATATCCTCGAAGCGGTTGGCGATGCCATCACTGGCCACGCGTCAGAAACGGTCGGCGGCGATTATGGCGAGGTGACCCTCGAGACCAAGGCCGAGGCGATGGACCTGCTGATTTATCCCGGATTGAACCTGAGCCATGTGAAGGCGTGACCGAATCAAGTGAACGCTACTTCACCTTATTGATGTAATTGGCGATCATCCTTGCATTTCGATTCGTTGGCGGGTTTTGTAATTGCGAAGACTAAGCAGAGTTTGCGTTAGGGTGGGTCTAGGACATGCTTTCGGGTGAAGACAATCGCAAGGTGACGTTCAATTGGCTCGCGACCTTTTTGAAAGATCACGGGTTCCAATTTTCTAAATGCGGCTTCAAGCGCCTGACCGAAATGGGAAACCATGAGTTAGACGCGACGACCGGATATTGGAAAGACCCGCAATATTCCGGCTCAAAGCCTCCTCGCTTTCTTTTTCAGATTGACCTGACCAAGACACCCATTTCGGCGAGTTTGCCCAATGACCTTGAGTTCATTGGTGTTGGATTTGTGCATGCGGCCGGCGCCGACAAAGCGGCGTTAGCTCTGCGAATCCTACCGATGATGAAGGTTGCAGGAGGTTCATTTCAACGCGCGGATGAGTTTGAGGCAAACCTGCTGTTCGTGCTTCATGGCGCTTTTGAAAATGGCGGCGCTGCTGATCCGGTCACGTTCAATCCAAAGTCAGGCGCCTTAGTTCATCATACGAACAAGGAGCACAAAGGTAAGCCGTATATCTTGGCGGCCTTATTGGGATTGAAGCCACGTGAGGCTGAATTCAATGCCGGCACAGACGACACTCCAAAGCTTGTGACTTACGGTGACATGATCGATGCGCTCGTTGCAGCCATTCTTGTTCACCCTGAGGGCGCCACTGCGACCCAAATTCCAGTTTACGACCTGTGCGCAGAAGGCGAGTCTGAAAGGCTTAAGTCGGACATCAAAGTCGCGTGGGACAAGGCGGGGCCTGCACCTATTGCGGCGCAGAACATAAGCAATGCCAATAAAAAAGACACGGATGATGAGGCTGTCGAGCAATTTGATCTGGCAGATCTCGATGTGCCTGAAAATCCAGATCTCATCGGCATAGAGCCCTCTGTCTATCGCCAAATTAATGCTGCTTTGAAATCCGGAAAGCAGCACATCATGTTCTACGGACCTCCCGGCACAGGCAAAACCACAATCGCCCGCTGGGTCGCTGCCAGCCTTCCGGGCGGGGATTACGATCTCCTGACGGGTTCTGCGGATTGGAGTTCGCAGGATGTCATCGGCGGGTATCAGCCGGTCGGGGACGGAGAGGTCGATTTTATTCCGGGGATTTTGCTGCGCCGATTCAATTGTCCGTTCATATTTGACGAGATGAATCGATGCGACATCGACAAGGTTATTGGTCCACTATTTACTGTTTTGTCCGGGCAGCAGACGACGCTTCCTTACAGGCTCGACATCAAGAACAAGAACAGTCCGCAATACACAATTCTGCCTTATCCAAAAGCCAACGCGGAAGAGCATGAATTTGCACCAGGCATCGCTTGGCGCTTGCTCGCAACCATTAATTCGATCGACAAAGCCTCCCTGTATCAAATGTCGTTTGCACTGAGCCGCCGGTTTGGCTGGGTCTTCATTGATGTGCCTCGGGACTTACGCGGCTTCCTTGTCGAGTATCTTCGAAGGAAGGATCCTGCATTTGTTGAGCCTGAAGTTGGTGATCAATGCCCGCTACAGTTAGTATGGGAAGCAATAAATAAGGTTCGCGTCTTCGGACCAGCCCCTTTTATTGACACGATCAATGCCATTCGTGTGCTCGCACCTAAGGCGCCGTTTTTTGGGGTTGTGGCACCAGAAATGAAAGAAGCTGCAATTGACGCAATCAACTTAGCGGTTCTTCCGATGTTGGATGGAATTCGCCTTGGTGATGCTACCTCCATCGGCGAAGCATTGATCGCGGCATTCCAATTAGAGGGCAGCCAGGCTGACGGTATTCGCGTTCGAATGAAGGAAGTTGCCATCTAATGCAGCCGGACACAGCGATCGTAGATTTCGCGGCCTCGCTGTTTCTTCGGTATTTCCGCAGCGGATCATTGATTGAAGGGCAAAGTCCTACGATCAATGCGGCTCGTGACGTGGAGATGCTCAAGGGGCACTGGGCAATTTCCCAGCCCGTCAGAAATCTAATTGAGCATATACTTGATTATCCACATGAGGCGCAGGCGCTCCTGATGCATAAGGAGCGCATTGATGATGCCGTCGCCAGAGGCCGGATTGATGCTAGACGCACGGTGCTATTGCGGCAGCGCTCGGGATTGCCTACGGCAATTGCCTCGATGGAGCCTGTTCGAAGCTTTAACACTGGGCCGAACGTCATTTTGGCATGGGTGTTAAAAGAGGTTATGTGAACCGCCCCGGGTTTGCCGGAGGCCATTTGGTTTAAGTTATGCGGCCATAGCTGGCTGGTCCAGCGTGGCGTAATAGCGCTCCTCGGCCTCAGCAGGCGGGATGTTGCCGATCGGCTCCAGCAAC
>JAIUNQ010000168.1 GCA_020161475.1 Pseudomonadota bacterium | reverse complement strand
GCGAAGAAGAAGGCCGAGTAAGGCCTTTTCGGGGGCGCTTGCCCCCGCCCGACGCGATCAAAGCCCGGTTGCTGTGCAGCCGGGCTTTTTGTTTGCCGCATCCTGCCGGGCAGACTTGTGGCCCTCAATCGGGTTTGAAGGTCACGAAGGTTTTGAGCGCCCGCCTCAGCCGTGCCTTCACATCGTCGCTGTAGCAGCTGTCGCCGATCAGCAGATCAAAGGCTGTCTCATCCTTGAAGCCAAGCTCTCGGAGTTGGGCCCGGGCTGCACGGACATGGAGTGGCGAGCCTGCCTCGGCGGCAAACAGTCCCACAAGCAGATGGCCCAACGGATAGCTGTGCATCGGGGCGCGGGTGAGCAGACGAAGTGCCTCGACGGGCTTGTCGTCCATGGCGGCGCGCAGTCCGGAGACAATCTGGTAGCGCGGGGTTGGCGTGGCTGTCATCGACAGGGCCATTGCTTCCGACTCCACCGCCGTTTCCCAATCCCCGAGCACCGGCCCCATGATGACGGCGCGAATGATGTAGGGGTCGCTGACACGGGAATTGAAGGCGAGCAGGAACGGCAGATGCTCCCGGATCACATTGGTCTGGCCACGGCACGCCGCCAGAATCAGCCGCTGCTGGAGCATCACGCGGTCTGTCGGGGAGGCTCCGCGCAGGATGTTGTCCGCTTCGTTGAGCAGCGCCTCGCGTCGCACTTCCCGATCCGCGACCAGCGCGCCATTTATCGCGGTTGGTAGCGGACTGAGGTTTGGCTGAACGGCTTCGAGGATCAGCAGGTAGGTGAGGATGGCGCGCAGTTCTACGAGGGTGGGTGCGGTCTGGATGTGGCGGGTGACGCAGGCTTTCGAGTCCGCAAACTGCCGCTGCGTATTGTAGCGCAGGAAGCGGCGCACGTTGACGATGCAGCCGAATGCCGTGGAGGTATCGGGAATGGTTGATACGGACTGGATTGCGACCGCTTCGGCGATCGGGCCCGTCATGGGACCGAGATCCTGATTGATCGGAGCGGCGATGGCGCGCCGAAGCGTATCGGGTTCCAGCAGGTTGTCGCGCCCATCGTATCTGCCTGTCCAGACCACCTCTCGCTCCGGTCCCCGCGTCAGAAACGCTGTCAGGGTCCATTGTCCATCGGCGTTGGAGAGGGCGGGACGCAGGGTGAAGGAGGCGCTGCGTGCCGGCGCGCCGATCTGACCTCCGATCGCTACACTGAGCCACGACCGACTGCGGAGCTCCTGGGCAAGAGCCGCCTGAAGGGAAAACTTCACCCTTTCCGAGGCGGTGCCGAGGCCTGAAACTTCCGGCATGGCGATCACCAGTTGTGGGGTGTCGTCAGCCGTCGTTTCCGAACCGAAGAAGCTCTGGGAGAGGTGGATTACCTCCACCACCGCCAGCATGCCCATCAAGCCGATGCCGGCGATGCGTGCCCACCGACGCCAGCCGCCTCCTGACGAATCGGGGGCTGAGAATGTCGTCGTCGGGGTCGCTGGGGGGGGCGTGTTCTGGATGAAATGCGGGCGGTAATTGCCCTTTTCGATCACGATCCTCAGCGGCTCTTCGCGCCCCACCGTCGCGAAGTACAGATCAAGTGATTTGCGCAGCCGTCCGATTTCAACCCGGACGATGGCATCCTGTGCGGGGTCGAAACGCGTGCCGCGGCCCAGAACGTCGGTGCCGATGGAATAAGCCTTCAGGGCTTCTCCGCGTCCGCTCAACTCCTCGTTCACAAGGTAGCTTAAAAGCGCGACTTGCCGCTCGCTCGCGCCGAAAATGCCGGATTTGGCAACGCGATCAACCAGAGGTTGGATCGTCTGAAGGGAAACCTTCTCGGACAATGCGGTTCCGTTCAAAGTAGCGGGGTACGGCATATTACACGTACGTACGTTTCCAGCACAACCCAACTGCGGAGGATTTTCCCATTTGCGCAGGGAGGGGGTCGTGTTGATTCATCAGGATTCTGTCGATGATCCATCCGGGACAGGCGTGCGTTTGGCCTTTGGCGAGACCTGTGGCAGCACGGGTGTGGCGGCCTCCACGCTCTCACCTTCCGAGCGGGAAGTGCTGTGGGATCGGATCGTGCGTATTCATTATCTGGCTGCGGATCTTGCCCAACCCGGGCTTGCGCCGCACGTGACAGAAGAGATGACACGGTTTGTCACGGCGGTTCTGCGCGAGTGGGCGGTGCAGGCGGAGGAGGGGCTTCGCAAGACGCAAGGGCAGGCCTGAGGAAAGCGGCGCCTGCGCCCGTCTGCGGGTCTTCCCGTCACCAGCGGGCACGCGGCATATCGCGTGCCCATTTTTTTTGCCTTCCGCCTGCAGGACGCGCGCTGTGGCCTGCGGCTGGCAATGACTCATGAACCTTCTCGCGCTAGGGCTTGAGGTGCACTCTTTTCAGCCGGGGCATGCGCGCCTATCTGATGGAGTACAGCACCTGCAATTTGCGGCCATGATTCGCCGCCCAGACGAGGCTTTTCGATGCGCGATCCGATTGAGACCTACAACTCGCTCGTTCCGATGGTGATCGAGCAGTCGAGCCGCGGCGAGCGCGCGTTCGACATTTTCTCGCGCCTGCTGCGCGAGCGCATCATCTTCCTCAACGGCCCTGTGGAAGACGGCATGGCGAGCCTGATCGTGGCGCAGCTGCTGTTCCTCGAAGCCGAGAATCCGAAGAAGGAAATCTCGATGTACATCAACTCGCCGGGCGGCGTGGTGACATCGGGCCTGTCTATTTATGACACGATGCAGTTCATCCGCTGCCCGGTCACCACGCTGTGCATGGGCCAGGCGGCCTCGATGGGCTCGCTGCTGCTCACGGCCGGGCAGAAGGGCATGCGTTTCGCCCTGCCGAATGCCCGTATCATGGTGCATCAGCCCTCCGGCGGCTTCCAGGGGCAGGTGACCGACATCCTGATCCACGCGAAAGAAGTGGAAGGCCTCAAGAAGCGTCTCAACGAGATCTATGTCCAGCACACCGGGCAGGATTACGAGACCATCCACAATGCGCTGGAGCGTGACAACTTCATGACCGCCGACGCCGCCAAGGCCTTCGGCCTGATCGACGAAGTGGTCACCAAGCGCGCCGAAGATCCCGAGCCGCCCAAGGGCATGTGACGGACCCTCTATAAAAAGTGATCCGAAACGGGGCGTATTTCCGCCCCGTTTGCGTGGCCCATCTCTTGCACGGGGAATACGAGTGTTTACCCTTAAAGGTGCAGGAGGCACCGGACGGAAGAGCCATTAACGTTTCTTTCGTTTGCCGCGCCGAATAGTGTCCGAATGCGTATGTGTCCCCTGAACCGCTCAGGCGGGGGACCGGAAACCGGCGGCAGCCCCCGCGTGCAGCGCGAGACGGGTAGCCGGATCAGGAGGTTGAGCGATGAGCAAGTCCAGCAACAGCAGCGGCGGCGACAGCCGGAGCACCCTTTACTGCTCCTTCTGCGGCAAGAGCCAGCATGAAGTGCGCAAACTCATCGCGGGGCCGACCGTGTTCATCTGTGATGAATGCGTCGAGCTGTGCATGGATATCATCCGCGAGGAATCCAAAACCCTCGTCAAGGCGAAGGACGGCGTGCCGACGCCCAAGGAGATCGCCAAGATCCTCGATGATTATGTCATCGGCCAGTTCTACGCCAAGCGCGTGCTGGCGGTGGCGGTGCACAACCACTACAAGCGCCTCAACCACGCGACCAAGCACAACGATATCGAGCTGGCCAAATCCAACATCCTGCTCGTCGGCCCCACCGGCTGCGGCAAGACCTATCTCGCCCAGACGCTGGCCCGCATCCTCGATGTGCCCTTCACCATGGCCGATGCCACCACGCTGACCGAAGCCGGTTACGTGGGCGAGGACGTGGAAAACATCATCCTGAAGCTGCTTCAGGCCGCCGACTACAATGTCGAGCGCGCCCAGCGCGGCATTGTCTACATCGACGAAATCGACAAGATCTCGCGCAAGTCCGACAACCCTTCGATCACCCGCGACGTTTCGGGCGAGGGCGTGCAGCAGGCCCTGCTCAAGATCATGGAAGGCACGGTCGCTTCCGTGCCGCCGCAGGGCGGGCGTAAGCATCCCCAGCAGGAATTCCTGCAGGTGGACACCACCAATATCCTCTTCATCTGCGGCGGCGCCTTCGCCGGCCTCGAGAAGATCATCTCCTCGCGCGGGCAGGGCACCTCGATCGGCTTCGGTGCCAAGGTCGAAGCGCCGGATGACCGCCGCGTCGGCGAGGTCTTCCGTCAGGTCGAACCGGAGGATCTGCTCAAGTTCGGTCTCATCCCGGAATTCATCGGCCGTCTGCCCGTGATCGCCACGCTCGAGGATCTCGACGAGGAAGCCCTCAAGAAGATCCTCACCGAGCCGAAGAACGCGCTGGTGAAGCAGTATCAGCGTCTCTTCGAGATGGAAGACGTGGAGCTGACCTTCAACGAGGATGCGCTCAACGTGATCGCCCGCAAGGCGATCGAGCGCAAGACGGGCGCGCGTGGCCTGCGTTCCATCATGGAAGGCGCGCTGCTCGACACCATGTTCGACCTGCCGGGCCTGGAAGGCGTGGATCAGGTGGTGGTCTCGGCCGAGGTCATCGACGGCAAGGCCAAGCCGCTCTACATCTATGGGGAGCGCAAGGAAGAGGCCGAGGCCGCCTCAGCCTGAAAAGGCTGAAGATGGCCTGCAAACGGCGATCAGGGTCACTTCGGTGCTCACGTACTTCAAGTACGCTCCGCTCCGAGGCTCCCCTGATCCCCGTTTTCGTCTCATCTTGAGCCTTTTCCCACCGCAAGGTGGCGAGCAAGGCTTGTGATTTGAACGGGCGCTGCGGCGCCCGTTTCCATGTCGGCGCTGCCCGTTCACATTCCGGCGTTTTGGTCTTTTGCTACCCTTGCGAAAGGGGGCAAATCACCCCACTTTGTTCCCCACAAGGATTCGAGCCGATGCCCATTGGCAGGGGTCGGCCCCGTCGCCCGAGGACCGGGACGGGGAGTGCTCGTATCCCCCTGATCCGGCTTTGCGCCGGGCCGCGCCCTGACAAGGGGCGGCAATGACAAGGAGCTCATCATGAGCACTGAAAAGAAGCGTCCCGCCCCTGTGCCCGGTTCGGTTGAAACCGTTCCCGTGTTGCCGCTGCGCGATATCGTCGTTTTCCCGCACATGATCGTGCCGCTCTTCGTGGGACGCGAGAAATCCATCCGCGCGCTCGAAGAGGTGATGAAGAACGACCGCCTCATCCTGCTGGCGACGCAGCTGAACGCCACCGAGGATGACCCGGTCGAGGACCAGATCTACAAAACCGGTTCGCTCGCCACCGTTCTGCAGCTGCTCAAGCTGCCGGACGGCACCGTGAAGGTGCTGGTCGAAGGCGTGAGCCGCGCCAAGCGCCTGAAGGCTGTCGAGAATGACCTGTTCCTCGAAGCCGAGGTCGAGGTGCTCGAAGAAGACTACGGCGATGCGGTGGAAACCGAAGCGCTCGCGCGCTCTGTCGCCAGCGAGTTCGAGGGCTACGCCAAGCTCAACAAGAAGGTTTCCCCTGATGTCGTGAGCACCATCTCCGGCATTGAGGATTACGCCAAGCTGGCCGATACCGTGGCCTCGCATCTGGCCGTGAAGATCGCCGACAAGCAGGAAGTGCTGGAGATCACCAAGGTCGCCAAGCGCCTTGAAAAAGTGCTCGGCCTCATGGAGAGCGAAATCTCGGTCCTTCAGGT
>JAIUNQ010000167.1 GCA_020161475.1 Pseudomonadota bacterium | reverse complement strand
AGGTCGCAACCGTCCCCTTGCGGCCCGAAGGACGCAGGCGCAGGTCAATCTCGTAAAGCGTGCCGGTGCGCATGGGGGTGGAGAGCGCGGTGATCAGGCGCTGGGTGAGGCGGGCAAAATACTCCTGCGCGCCCAGCGGACGCGCCCCGTTCGACTCCGCATCCTTTGGCGCCTCATAGATCACCACGAGATCGAGATCGGAGTTGGCCGTCATCTCGCGCGAGCCGGCCTTGCCGTAGCCGACAAGGATCACTTCCGCTCCTTCAATCACGCCATGGCTGCGGGCGAACTCCTCGCGCACACGCGCCAGCGCCACGTCGAGGAAGACCTCGGCCACCTCCGTGTGGGCACGCCCGCAATCATCGAGTGAGAGAACGCGAGAGAGCACGCGCGTGCCGAGCAGAAAGCGCTCGGCATGCGCGAGCTCGCGCGCCCGCATCAGGAAGCCCTCATAGTCGGTCTCCAGCGCAAGACGCGGCGCGATGCGGGCATAGGCCTGCCCTTCCACGCTGGAAGCGGCAAAGCTTGGGTCCACCAGCACATCAAGCACATGCGGCGTGCGCGCCACGATTTGCGAGAGGCGCGGCGCTGTGCCGAGAATCTCCGCAAAAAGGCGACGAAGCTCGGCGTTGTTCTTGAGGATGGAGAGGAGTTCGATGGCCGCCGGCATATGCTGGAGGGCGTCATCGAAGGCGATCAGCGCGCCATCAGGATCCGAGGAATTGCCGAAGGCCTCCAGCAGACCCGGCACCAGATCCGTAACAATCTCACGCGCGCGGGGCGTGACGATGGCCGGGCGGCGACCGAAATGCCAGCCACGCACGGTTTCCGCCACCAGTTCCGGTCGTGCAAAGCCCAGCTTGCGCAGCGTGACAAGCGTTTCCGGATCATCTTCCACGCCGGTGAAGACGAGATTGCCGGCCTCTGAGGCGAGCCCCGGCACGGATTCGAACAGACGGGCATAATGCCGCTCCACCGTGCGCATCACCTTGGTCAGCGCCTTGTCGAACCCCGCGCGGGTGTAACCGCAAAAGCGCGCGAAGGCTTCCAGATCCTCATCATGCTTGGGGAGCTTCTGGGTCTGCTCGTCATTGATCATCTGCACGCGGTGCTCGTAATCGCGAAGGGCGCGATAGGCGGCGTCGAGTTCGGTGGCGGCATCGGGCGTGACCCAGCCCTCGCGGGCCAGCTCTGCCAGCATGTCGAGCGTGCGTGAGCCGCGCAGGGTGGGGCGGCGGCCGCCATAGACCAGTTGTTGGGTCTGGACGAAAAACTCGATCTCGCGGATGCCCCCGCGCCCCACCTTCAGATCATGCCCCGGCACCGTGATTTCGGCATGGCCCTTCACGGCATAGATCTGCCGCTTCATGGCGTGGATATCGGCAATGGCGGCATAATCGAAATACTTGCGCCAGATGAAGGGGGTGAGTTCCTTCAGGAAAGCGGCACCGGCCACCTCGTCGCCCGCGATGGTGCGCGCCTTGATCATGGCGGCGCGTTCCCAGTTCTGGCCCACGGTTTCGTAATAACTGAGCGCGGCCTCCACCGGCATGGCGATGGGCGTGGTGCCGGGGTCGGGCCGGAGACGCAGATCGACGCGCTGGACATAGCCATCGCCCGTGCGTTCGTTGAGCAGCTTGACGATGCCCTTGGTCAGATCAATCGCCAGCTTCTGCGGATCGGAGGCTGAGGCAAAACCGGCCCGGTTGGGATCGTAGAAAACCGTCAGGTCGATGTCGGAGGAGTAATTGAGTTCGCGCGCCCCGTGCTTGCCCAGCGCCAGCACGAAGAGGCCCAGCTCGGCCTCGGGGTTCTGCGTATCCGGAACCGTCAGCTTGGCCGAGGCCAGCGCCTTGCGCAGCCCGAAGCGCAGCGCCGCGCGCACGGAGGCATCGGCGAAATCGGAAAGGCCCATGGTGACGGCCACGGTGTCAAACACCCCGCCGAGATCCGCCAGCGCCAGCAGCAGCGCGCAAGCCGCCTTGCCCTCCCGCAGGGTTTTCATGGCCTGCGCCTCGTCCGCCATCTCACCGGCGGCGAGCGTGGCGGTGAGAATATCGGCGAGGCCCTCCTCGGCGGGCCGTGCGAGAAGACGCGCGGTGCGCTCGGCATCGCGCGCGATCAATCGCCAGAGATAGGGCGACCCCTCGGCGATGCCCGCAATGAGCGGGGCAACACCGGCATGCTGCTCGGCCAGAGCCGCAAGCGTTGCAGCTTCCGGCTCTTTCAGAAGCGCCGCAAGACGGCGTTTGCCCTCCTTGCCGGATTTGGGGGAGGGATTGAGGGCGGCGGCGAGGGAGAGGTCAGCTTTTGTCATCACGGCGCGGATCATCCGCAGCCGGACGGTGGAGAGCAATGGGGGGCGTCAAATTTCCTGCCTCAAATTTCGGCAGTCGTAGCACGGCCCGTAGGCCGGGGGCGTTGTCCTCCAGCCGCAAGCTGCCGCCCATGAGGCGAGCCACAGCGCTGACGAGGCTGAGGCCGAGGCCAAAACCGGGCGCATTGCGCGCCTTGTCCAAGCGGACAAAACGCTCCAGCACCTTCTCGCGCGCCTCCGCCGGAATGCCGGGGCCGCGGTCCGCCACGATGATTTCCACCATCGCGCTATCTTGCTGCGCCGTCAGGGTTATTTCGCCCTTTCCTTGCGCCGGCTTGCCGTATTTGAGTGCGTTCTCGATGAGATTGGCGAGCGCGCGGCTGAGCAATTCGCGGCTTGCCCGCACCTGCAGGGCCGAGGGCAGGCTGAGCGAAAGAGGCATGCTCGATTCCTCGGCTGCGGGAGCGTATAGCTCCTCCAGGTCGGGCAACACCTGATCCAGCGGAACGGCGTCGAGGGCGGCGTTCAGATGGCCGGTTTCAGCCCGCGCGATCATCTGAAGCTGGTCGAACACACGGATCAGCTTGTCGGATTCCTCGATCGCGCGCTCCAGACCGGCACGGGCCTCATCCATCGTCGTGGCGCGGCGCAGCGAATCCTCGGCCGAGGCGCGAAGGCGGGTCAGCGGCGTGCGCAGATCATGCGACATCGCGGCAACGACTCGCGTACGGCTGTCGATGTGTCGCCGCAGCCGGTCTTGCATGACGTTGAATCCCTGTGCGACCTGACGCAGCTCGCGCGGCCCCGTTTCCGGCAGCGGGGGCCGATTGAGGCTTCGCCCCAACGCGTCTGCTGCGGCCGCGAGACGCGACAACGGGTTGGTAATCCGGCGCGCGGCCAGGTATGCACCCAGGCTCAATCCCGCCAGCAGGATCGTCAGCTGGAACGCCAGACGAGACCCGATCACCTGTTTGAAGTCGGGCGCGCGCCCTATCGGCGGGGGCGCCAGCCTGGACCAACCGACATGGAACGCGAGCGCAGGCTCGTTCGGCCAGCGCACGCTCACTGTGGCGATATCCGCAACGCCTGCAGAGGAAGGGCTGTCGTCGCCCGCCTGCATCGCCGGCTGCGGCTTCCCGGCATCGATCCGCACTTCGATGCCGGCATCGAGCCGGGGCCCGATACGCCTGGCAAGCTCCTCGCCGAATCGGTGCCGATCGATCGGCGGCGCTACCGGCAACCTTTGCGGATCGCCCTTGGCATCCTGCTGCGCATCGACGCGCTGCACATCCATGCGCCGCATGGGTCCGAGCGGCGGCCCGATGTCCAGGCCCATTGCGGTAGCCAACGGTGGCGGCTCCCCCGCCATGATCATCCCGCCCCTGGCCGGCCCGGACAGATCGATGTCGATCGGCCGGCCCTGGCGCTGATTCGCGATTGCGATGCGCTGTTCGGGTTGCAACGTCTGCAGCAACGCGAGTATGTCGAGCAGGCGACGCGCCGCTTCGTCCGCCATGGGATATTCCCATCGCGCCGTCCAGCTCGCACTGCGTTTGACGACCAGCACTACCGCCACGAACTGCGCCAGCGCACAGCACACGATCAGCACCGCCAGAAACCGGCCGAAGACGCTATCCGGAAGCAGCCGCCATCTCCTCGAGCGGATCATTCGACCTCGACCGAGGTCGCGAGGACATAACCCTTGCTGTAGACCGACTTGATGATGCGCGGCTCGCGGGCATCGTCGCCCAGGCGCTGGCGCAGACGACTCACCTGCACATCGACACTGCGATCGAACGCCTGTGCTTCACGCCCCTTGGTCAATTCGATCAACTGATCGCGACTCAACACGCGATACGCGTTCGTGACGAGCACGAACAGCAGATCGTACTCGGCACCCGCCACCGGCTGCGGCTGACCATTCGGGTCCAGAAGATTGCGCGAGGCCGTATCCAAGGTCCAGCCGGCAAAGCGATAGCGTGTCCGCTCCACCGGATTGCAATGCGGCGTGCAACGGCGCAGCACGTTGCGAATCCGCGCCAGCAACTCTCGCGGATGAAACGGCTTGACCACATAGTCGTCGGCACCGATCTCCAGGCCGACGATGCGGTCGACCTCTGCGGCCCGCGCCGTGAGCATGACGATCGGCAATCGATTCTCCGCGCGCAGGCGGCGGCACACCGACAATCCATCCTCGCCGGGCAGCATCAGATCCAGCACGACCAGATCCAGCCGCTGGCTGGCGAGCAGACGATCGAGCATCGCCGCATCGGCAACGGCGGTCGCGCGCAGGCCGTTGTTCTGCAGATAGTCCGTCAACAAGGTGCGGGTCTGACGGTCGTCGTCAACGACCACGATATGAGGCGGCTCCGACATGGTGGCTATTTTCCGGCTGGAATCGACGTATGGCCCGAGAAACTCGGCTGCGCTGTGGCGCCTTCTAATAGCCTCGACTGGATGAACTGTCGATGAATCGTACACCTCGATGTCGTCGCCGACGTCGTTCGCATTGTTACGAATAGTTGCATGTTCCTCGCAACACAGGCGCCGTCATGCAGTTTCCGAAACGATTGGTTACAACCTCCCCATGGTTCGCAAGAGTATGGCGGGGTCGGCTCCGTATGCTGCAGCGACATCGTCCCGCGAGGATCCGAGACCAGCATGTCGCGCAAGATCAACATCATTGGCAAGACCAATGGTGCCGAGCTGTCGCGCGACCTCGCCTTGCTGGCTCACGCCCTGCGCGGAGCCGGACACGACGTCTGCATCGCTACGAT
This sequence comes from Pseudomonadota bacterium, assembly GCA_020161475.1. GTDB lineage: Bacteria > Pseudomonadota > Alphaproteobacteria > Rhizobiales > Beijerinckiaceae > Rhabdaerophilum. Next base: position 619 of record JAIUNQ010000167.1, on the reverse strand, counting down.
GGACGAGCTCCAGGCACGACACCGACGTTCAATGCTGCCTCACTGGCGGGCATTCGCCGACCCTTGGCGGAAACGATCCGGTCGACTGGCGCCGGCGGATGTGAACTTGATGCTGGCGCATGTCTGGCCGCAGTACTTGCGCACGGCACGGACCAACATCGTCATCCCCGCTCCGGAGCGGTTCGACCGATACGATCGGCATCTGCTGCCCCGCCTCGATGGAGTGTGGGCAAAGACACAGCACGCGCACGAGCTGTTCACCACTTTGAACTGCAACACGACCTTGCTCGGTTTCGATGGCATCGATCGTCATCGCCCCGAGATCCCGCGAGAGCGAACCTTCTTGCATCTTGCCGACGAGAGCCGCAACTCAGGTACGGATCAATTGCTGCGGCTCTGGGCCAGGCATCCGCACTGGCCGCCGCTCACCGTAGTGCAGTGTCGTCCCGAGCCGGACATCCGGGCGCACAACATCGTCCACCTGATCGATCTTGCGGCCGATGCGGCCCTCGAGGTGCTGCAGAATTCCCACCTGTTTCATCTGTGCCTGTCGCAGACCGAAGGCTGGAGTCACCCCATCGTCGAGGCACTGAGCGTCGGCGCAGTCACCATCGCGATG
>JAIUNQ010000166.1 GCA_020161475.1 Pseudomonadota bacterium | reverse complement strand
TGATGAGCGGCGGGTTGCACCGCGTGTGGAAGGACATTCTGATCTCCATGCTGCGCCCGCCGAAGAACCGGGCCTATCGGCATCTTGATGTCGCGGGTGGCACGGGGGATGTGGCGTTTCGCATTCTAGAAGCCGGTGGCCCGCTCACCCACGTCGATGTGCTCGATATCAACGCCTCGATGCTGGGCGTTGGCGAGGAGCGCGCGGCGAAAAAGGGCCTCTCGGACCGACTCTCCTTTGTCGAAGCCAATGCGGAGAGCCTGCCCTTCGAGGATGGCACTTTTGACAGCTACACCGTCGCTTTCGGCATCCGCAACGTGCCGCGCATTGATGTGGCGCTGAAAGAAGCCTACCGTGTCCTGAAGCGCGGCGGGCGGATCATGGTGCTGGAATTTGCGCCCGTGGACACGCCGGTGATCGACAAGATCTATGACGCTTTCTCCTTCAAGGTCATTCCGCCCATGGGCAAGATGGTGACCGGCGATGCCGAGCCGTATCAGTATCTGGTGGAATCCATTCGCCGCTTCCCGCGCCCTGAGGCCTTCTCCGGCATGATCCGCGAGGCGGGTTTTGCACAGGTCACGTACCGCCCGCTGACCTTCGGGGTGGCCAATATCCACTCGGGTTACAGGCTCTGACGTGTTCGCAGGTCTTCGTCATTCGCTGCACCTGACCTATGTCGGCCTCGTGCTGATGCGCGAGGGTGTTTTTGCCCTCATCCCCCGCGCCGAGGTGCCGCCTCCCCTGCGCCCGCTCTTGTGGCTGCTCTCGATTTTCGCCCGGCGCGATGCCGGGGATCGCGGCCAGCGCATCGTTGCCGCGCTGACACGCCTCGGCCCTTCCTACGTGAAGCTGGGGCAGTTTCTGGCGACCCGGCCCGATCTTGTCGGCTTCTCTCTCGCCAAGGATCTTGAGGCGCTTCAGGATCGCATGCCCGCGTTTCCTCAAGCGGAAGCCGAGGCCCGGGTTGCGGAAGCCTTGGGCAAGCCGCTGGCGGACGTGTTTGACAGCTTCGGCCCTGCCGTTGCGGCCGCCTCGATCGCGCAGGTGCACAAGGCGATGCTCCGCTATGGCGATGAGCGGCGCGAGGTGGCGGTCAAGGTGCTGCGGCCCGGCGTCGCCAAGATTTTCACGCGCGATATCAAGGCGCAGCATTATGTCGCCAGCCTGATGGAGCGCTTCTCCGCCGAGGCGCGGCGGCTCAAACCCTCCGAGGTAATCGAGACGCTCGAGCGCACGGTCAAACTGGAGATGGACCTGCGCTTTGAGGCCTCGGCCCTCTCTGAAATGGCGGAAAATGTCGCGCAGGACCCGGAATTCCGCGTCCCCGGCGTTTATTGGGAAGCCACCGCGCGTGAATGCCTGACGCTGGAATGGATCGACGGCATCAAGCTCAACGACAATGCGGCCATCGATGCGGCGGGGATCGACCGTGTGGCGCTGGCGCGCGTGACGATGCAGAGCTTTCTGCGCCACGCGCTGCGCGATGGCTTTTTCCATGCCGATATGCATCCCGGCAACCTCTTCGTGCTGCGGGACGGCACGCTGGTGGCGGTGGACCTTGGCATCATGAGCCGCCTTGGTCTGAAAGAACGGCGCTTTCTCGCGGAGATCCTCTACGGCTTCATCACGCGCGATTACATGCGCATCGCGCAGGTGCATTTTGATGCGGGTTACGTGCCGCAAAAGCACCGCGTCGAGGATTTCGCGCAGGCCCTGCGGGCGGTGGGCGAGAAAATCCACGGGCGCAACGCGGCCGATATCTCCATGGCGCATATGCTCGGCCTGCTCTTCGAGATCACCGGCCTCTTCGACATGGCGACCCGCACGGAACTCGTGCTGCTGCAAAAGACCATGGTGGTGGTGGAAGGCGTTTCCCGCCATCTCGACCCCGATTTCAACATGTGGAAGGCCGCTGAACCCGTCATCCGCGAATGGATCGAGCGCAACCTCGGCCCTGTTGGCAAGCTCGAGGAATTCGGGCGCGACACCGCCTCGCTGCTGCGCGCGGCCACGCGCCTGCCGGAAATTGTCGAGCGAACGGACCGGGCCTTGGGGGAATGGGAGGCACGCCACGCGCTTGGCGGCAGCTTGCCCCTTGAACAAAGGGCCGCGCCTGCCCCACGTTATCCGCATCTTGTGTGGTGGGTGATCGCGGCGGCGCTGGTGGCCATCGCCATCCGCCTTTGACCACTGGAGAAGCTTATGCTCAAGGGTCGTTCGGTTCTGCTCATCATCGGCGGGGGTATTGCGGCCTACAAGGCGGCGGAGCTCGTTCGGCTGATCAAGAAATCCGGCGGGGCGGTGCGCTGCATCCTCACCAAGGCGGGGCGCGAATTCGTCACCCCGCTCACCCTCTCCGGCCTTTCCGGTGAGAAGGTTTTTGAGGAACTGTTCTCGCTCACCGATGAAACCGAGATGGGGCATATCCAGCTCTCGCGCTCGGCGGATCTGGTGGTGGTTGCGCCCGCAACGGCTGATCTGATGGCGAAAGCCGCCAACGGTCTCGCCAATGACCTTGCCTCGACGACCCTGCTCGCCACCGACAAGCGCGTGCTGATGGCCCCGGCCATGAACGTGCGCATGTGGGAGCACCCGGCGACCCAGCGTAATCTGGCCACGCTGAAGCGCGACGGCGTTACCTTTGTCGGCCCCGAGGATGGGGAGATGGCTTGCGGTGAATATGGCCCCGGGCGCATGGCCGAACCGGTGGCGATTCTGGCCGCGATTGGTGAGCTTCTCGGCCCCAAGGGCTACCCTATGCCCGCCCCTGACCCGCTGCCGGAACTGGCCGCGCCGGGTGGCGCTCTGGCAGGCAAGCATGTGCTGATCACCGCCGGACCGACGCATGAGCCCATTGACCCCGTGCGCTATATCGCCAACCGCTCCTCCGGCAAGCAGGGCTACGCGCTGGCGGAAGCCGCGGCTGCCGCAGGGGCGCGTGTCACGCTTATCTCCGGCCCCGTGAACCTGCCCGCGCCTTACGGCGTGCATGTCGTGAAGGTCGAGACAGCGCGGGAGATGGGCAGCGCCGTTTCCGACGCCCTGCCCGCAGATCTTGCGATTTTCGCGGCGGCAGTGGCGGACTGGCGCACCATCGATGAAGCCGGACAGAAGCTCAAGAAGGACGGCAAGGCCATCCCGCCGCTTCAGTTGACCGAAAACCCGGATATTCTGGCGCGCGTTTCCCGCCTCACGGATGGCCGCCCGGCGCTGGTGGTGGGCTTTGCCGCCGAAACCGAAAAGGTGATCGAGCACGCCACCGCCAAGCGAGCCCGCAAGGGCTGCGATGTCATTGTGGCCAATGATGTTTCCCCGCAGTCCGGCGTCATGGGCGGCGAGAACAACACCGTCCATATCCTCTCCGATGCGGGGGTCGAAACCCTGCCCGAGATGAGCAAGGACAAGGTGGCGCGCGCGCTGATCGACCGCTTTGCCACCCTTCTGAAGACGAAAGCCTGACATGACGACCCTTTGTCTCAAGCGCCTGCCCCATGCCGAAGGGCTGCCTCTGCCCGCCTACCAGAGCGAACAGGCAGCGGGCTTTGACCTCCTGGCGGCGGTGAGCGAGGATTCCCCCGTCACATTGGGGCCGGGAGCGCGCGTGCTTGTGCCCACCGGCCTTTGCTTCATGCTGGATCCGGGGTTCGAGGCACAGGTGCGCCCCCGCTCCGGCCTTGCGCTCAAAGAAGGCATCACGGTGCTCAATGCGCCGGGCACCATTGACGCCGATTATCGTGGCGAAGTGCAGGTGCTGCTGATCAATCACGCGCGCACACCCTTCACCATCACGCGCGGCATGCGCATTGCCCAATGCGTTGTCGCGCCGGTGACGCGTGCGAGCATTGTCGAGGTGGCCGATCTTGATGAAACCGCGCGCGGGGCGGGTGGTTTCGGCTCCACCGGACGCTGAAGCGCGCACAAGAAGCATTTCCCGCCTGCGACGTGAGAGAGAATTTTCTTCTCTGCAATCCGCTCTGAACAAAACGCGCGCAGCAAAGCGTTGCAGCGCGCTTGTGCCTTGGCGGCCCCGGCTCTAGCTTTGGTGGCAGTCAGGGAGATTTTCACGATGTCTGAAGCGAAGAAGCCCGGTCGCGGTCGCGTTTACAACAATATCACCGAGACCATCGGCGACACCCCCATCGTCAAGCTGGAGCGCCTCGCCCGCACGGAGGGTGTGAAGGCGAACCTCTATGCCAAGCTCGAATTCTTCAACCCGATCTCCTCGGTGAAGGACCGTATCGGTGTGGCCATGATCGAGGCTGCCGAGAAGGCGGGCCTGATCTCCCCCGGCAAGACCACGCTGGTTGAGCCGACCTCGGGCAACACTGGCATCGCGCTGGCCTTTGTCGCCGCCGCCAAGGGCTACCGCCTCATCCTCACCATGCCGGAGACCATGTCGATCGAGCGCCGCAAGATGCTGGCGTATCTGGGCGCTGAACTCGTGCTCACGGAAGGCCCGAAGGGCATGAAAGGCGCCATCGCCAAGGCCGAGGAAATTGTCGCCAGCACCCCCGGCGCGATCATTCCGCAGCAGTTCAAGAACCCGGCGAACCCGGCGATCCACCGCGCCACGACCGCAGAGGAAATCTGGAACGATACCAACGGTTCGGTCGATATCTTCATTGCCGGTGTGGGCACCGGCGGCACCATCACCGGCGTGGGGCAGGTGCTCAAGCAGAAGAAGCCGGGCGTGCAGGTGATTGCGGTGGAGCCGACCGAAAGCCCGGTGCTCTCGGGGGGTGATCCTGGCCCGCACAAGATTCAGGGCATCGGCGCGGGCTTTGTGCCGGACATTCTGGATCGCTCAGTGGTGGATGAAGTGGTCAAGATCGACAGCGCCACCGCCATCCAGACCGCGCGGCAGCTCGCGCGTGTTGAGGGCGTACCGGGCGGCATTTCCTCTGGCGCCGCCACCGCTGCTGCCCTCGAAGTGGCCAAACGTCCGGAAAACGCGGGCAAGAACATCGTCTTCATTGTGCCCTCTTTCGCCGAACGTTACATCTCCAGTCTGCTGTTCGAAGGGCTGTGAGCCGGAACTTGATCGGGAAGGCGCGGGGGGTGATTGCCCCTCGCGCCGCATTCCGGTAGAGCGTTACGCGAAGCACCCGTAGCTCAGCTGGATAGAGTGTTGGATTCCGAATCCAAAGGTCGCAGGTTCGAACCCTGCCGGGTGCGCCAGATTTTCCAAGTTGTGCCAGTTCGAACCTGCGGCTTTTAGTAACGGCCGTGAACGGCCTATTGGTGTTCGAACCCTGCCTGATCGGCGCCAATTCAAATGTCTCGCGCCGATTCGCTGCGATCACAGCTCCGACGGGGCGGCCTGACCGGCCGGCGCCCGTTCGGGCTTGCGAACCCTCCGGGTTCGGGAGCGTGATTCAGATGAGTTCCGTTCTCACCAACCCCCGCACAGAGTTGCCCATATAGAGCGTACCGTTTTTCAGGTCCGCTTCGTGCAGAACCTGTTCGCGCGCACGGCCCTTGGCAATCAAATCGGCGCGCAGGGTGCCGGGGAGAAGGCCGCAGACGAGCGGCGGCGTGAGCAACACGTCCTCGCGCTCGATGAAGAGATTGGCGCGCGCCCCTTCGCACAGCTCCCCCCGCTCATTGAGGAAAATCACCTCATCCGTGCCGGCCGCCGCCAGCGGGGCCTCATAGCGGGTGCGCCGCGTGGTCTTGTGCGCCAGAAGCGGTTCGTCGGACTGAAAACGCTCGGCAGCGATTCTGGCACGCCAGACCGGCGGCGTGGCGGGCAGCG
>JAIUNQ010000165.1 GCA_020161475.1 Pseudomonadota bacterium | reverse complement strand
CCTGCACCTCGAAGGGGGGATCGACCAGCACGAGCCCGCGTCGTTCTGCAGGGGGGACCTGAGCCTTCCAGGCGAGATAACCGTCCAGCCTGTTGACGGCGAGGCGATCATCCTTGCCGAGCGCGGCTTTCAGGTCGTCGAAGGTCGCTTCGTGCAATTCGTTGAAGGAGGCGCGATCCTGCTCGCGCAGGAAGTAGCGGGCAATGACCGGGGAACCGGGGTAGCGATCCCCATCGGGGGCGAGGCCTTCGAGCACCTCCCGGTAGGGGGCGAGAAGCGCTTCCGCCGCATCCTCCAGCCGGGTCTCCCGCAGGCGGCCGATGCCTTCGATCCATTCCCCCGTGCGCGTGGCCTCATGCGAGCGCAGATCGTACATGCCGGCCCCGGCATGGGTGTCGATGACGCGGAAGGGGGCATCCTTCAGGTTCAGGTAGGCGAGAATGCGCGCGAGTACCGCGTGCTTGATGACATCGGCAAAATTGCCTGCGTGGTAGGAGTGCCGGTAATTCATCGGGCAGGGTAATCCGGGGTTATCGCGAGACCGGCACCATGACATCAGCGCTGCGGCACTGCTGGCGGTTGACCTCCTCGCAGGGGCGGAAGGCGCGCAGATCCTTGGTCATGCAGATGCGCACATCCTCGATCATGCCGCGCTTGCAGGTCACGGCGATCATATCCGGGCGCAGGCCGGGGTTGGCGGCAGAGAAGGCGCGCTCGATCTCCATGAGGCGCAGGCGCTGCTCATGCCGGGGGGCAGCGAGTTCCTCCGGGATGCGGACCTTGGCCTTGGCTTCAGCGGCGGCGCGCATGTATTCGCGCGGGCCGAGGCCGGAGCAGGTGCCATGCGTGCGCCACTCATGGCGGGCGAGGCCATCCTCGGGGAAAACGCCGCGCATCTCATCAAGAATGTAGCGCGGCAGGTTGCGGTCGGCCCCGCAATTGCGCGGATAGCCGCGCTCGTACTGCGGCCAGAGCCCGTGAAGAACGAAGCCGGGGTTGGCGCCGCGGTCGCACTGGCGCGAACCGCGGTCGAACCCGGTGGTTTCGCAATAGCTGGGGGACCAGCTGAGCGAGAGGACGTAGAAATCAAAATCTCCACCGCCGCCCCCGCCAAAGCGCTGGGCCTGTGAAGGAGACATCGCCGCCAGCAGCGGCAGCAGCGCGAGAAACAGGCGGCGCATGGGCAATATCCTCAGCGCGACATGCGGGTGCAGGCACCCTGACCGAGGTGATAATGGTCGTGCCCCTCGACACAGAACTCGACCTTGTCGGCGAGGTTGTAAGTGCCGACATTGGCGACGACCGTGTAGTACACCTTGCGCACGGAGCGGTCATCGAGGCGCGCGGTGGCCACGCAATCGCGGCGCGGAATGAAGGCGGGGCCGTTCTTGCGGAAGCCGGTCTGGCGGATGTCGCGGATATCCTCGATCTGGCGTCCTTCGCCCGCAAGGCCCGATTCGGCCCGCGCGAAACGCCCGGTGATGGAGGAGAGCACGCTGCCGTCATCGCAGGCGGCGACATTGCCGGACCAATGCACGGCGCGATTTTCAGCCTCGATGCCCTTCATCGGCATGCCGCAGCCCGCTAAAGCGAGCAGAAGCGCGGGGGCTATGAGGTGAGAGACGGCATTCAGGCGCATGGAGCTTCCCCGTTCAGGTACAAGAACGCTTCAGCAATCGCGCCCCCGCTCGCGCGGGTCAAGCCGCTTGGAGGTTATTTTGCGGGGCGGGCCTAATTGCGGCCCGCGGGATCGTAAGCCATGCCCCTGGAGGATGCGGGGGGCGCGCTCTTGCGGCGCGGCGTCTTGATCACGCGCGGCACCGGCTTGGGCTCGGGCAGGGGGGTGATCGAGCCGGTGGCGAGGTCAAAGTCGCGCGGGTCGAACTCCGGCTCGGTCTCGTTGATGTTGCCGGACTCCATGCCCGAGGTCGGCGCGGGCAGCGGCTGCTGCGGGCGCGCGGCCAGCGGCGGAGGCACCCGATACGCCGGGGTATTGCTCGCGATCATCGATGAATTGAGGTTAGGCACCGGGGGCGGTGCATAGGCATTCATCTGCGGATAGCTGTTCACGCCGGGCCCGTAGGTGCCGGGGAAGGGGCGCTGGGGGGCGGCCACCTGCGGCTTGCAGTAACGGCGTTTGCCCTGCGCATCATGGTGGGCGAGATCAAGGTGGAAATGGTCATAATGCAGGGCATCCGAGCCCGGTCCCAGCACGGTTTTGAAGCGCTGGCAGGCCTCGAAGAACACATCGCGCAGGAAGCCCTGCTCCTGCTCGGTGCCGCGCCAGCCGCCCTTGACGGTGACGACGTTGCCGTCGTTGAGCACGAAAGCCATGATGTCGAGCGCGTTGCCGTAGGAATGCTCGGAGAGGCGGGCATTGGGGTTGTGGTTGCGGCGGCGGCAGGCATAGGAGCCCGCGCGCAACTCGCGCACGCCCTGCCCGAACCACGCGAGGGCTGCGGGCTGCACGGCACCGGCGATCCAGTCTTCCGTCCAGGCGACCATGGGGCAGCCCAGCGTTGCTTCCGGCTTGACGTTGGTGACGCCGGAAATGTTGCCGAGCCCGAAATCGGCTGCGCCCGCCGAGGCCAGCGCTGCGGTGAGGGTATCGCGTTTCACCTCGAAAGCGGCAACGCGCAGGGGCAGGTCGGCACCGCAAGGGCCAGGGCCGTCGATCGGCTTGATCTGCCGGACAAAGGACGACTCGCGCACGAGGCCCGATTTCATGCAGGCGGCCTCGGCCTGGCCGCGCCACGCTTCACGCGGCTCCGCAAAGCGGAAGCCGCAGCCCGACAGCGCCGCGCCCAGCGTGGCCAGCAGGCCCGCGCCGCGCAATGCCCGGACGAAGAAAGGGTACGCATGATCAAAACGCAACATACCCTCAAATTGCAATAAAGCAGGTAACCTTCCGTTAAGGTGCAGGGTAAACGAAGGGTTACGAATGACGCCTGCCCAAGGGGACACATCATGCAGGGCAAAGCCCGCTACATCTTCGCCGCCATCCAGAGCGGCATCATGGCCTTTCTGATGACGGCCATCGTCACGGCGCTCAATGTCGGCTTTCCGCCGGATTATCTGGCGCGCTGGCTGCGGGCTTTCGTCATCGCCTGGCCCTGCGCTTTCGGTGCGGCGCTGGTGGCGCGGCCCTTCGCGCAGTCCGGCACCGAGGCCATCATGCGCAAACTGGGAGGACCCAAGCCGTGATGCGCGCGCTGGATCTGGCAGAAGCGGTCGAGGCTGGCGACATCACCCCTGCGGCGCTGGTGGAGATGTGTGCGGAGCGGGCGAGGGAGAGCGAGGGGCTCCATCTCTTTGCCCATCTTGACCTCGAACGGGCGCGTGCCGCTGCCGCCAGCCAGCGCCTGGATGCGGGCCTTTTCGGTCTCCCCATCGGCATCAAGGACATCATCGATACCGCGCATCTGCCGACACGCTACGGCTCGCCGATCTACGCCAAGAACTACCGCCCGCCCTCGGACGCGGCCATTGTCAGCGTGATCGAGGAGGCCTGCGGCATTGTGCTGGGCAAGACGGTGACGACGGAATTCGCTTTCCTCCAGCCTTCCGAGACGCTCAATCCGCATGACGCCAAACGTACGCCGGGGGGCTCTTCTTCCGGCTCGGCGGCTGCGGTGGCAGCGGGTGTGCTGCCGCTCGCGCTTGGCACGCAGACCGGCGGCTCCGTCATCCGTCCCGCCAGCTTCTGCGGTGTCGCGGCCATCAAGCCGTCCTATCGGCTGCTGCCGATGCAGGGGGTGAAGCCCTTTGCGCCGCTGCTTGATACGCTCGGCGTGTTCGGGGCGCGCGTCGTCGACATTGCCTTTGCGCTGTCGGTGCTGGCGGGGCGTCCGCTGCGGGTGGATGGGCAGGATTTCGGCACGCCGACCTTCGGGGTTGCCCGCCAACCCTTTGCCGGGGCGCCTGAGCCTGAGGCCGAGGCGGGGCTCAACGTTGCGATCCGCGCGCTGGAGCAGGCCGGTGCGCGCGTCGTGGAGGCGGAGTTTGGGCCGCTTGCCGCCAAGGCCCATGCGGGCCACAAGGTGATCAACAATTACGAGGGCGCGCAGAGCCTGTTGTTCGAGCTGCGTCACAAGCGCGAGAAGCTCTCGCCGATTCTGATCGAGGCGCTGGAAGACGGGCATGCGACCCCGCCTGAGGTCTATGATGGCGTGCGTGGGGATGCGATGCGGGCGCGGCGCGAGGTCGAGGCCGTTTTCCAGCCGGTGGATGCCATCCTCACTTATGCCGCGCCGGGGTATCCGCCTACGCCGGAGAGCACGGGGGATGCGCGCTACAACAAGCTGATGACGCTGCTGGGCGTTCCTGCGGTGAATGTGCCGCTGCCGCCCGCCCTTGCGGGGGAATGGCCTCTGGGCGTGCAGGTGGTGGCTGGCTTCGGGGAAGACCTGCGGGCCTTGGCCGCTGCGGCGTTTCTGGAGGATGCGCTGGGCAGGCTGTGACCATCCTGTTGAAAGAGATTGTCAATTTCAGGTTGTGGGTGCGCGGTGCTTCGGTGCCGATTTCGCATTGCCATTGGCAGGGAAAAGATTAACATTCGTTCATCAACCGGAAGGGAGTGACGGATGGGCCTTACGCTCAAATTCGATATTCTCGCCTTTGCAGCGTCCTTTGCGTTGATGGCCGCCATTGTTCTGGGGCTGATCTGAGTGAGCCGGCGCGCGGGGCTGGCACAAATTCCAATGTGAAGACGTTCGTACACGCGCCAGTAAATGCCCGTTAAGATATGCAACCTATAGTAGTGATTGTTCGAAACAACACTCATAGGGTGCAGTATGCCCAACTGGATCAATCGGCAACGTGTCGGAGCGATGCTGGCGGCGGGCTTCGCCGTGGTGGTGACGGCGCATGTGGTGACAGCCGCTTTCGCCCCCTCCTGCGCCAGCCAGCCCCGCTCGTCCTGGCTTTCTTCCTATGAAATCGGGTTGCGCCTGCAGCAGCGCGGCTATGAGATGGTGCGCCTGAAGATGGGGGATGACCGCTGTGTCGATATCGTGGCGCGCGACAAGAAGGGCCAGTTTGTGGATCTGCTCGTGAATCCCTTCAACGCGGAAATCGTGCGCGTCGGCGGCAAGTAGGCCGCTCGCGCCTCCGCGCTTCCCAAAGAATGACGGGCGCCTGAAAAGGCGTCCGTTTTGTTTTGTGCAGATGCGTGGGGAAGGCCTACGCCGGCGGTCCGCTCAAGCTCAGGCGGCGAGCTTGGTTTCCTTGGCGATGGGCTTGAAAGCGTTGAGCAGCGCGGGATCAAGCTTGCCCTTCATCGATTCAAGGATCGAGTAGGCCGTTTCATTGTCCATCGCTGTCTTGTAGGCGCGCTCCTCGATGAGGGCGGCGAAGATGTCGGAGATGGTGAGGACGCGCACCAGATCCTTGATGTTGTTGCCCATGAGGCCGTTGGGATAGCCCGAGCCATCCAGCATCTCGTGGTGATGCGCCACCACGTCGATCATTTCGGGCGAGAAGCCGCCCTGCTGCGTGAGGATGTTGCGCCCATGGTTGACATGCTGGCGCATCACCACCTGCTCCTCGCCCTCAAGCCGACCCGGTTTTTCGAGGATTTCAGCGGGGATGAAGGCCTTGCCCACATCGTGCAGCAGGCCCGCAATGGCGAGGTGAACCGCCCCGGGTTTGCCGGAGGCCATTTGGTTTAAGTTATGCGGCCATAGCTGGCTGGTCCAGCGTGGCGTAATAGCGCTCCTCGGCCTCAGCAGGCGGGATGTTGCCGATCGGCTCCAGCAAC
>JAIUNQ010000164.1 GCA_020161475.1 Pseudomonadota bacterium | reverse complement strand
GCGCGCCTTTCGCCTCACCCGTTTCGAGGCGGGGCAGCAGGTTTTCGCGCGCGGCGAGCGCGGGGATTTCCTGCTCGTGATTGCTGAGGGGCGCGTGCGCCTTTCGCTGGTGACGGAGGAAGGGCGCGAGTTGAGCGTGCGCCATGGTGTGCGCGGGGATGTGCTGGGCGAGCTGGCCCTGCTCGACGGCCAGCCGCGCAGCGCGGATGCCGTGGCCCTCACCCCGCTGAGCGCCTACCTCCTGTTTCGCGCGGATCTTGATGCCCTGCTGCGCGAGATGCCGGAGCTTTCAAACCGCATCATCACCTTTTTATGCGCCCGCCTGCGCACGACGACAGACCAGCTCGAAGCCATTGCCCTGCACCCCATCGAGGCGCGTCTGGCGCGGTTCCTGCTCGTGGCTCTGGCGGGGCGCAAGGCGGAGCCGGGCAAACGCGTGCCGCTGGAGCTGGGCTTCTCGCAATCCGAACTCGCGCAGCTCTTAGGCGCAAGCCGCCCCAAGGTGAACGGGGCGCTGGCGCTGCTGGAGTCCATGGGCGCCATCCGTCGCACGCCGGACCGGCTGTTCTGCGATCCCGCGCTGCTCGCCCAGACCGCGCGGTTGGCCGATGAAGGCTGAGCCCACCCCCGCGCGGCGCATGCCGCTGCTGGCCGGGGGGCTCGCCGCGCTGGTGTGCATCGGCATGGCGGCCCTGCTGCCATTGAGCTGGCGGCAGGGGGTCGAGGCGCGCGTGGAAGATGCGCTGATGCGCCTTGCCGCCCCCCTTTTGCCCCCCGCCCCGCCCTCTGCGGCGGTTGTCGTCATCGATATTGACGCAGCCAGCCTGCGCAGCCTCGGCCCCTGGCCCTGGCCGCGCGAGACGCTGGCGATGCTGGTGGCGCGGCTGGAGGGGGCCAAGCCCGCAGCGCTCGCGCTCGATATGCTGCTGGCGGGCCCGGACCCGCGCTCGCCACAGGCGGAACTGGCGCGACGCGGTGTTGTTCTGCCCGATGCCGTGCTGACGGCGCTGGGCGCCGCCCTGCCGGATGGCGATGCCAAGCTCGCGCGGGCGCTGGAAAGCCTGCCGAGCGTCCTCGGCCTCGTCCTTTCGCCCGATGCAGCGGGGGATGCGGTGCCGCCCACCCATATCCTGAGCCGGGGCAGCGCAGCGCTGGCCCCGCTCTGGCAGGGCGCGGGTGTGATTGGCCCGCTGCCTCTGCACGCCAAAGCGGCGAGCGGGCTCGGCATCATCGCACTGCCGGGCGATGCAGATGGCGTTATTCGCACCGTGCCACTGTTCGTTGCGGCAGGCGGGGTGCCCTACCCCGGCCTTGCGCTGGAAACCCTGCGCGTTGCGCAGGACAGTTCCGCCTATCTCATTGAAGAGGGGCGGCTGCGCGTTGGTGACCATGCCCTGCCCCTTCAGACCGGAGCCCTGTTGCGGCTGGTGCCGGGCTTGGCGAAACCGCGCGTCCTCAGCGCCGCCGAGGTGGTCGCCGGGACAAGGCCCCCGCCCGGCGCGCTGGTGCTGATCGGCGGCTCCGCGCCGGAGCTGGGTGGGCTGCGCAGCGCGCAGGATGATGCGCTTGAACCCGCCGTGATGCTGCAAGCGCGGGCCTTGGCGCAGATGCTGCGCGCCCTTGTGCCCCGCCCGCCGGAGAGCGCAGCGGCATGGCACGGCGCGGCGCTCATCGCCATGCCCTTGCTGGCGATTCTGGCGGGCGCTATGGCCACGCCGCTGGTCGGCTTTCTGCTCGTGATGCTCGGGCTTTTCGGCGTGGTCGCGGCCGCGGCGGCACTGTTCGTCGGCGCGCAGCTCCTGTTTGTGCCGTTGCTGCCACCGCTGGCCGCGCTTTTCGGCTATGGCGGGGCGGCGCTCGCCGGGTTCATCGCCTCACGCAGACGCGAAGCCCGCCTGCGCGCGCGCTTTTCCCAGCATCTCGCCCCGCAGGTGGTGGCGAAGATCCTCGCTGATCCGAACCTTGTCAAACTCTCGGGCGAGAAGCGCGAGATCACCGCGCTTTTCACCGATGTCGAGGATTTCACCGCCATGACCGAGCGGGCCGACCCTGCCGCGCTGGTACGCGTGCTCGACGCCTATTTCGAGGGCCTCGCCGACATCGTGCTGCGCCATGGCGGCATGATCGACAAATTCGTCGGCGATGCACTCCACGCCTTTTTCAACGCCCCGCTTGATCTCGTGGAGCATCCGCAAAAAGCGCTGGCTTGCGCTGAGGAGATCGCGGGCTGGGCGGAGGCCTTCCGCGCGCGGCCCGAGGCGGCGGCTCTTGGCTTCGGGCGCACGCGCATCGGGGTCGAAACGGGCGTTGCCGTGGTGGGCGAAGTCGGCCTGCGCGCCAAGCTCGATTATACCGCCCATGGCGCTGTCGTGAACGCCGCCGCGCGGCTGGAAGCGGCCAACAAGCGCTTCGGCTCCACGCTGTGCCTTGGCCCCGGCATCGCCGCGCGCCTCTCCCCAGCCGCACTGCGCCCGCTCGGAACGCTCGCGCTGCGCGGCTTTGCGCAGCCCGTGGCGGTGTTTGATCTCTGGCCTTCGGGCGTGGATGAGGCGTGGAAGAGGGCGTATCTCAACGCCTTAAGCCTACCCGACGATCAGGCCGGAGCAGCCTTTGCCGCGCTTAGCGCGCAAGCCCCGGAAGATGGCGTCAGCGCGTTCCGGGCGCGCCGAGCAGCGCCGTAATCGCGGTGTGAAGCGCGGGCAGATCGTCCTTCACCACGGACCAGATGATCGCCGGGTCCACGCGGTGATATTCGTGGCGGATGACATTGCCGATAGCCTTGATATCCACCCACGGAATCTCAGGCCGCAGCGCGAGCGTCTCTTCGGGGATATGCCGCACAGCCTCGGAGATGATCTCCAGCGCGCGCTCGATGGCGCGTTGAAGCAACCAATCTTGCCGGAAGGTCTCGAAAGACTGGCGGCCCAGCGCCGCCTCGATACGCGCCAGGGTCTCGAGGATTTCCTCGAGCACCACATCCACACGCCGCGCCATCAGAACGCCCGGACCGCTTCGCGCTCGATGTCGGAGCGCAGCTTGGGATGGAGCGAGCCGCGCGTGGTCAGATCGACCGCGACCCCAAGCTCCGTCTCGAGAAAACGGCGCAGGCCGACAAGATCGAGCAGCGAGAATTTACGATCCGGCACCACATCGATGAATACATCGAGGTCGCTGTCCTCGCGCGCGTCCCCGCGCACGGTCGAGCCGAAGAGATAGGCCGCCGCAACGCCGCGAGCGCGCAGGCTGTCTGCACGGCGCATCAGGGCTTCAAGGGCGAGATCGCGTTTCACGCGCCAAGTTTACACCCAAACCGGACGGGCCGAAAGCACTTGCCGGAAACCGCCGGCCGCGCTATAGAACAAAATAAGAACATATACGTCTCCAGAAGCCTCGCATCATGGACACGCTGAGCAAACTGACCATCCTCGCCGATGCCGCCAAATATGACGCCTCCTGCGCTTCCAGCGGCACCACGCGGCGCAACAGCGTCTCGGGCGGGCTCGGCTCCACCGAGAGCGCGGGCATCTGCCATTCCTACGCCCCGGACGGGCGCTGCATCTCGCTGCTGAAAATCCTTTTGACCAATTTCTGCATGTTCGATTGCGCCTATTGCGTCAATCGCGTCTCCTCGAATGTGCGCCGCGCGCGCTTTTCGGTGGAGGAAGTGGTCAACCTCACGCTCGATTTCTACCGGCGCAATTACATTGAAGGGCTGTTCCTCTCCTCCGGCATCATCCGCTCGCCCGATGCCACCATGGAAATGATGGCCGAGGTCGCGCGCGCCTTGCGCGAGGATCACGGCTTTCGCGGTTACATCCACCTGAAAACCATCCCCGAGGCCGACCCGGATCTGATCGCGCGCGCCGGGCGCTACGCCGACCGCCTCTCGATCAACATCGAGCTGCCCTCGGGGGAGAGCCTCGCTCAGCTTGCACCGGAAAAGAGCCTGCCGAAAATCCGCAACTCCATGGGCTTCCTGCGCGAGCGCATCGAGGGGGCAAAGGAGGAGCGCCGCGTGATCCGCTCGGCCCCGCGCTTTTCGCCGGCAGGGCAATCGACGCAACTCATCGTGGGGGCGGATGATGCGCGCGACGCTGCCATCCTGCAGACCGGAGCGCAGCTTTATTCGAATTACCGGCTCAAGCGCGTCTATTATTCGGCTTTCTCGCCCATTCCCGATGCCTCGGCCCGCCTGCCGCTGAGCGCCGCGCCCCTCGTGCGCGAGCATCGGCTCTATCAGGCGGATTGGCTGTTGCGCTTTTACGACTTCAGCCTCACCGAGATCACCGGGGCGATGAAGGACGGCATGTTCGATCCCGCGATTGACCCCAAACTTGCCTGGGCGCTCGCGAACCGGGCCTATTTCCCGGTCGATATCAACCGCGCACCGAAAGAGATGCTGCTGCGCATTCCCGGCATCGGCGTGCGGGCGGTCAAGCGCATCCTCGCGGCGCGGCGCTTCGGCGCGCTGCGGCTGGAGGATGTCAAAAAGCTCACCACCTCGATCAAGAAGGTGATGCCCTTCATCTCGACGCCCGATTTCTCCCCCGGCGCATTGACCGATGACGCGAAACTGCCCGCCAAGCTCAAACCCCGGCAGCTGGACCTTTTCGCATGACCCTGCGCCTTGAACCTCCGGAAGACGGTGACCTCGCTGCGTGGTGGCGGCTCGCGCTCGGCGCGCGGGCGGCGGGCCTGCGCCCGGATCAGGTTATCTGGCAGGCACCCGAGACCGCGGATCTTTTCGCAGCGCCCGTCACTGTAGTCCCCTCGCCTCTTTTGCCCTCCCCTGTCGCGCCCGATGAGGCGCTGATCCCGCTGAGCGAGGCCGCAACGCACCTCATCGAAACCGTCGTGCTGCACTCAAGCGAGACGCGCTTTGCCTTGGCGTATCGTCTGCTGGACCGGCTCGCCGCGCGCCCGGCGCTGATCGGCAACCCCGCCGATCCCGACATCCGCCGCGCGCAGGGTCTGGCCAAGGCGGTGCATCGCGACATGCACAAGATGAAAGCCTTCGTGCGCTTTCGCAGTGTCGCAACGCCGCAAGGCGAGCGTTTCATCGCGTGGTTCGAGCCGGATCATCACATTCTCGAAGCCACGGCCCCCTTCTTCCGGCGGCGCTTCGCTGCCATGCATTGGGCCATCCTGACGCCGCGCAAAAGCGCCTTCTGGGACGGGAAGACCCTGAGTTTCGGCCTAGGCGCGCGGCGCGAGGATGCCCCGACGGAGGATGCCATGGAGACGGCATGGACCGCCTATTACGCGGCGATCTTCAACCCCGCGCGCCTCAAACCCGATGCGATGCGCGCGGAAATGCCGAAGAAATACTGGCGCAACCTGCCCGAAGCCAAACTGATCCCCGGCCTGATCGAAACCGCCGCCGCACGCACGGGCGAGATGATTGCCTCCGGCCCCACAACCCCCAACCGGCGCATTGTGCCGTATCAGCCTCAAACCAAAACCCGGCCAAGCTGAACCAATGCGGCGCAACCTGCGTAAAGACAGGAGACGCAGGAAAAGAGAGGGTTTCATGTCCAGGGTTATTGTTGCAGGGGCGGCGGTGGCGGGCACCATGCTGGCGCTCGATGCGGTCTGGCTGTCCACCATGGCCGGGCCGCTTTATCGCACCCATCTGCCGGGGGTGATGCTGGAGAACGGCTTTCGCCTTGGCCCCGCCATCGCGTTCTACCTGCTCTACCTTGCGGGCGTGGTCTATTTCGCGGTGCTGCCCGCGCTGGAGCAGGGCCGCGTCCTGCGCGCCGCGCTCAACGGTGCGCTGCTTGGGCTTGTGGCTTA
>JAIUNQ010000163.1 GCA_020161475.1 Pseudomonadota bacterium | reverse complement strand
AGCATGTTGAACAGCCCCGCGAGCAACACGACGGCCACGATGCTGACGGCGACACCAACCAGAAGATTCATATCAAAGACCTGAAAAACGAGGGTTATTGCTGTCGGCGGAGCAGACGCTCCAGATAGTCGAGTTCATCGCGCGGGCGCTCGAACTCGCCGAGGCGGCGGCGCAGCTCGCGCAGTACGCGCGCGGCACGCTCGGACACCGAGCCCTGAAGCGCGTCCTTGTCCGGCACTTCGACGCCGGAGTTATCCTCGGAACTGCGGTTTTCGCGGGCTTGCGGGCGGCCCAGCGGATCGGTGGAGTTTTCCGCGCGTCCGCGCGTGCCGGGGCCGGGCTGGTCGCCCAACCCTTCGCCCTCGCCATCACCGGGCTCGCCCTGACCCATCTGGCGTTCCATCTCGCGCGCCAGGCCTTCCTGCGCGCGGCCCATGCCCTCCAGCGCCTTCTGCTGGCCTTCGGTCGCACCGCCCGGGTTGCCCTTGCCGAGGTTCTTGCCGGCATCGCCCATGCCTTCATCGGCTTCCTCAAGGCCGTTTTCCTGCCCGTTCTGGCCTTTGCCGTTCTGCATGCGCTCGCGCAGCTTGTTCAAACGGTCCCGCAGGGCCTGCTGCTGGTCGGCGAGGGAGCCTTCGCCGCCCTGCTGGCCTTGCTGCTGCCCCGGCTGCTGACCGCTTTCGCCCTGTTCGCCACGCTGGCCGCGCTGGCGCTGACCCTGCCGGTTCTGCTGGCCGTCGCGCTGTCCGTCCCGATCCTGCCGGAAGGTGCGATCCTTGAGGTCGCGCTGGTCGCGCTGGAGCTGCTCCAGCTCACGCATCTGCTCGCCCATCTCGCGCTGCTGCGGATCGCCGTTCTGGCGGCGGGCCGAGCGCAGGTTCTTCATCATGTCCGAGAGCTGCTTGAGCAGCCGCTGCGCCTCGGCCTGATTGCCCTGACGCGCCGCCTCCTCGATTTTCTTCATCATTTCGGCCAGATCACGCGGGGTGATCGTCTTGGCATTGGGATCATTGGGGGCGTTGCGCGCGTTGGGATCCTGCTCGGAACGCTTGGCGAGATCGCGCAGGTAATTGTCCATGGCGCGGCGCATTTCCTGCGAGAGCCGCGCAATCTCTTCCGGGGACGCACCGCGTTCGATCGCCTCGCGCAGGCGGGCCTCGGCATCGCGCAGGCGCTTTTCCGCCTCCGACATGTCGCCATCCTCGAGATAGCGGGCGTAGTCATACAGGGTGTCGGCAATCTCGCGCAGGCGCTCATCGGTGCGGGCCTTGCGCAGGCCAGCGCGGATGGCGGTCAGCGCCACCACATCCCCGGCGTTGGGTGTGAATTTTTCCGGGGCGAACAGCAGCGCATCAAGCGCCAGCAGCACGGGGTCCCGCTCATCGGGCGAGAAGACCAGCAGGCGGCGCTGCTCCACCAGCGCGCGCGCCAGCGGGTGGGAGAAGGGGCGTCCGGGCAGGGTGACCTGCCGGCTTTCGCTGGTTCCCTTCTGGCCAATGTCATCCTCGACAGTCAGGCGCAGGGTCACGGCGGCCCCGGCCCAGGGGTGATCCTCGGTGGGAATCACAAGATCTCCCGCGCCAAGCCGAAGCGGGAGGGCAACCTCCGGCGGCGGGAAGAGCGTGCGGGGGCTGCTCGATTCCATGATGACACCGCCCTTGGCGATGCCGTAGTCGTCTTTCAGCTCATAGGTGAGGCGCAGGCCACCGGGCGTCTGGCGGTCGGTTGAGCCGGCTTGCGCGGTCACGTCTTTCAGGATGGTTTGCGGGGCGAGATCGGGAATGGCCTTGACCTCAAGGCGGGCCATCTCGTGTCGGCCGAGCTTGATGGCCAGCGGCGCATCGGCGTTCACCAGACGCTTTTCCAGTGTCACCCCGGCGGGCAGGCGTTCAGGCTTGGCATCCGCCGCCGGGGCGGGGGCCGGGCCGAGGCCGGGGCCGTGCTCCAGCTCGACAGATGCCGCCTTCCCCTCGCGGGTGCCGGAGGCACGCACGAAGAGCACAGAGCCGACCGGGGCCAGCACGGGGCCTTCGATCACGCCGTCTTCACGTGTGAGGAAAATCGGCGGGCGGCCGGTGTAGGCCGGGGGATCCAGCCAGGCGTCGAGGCGCGGCGGGGTGATGGCCCCGCGCGGGCTTGACCAATCGAGCGCGAAGGCGAGGCGTTCCTCCCGCTCCTTTCCGGCGATGAAGGCACCAGCGACAAGCGCCAGCAGCACCAGCACGCGCACAGCGAGCGGATCAAGCCACCGCAAGCCCGGATCGGCGCTGGCGGCCTCAAGGCCGAGCGCGGCCTTGTGCGCCCGCGCCTGATGCTCGCGCCAGAGCGCTGCGGCGATGGGGTCTGCCAAGGCGTTGGTATCGGCAAGGGTTTCGAGAGGACGATGCGCCTCGGGGCGGGAGGCGTCGAGGCGGCGGTTGACCTCCTCACGCGTCGGCAGGCGCAAGGCGCGCAGGCGCAGGGCCAGCACCAGCATCAGGATGAGGGCGGCAATGCCGATGCCCGCGCGCACCGGTGCTTCGAGCCATTCGAACAGGCCCGCCCAAGCGAGCGCAACAAAGGCGAGGGGAACCAGCAGAACGGGCAGGGCGAGGGGCACCACGCGTTCGATCAGCAAGGCAGCCCATGTCCAGCGCGTGCGCCATGCGAGCGCGCCGTCAAGCGACCACAGCTTTTGCGATTCGGGCGCGCTCATCCTGCCTCCACACACCACTATAGGGCAAAGCGCGCGCGGGGACAGGGGGGCAATTCACGTCAAAGAACGCGTTTTGTTGACGCGAACTGGTGCCCCTTTGCCTTAAAACGCGATGCTAGAACCAGCCGGGTTTGCGATCGAGGCCGATCAATTCCTCGTAGGTCTGGCGCGGGCGGGTGACGGCGTAATCCGGCCCTTTCACCAGAACCTCCGGCACCAGCGGGCGCTGATTGTAGGTGGAGGACATGGTGGCGCCATAGGCACCCGCCGTCTTGAAGACGATCAGATCGCCCTGTTTGAGCACCGGCAGATCGCGACCGGTGGTGAAGGTGTCGCCCGATTCGCAGATGGGGCCGACGACATCGTAGGTTGCGCGCGGGGCATCCGCAGCGGGCTGCTTCACGGGCCAGATCTCGTGATAGGCCTCATACATCGCGGGACGGACGAGATCGTTCATGCCCGCATCGACGACGAGGAAAGTGCGGTCGGCGCGCTGGTTGGTGTAGAGCACGCGGGTGAGCAGAATGCCCGCATTGCCGGCAATCACGCGGCCCGGCTCAAAACCGAGTTCGATGTCGAGCCCGGCGGTGACCTCTTTGACCATATCGGCATAGGCGTGCACCGTGTCCGGGCCGTGGCTGTAGGGGTAGCTCATCTCGTAGGGCACGCCGACGCCGCCGCCCAGATCCAGCCGCTCGACTTTGTGGCCCTGCTTTTGCAGGTTTTCCACCACGCCTCTGATCTTCAGGAAGGCTTCGCGATAGGCTGAGAATTCCGTCACCTGCGAGCCGATATGGGTCGCAAGACCCATGATCGAGACGCCCGGCATGTTCGCGGCCTTGGCGTAGAGGCGCTCGGCCTCGGCAAAGGACACGCCGAACTTGTTGGCGGCATCTCCGGTGGTGATCTTGGCATGGCCGCCCGCGCCGACTTCCGGGTTCACGCGCAGAACAGCCGCCTGACGCTTGCCCTTGGCCGCAGCAATCGCGGAGAGGGCTTCCAGCTCGCCCTCGCTTTCCACATTGACCTGATAGATTCCGGCATCGACCGCAAAGGCGAGTTCCGCCGGGGTCTTGCCGACACCGGAGAAGACGATTTTCGAGGCGGGAATGCCGGCGGCCAGCGCCTTGCGGATTTCACCCTCGGACACGGTATCTGCGCCTGCGCCAAGGCGCGCGAGCGTCATCAGCACGCCGAGATTGCCGTTGGCTTTCACCGCATAGAACACATGGGCGTTGAGCGGCTTGAGGGCTTCCGAGAATACCGTGAAGTGGCGTTCCAGCGTGGCGGAGGAATAGACATAGGTGGGCGTTCCCACCTCGGCAGCGATTTTTTCCAGCGAGACGCCCTCGGCGTGCAGCACGCCGTCCAGATAATCAAAGTGGTGCATGACTGTCCTGTTTCCAGCGTTTAAGGGCGCGTCTTCAGCCTAACCGCGTCATGGCCGGGTTTAGCCCGGCCATCCATGACTTTATTGCTCTGTGCGAAGTCGTGGATACCCGCCCCAAGGGCGGGCATGACGCCAGAGCCGTCACTCCAGAATGCCGTCGATGAAGAGATCGCGCTTGGGCGCGGTGATCGGCACGCGTTTCTTGCCGCCCAGCTTGGTGCGGGCCGGATCGGTGGTGCCGCTGGCGGTGGTGCCCTCCTGCTCCTCCTTGGCCTTGGCGGCCGCTTTGGCTTCCGCGCGCTCGGCGGCGGAGGAGGGATGGGCGGCGGGCGGCGGCTCCAGCGGGCCGCGCTTGCCGCACGCCGAAAGGCCGAGGCCAAGAACCAGAACAAGGCTGAGCGGGACGATGCGCGACATGTGCAATCCGTTTGCGGGCAATCCGTTGGAAGAGGGCCTAAGCGCTATCACAGGCCGGGGCGCGAGGCGAGGGTGCGCTTCTCGCGCGCGAGTTCGGCCAGAATGCGGCGCGCCTGCTTCTTCACGTTGAGCGGCGCGGTGCCGCCGTAAGAGGTGCGCGATTTGACCGAGTTCGACACGCCGAGCACCGCGAAAATCTCATCGGTGATGCGCGGCTCGACGCCCTGCATCTCGGCCAACGTGAGCTTTTCAAGGTCGATGCCCTTGGCCGAGGCGAGGCCGACGATGCGCCCGGTGACGTGATGCGCCTCGCGGAAGGGCATCTTCAGCGTGCGCACGAGCCAATCCGCAAGATCTGTGGCGGTGGCATAGCCCGAACCGGCCGCCTTTTTCAGGCGTTTGGCATCCGGCTCCATGTCGCGAACCATGCCTGCGGTGGCCGCAATGCAGAGCGCGATGGCATCGAGCGCGTCAAAGGTCTGCTCCTTGTCCTCCTGCATGTCCTTCGCATAGGCCAAGGTGAGGCCCTTCATCACGGTCAGCAGGCCGACGAGCGAGCCATAGATGCGACCCGATTTGGCACGCACCAGCTCTGCCGCATCCGGGTTGCGCTTCTGCGGCATGATCGAGGAGCCGGTGGTGAACTTGTCGCTCAGCTTGATGAAAGCGAACTGGGCCGAGGTCCAGATCACGATCTCTTCGGCAAAGCGGCTCAGATGCATCGCGAGAATCGCGGTGGCGGAGAGGGTTTCGAGCGCGAAATCCCTGTCAGACACCGAATCGAGCGAATTGGCGGTGGGGCGATCAAAGCCGAGCGCTTTGGCTGTGGCGAAGCGATCAATCGGGAAGGAGGTCCCGGCGAGGGCCGCCGCGCCCAGCGGGCACTCATTCAGACGCGCGCGCGCATCGCGGAAGCGGCCTCTGTCACGGCGCAGCATTTCCACATAGGCCATGAGGTGATGGCCGAAGGTGACGGGCTGTGCCGATTGCAGATGCGTGAAGCCCGGCATCACGGTGCCCGCGTGCACCACGGCCTTTTCCGCCATCGCCTGCTGAAGATCGGCCAGCGCGGCGTCAATCGAATCGATCTGGTCGCGCACGTAAAGGCGGAAGTCGGTCGCGACCTGATCATTACGCGAGCGCGCGGTGTGCAGGCGACCGGCGGCAGCGCCGATGAGTTCGGCGAGGCGCGCTTCCACGTTCATGTGGATGTCCTCAAGCGCCGTCTTGAATTCGAACTTTCCGCTCTCGATTTCGGCTTTGACCTTGGTGAGCCCCTCGACAATCGCGTCTTTGGAAGCCACATCAATGATGCCTTGCGCCGCGATCATGTTGGCATGGGCGATCGAGCCCGCGATAT
>JAIUNQ010000162.1 GCA_020161475.1 Pseudomonadota bacterium | reverse complement strand
GCTGCCGATTACGAGGTGATGCGCAAGGGCACCTTCGTGCGCTGCGCGGTGACGGATGCGGTGATCCCGCTGGACCAGCTCAAGTATTGGAGCGCGGAGCTTCAGGAGGCTTATGCCGGGCCGGAAGCCGTGATGCTGCGCGTCACCGGTGCGAAAGGCTGATCTCGGCCACCTGCGTGATCAGCGCCTCCGGCAGCTGCATTTCCACGTCAAGAACGACGCTGTGCCGCGCCAGCCGGTCGAGCATAGGGCTGCCTGCGAGGCGCACATGGTCCTTGGCGGTGGTGACAAGCTGCGCTCCGGCTGCCTCGGCCTCAGCCAGCAAGGCCGCCGCTTCCGCCTCGGTATAGGGGTGGTGGTCGGCAAAGCGATGCAGCGCGTGAACACTGGCTCCCGTCGCTTTCAGGCTGGCCTCAAATTTCTCCGGCAGGCCCAGCCCGCAAAACCCGATCACGGCGCACCCGCGCAGGCTCTCGCTGGAGGGGGGTGCGACCAGCACGCCGTGATGCACCGGCAGACGTTGGCCAAGGCTTTCGAGCAGGCCCGCGTGCGGCTCGCCCACCACGAGATAAGCGGTGATGAAGGGCTCTTGGGCGACCAGCGGCGCGCGCAAGGGGCCGGCGGGCAGCACATGGCCATTGCCGAAGCCGCCGACGCCATCAACCACGCAGAGCGTGAAATCCTTGGTGAGCGTCGGGTTCTGCAAGGCATCATCCAGCAATAGGCAATCCGCGCCGAGCGTGACGGCAAGGCGCGCGCCTGCCGCCCTGTCGCGCGCCACAATCGTGGGGGCCGCCCGCGCCAGAAGCAGCGCCTCATCGCCCACTTCCGCCGCGCTCTGGCGTTCCACGAGCACCGGGCCGGGCATCAATCCACCATAGCCGCGTGTGACGACAAAAGGCGTTGCGCCGCGTGCCTGAAGCGCCTTGGCCAGCGCGATGGCGGTGGGGGTTTTGCCCGCACCGCCTGCGGTGGCATTGCCAATCGCGATCACAGGGATGAGCGCACGCCAGCCGGGCTTGCGCATGCGTGCCAGCGTCAGGGTTCCATAAATCCACCCGAAGGGAACGAGCAGGCATGCGAGAAACCCGCCCCTTCCCCGCCGCCAGAAATCGGGGGTTTTCATGCTGCTCCGCCGAGCCGCGTCAACACGGCTTCCAACGCGGTATCAATGGCGCCAGCGTTTTCTTCGGCGACCGTACGAGCGTTTTCCGCCAGCGCGGCACGCGCCGCGCCATCGCGCATCAGGCGCGCGGCAACCTCCGCCAGCGCCTTGGCATCGGCAACCTCGAGGGCCGCCCCCCGCGCGATGAACTCGGCATAGATATCGGCAAAGTTTTTCACATCCGGCCCGGTCAGGATCGGGGTGCCGAGACGGGCCGGCTCGATGGGGTTATGCCCGCCGACATCGACCAGCGAGCCGCCGATGAAGGCGACGCTGGCGAGCGAATAAAACAGACCCAGCTCGCCCAGCGTATCGGCGATATAGAGCGGGGTCAGATCATCCGGCACATCGCCCTTGGAGCGTTGCAACGCCATCATCCCGCCGGAGGCGGAAAGCGCCGCAATCTCGTCGCCCCGTTCGGGGTGGCGCGGCACGATGATGGTGAGCAGCTCCGGCTCCTTGTTGCGCAGCATGGCGGCGGCGGTCAGGATCTGCGCTTCCTCGCCCGGATGGGTGGAGGCGGCAAGCAGGATGGGGCGGGGCCCGATGGCGGCAGCCAGCGCGGCACGCTGCTTGTGATCCACCGGCAGCGCCTTGGCATCGAATTTCAGGTTCCCGCCGAAGAGCGCCGGAGCCCCCAGCGCGGCAAGGCGTTGCGCATCGCCGGGGCTTTGCGCCAACGCGAAATCCAGCGGAGCCAGCAGCGCTTCGGCCAGCGAGCGGCGCGATTGCCAGCGCGCGAACGAGCGTTCTGACATGCGTCCGTTGACCAACCCTAAAGGCACACGGCGCGCAAAGGCTTCCCGCATCAGGTTGGGCCAGAATTCGCTCTCCACGAACAGGGCGAGATCGGGCTTCCAATGGTCGAAAAAACGGGTGGCGGCCTGCGGCACATCGAGCGGCACAAACTGGTGGATCGCGCCCTTGGGCAAGCGTTTCGCGGCAAGTTCCGCCGACGTGAGGGTGCCGGTGGTCAGAAGAACGCGCACACCCTGCTGGCAGAGGCGCTCGATCAGCGGCAGCACCGAAAGCATCTCGCCGACACTGGCCCCATGCACCCACACAAGTTTGCCGGCGGGGCGCGCGATGGCGGCGATGCCCCAGCGCTCGGGCAGGCGGGCCGGGTCTTCCTTGCCGCGCGCCATGCGCCGACGCAGATAATAGCCCAGCGCCGGCCCGGCGATGCGTCCTGTGAAGGCGTAAAGCGCGAGCGGCAAAGGCCAGCGCGGCGAGGCAACGGCAGACATGATGCCTTACGCCCCGGCGGTCCCGGCCTGCGGGTCGGCAGCAAGGGCTTTGGCAGCCTGGCGGGCTCGTGCCTCGATCATGCTCTGACGGTTCGCTCCGGGATCTTCCTGACCGAAGTGAGCATAGCCAAGCGCATAGATGCGGTCGAGTTCGCTTTGCAATTCAACGCGCAAAGCCTCTTTTTCCTGTGCATGGGCCTCACGCGGGATAGCGATAGCACGACCGAAAACGATCGCGAGGCGCGAGAAGGGCAGACCGATGCTGGAGGCATCCCAGCTGGAAAAGTCGATTCGACGCGAGGCCACCACCCCCACCGGAACGATGGGGCGACCTGAGATCTGCGCCAGCGAGATAATCCCCTCGCCGGCCACGCGCGAGATTTTCGGCACATCGGCGGTGAGGGCAACATGCTCGCCGTCTTCGAGTTTGGAGATCAGCGCGCGCAGGGCCTGAATGCCGCCGCGCTTGGAGACCTGATCGGGCCGCTGCGCGCCGGAGCCACGCACCACGCCCATGCCCAGCAAACGGGCCGCATGGGCGTTGATTTCGCCATCGCCCGAGCGGGAGATCATCACCGAGCAGCGGTCATCGGGCCGCCGCACGAAGGTCTGCATGAAGTGCTGGCCGTGCCAGAAGGTGAGGATGGTGGGCTGGTTGTCATCCAGCACCGCGTAGCCTTCCTCGCCCAGAATATCGATGCGGCCCGTCGCCTTCACCAGATTGACGTATCCGGCGAAAAGCGCGCCGAGGGCGTGCTGCACGCGCCGGGAACGACCGATATCCTTGAGCAAGAAGCGTGTACCTCAGTGCTTGTCGTCGGGCTCAAGCAGGCGATGCATATGCACGACGAAATAGCGCATCTGCGCATTGTCCACCGTTTGCTGCGCCTTGGCCTTCCAGGCCGCATGCGCGCTCTGGTAGTCCGGGAAAATGCCGACGATGTCGAGCGACGACAGATCACGGAACGTCGTGCCGTCGATGTCTTCGAGTTCGCCGCCGAAGACGAGATGAAGAAGCTGCTTGTCCGATTCGGTACCCATTGTGTCCTGCCTTGCCCCATAAGGCGGTGTGATGAAAGTGTTTGTCGCAATTCTTGCGAAAAATCGCCGTTCCTGCGTTGGACCGGCGCGGCGCATCATGGAACGCGCGCGGTTTCGATCCCCAATCATGCCCTTCCCGTCAAGTCGAAAGCCCCCGACTTATCAAAAAGAATGACAGGCCCCGCCATCAGAGGCGGGTGCTCCTCGCCAAAAAGCCCAAAAACCGGGCATTCGCCTGAAATCGTGAGCACGGTTGCTCCCGCCTCCGCCGCAATCGCGCAGGAGGCCACCAGATCCCAGTCATGCCCGCCCGCCCGTGCGAGTGCGAGATCGGCCTCACCTTTGAGCGGCACAAGAAGGCGATGCGCCAGCGCGGGGGTCGAGCCGATATGGGTGAGCGCCACGCCGAGCCTTGCGCGCATGGCTTCGGTTGCCGGGCGCGGACCATTGGCCCTGAGCGGCCCGCGCGGGGCAGGCAGGGGCGAGATGCGGGCGCCATTGCGCCAAGCGCCACCACCCTCAAACGCAGAAAAGGTTTCGCCTCGGGCCGGCATGTGGACGGCCCCGGCGATGGGCTTTCCCGCGCGCAACACGCCCACCACCACGCACCAGTCCACCCCGCCGTTGGCGAAATCGCGCGTGCCGTCAATCGGGTCGATCACGAAGGCGAGGGGTTGCGCTTTTGCACCCCGCCAGCTTTCGGGCCGCTCTTCCGAGTGCCACGCGAAGGCAAAGTGCGGGGCGAGTTTTTCTTCCAGAAAGGCATCCACCGCGATGTCCGCGGAGGTGACGGGCGAGCCGCCGTCCTTCCAGTTGACCCGCGCCCGCGTCGGTCCACCCCGCACATAATCGCGCAGTGCGAGTTTCCCCGCCGCCTCGACAGCTTCGATCAACGCAATATGCAGGGCGCAAAGGTCAATCGGCATCAGCGCCACGCACAAACGAGCAGCAAAAGCGCGCCCAGCACCAAGGCGCCGGTGGTCAGCACCATACCCATGACGCGGTACTTCAGGAGCGAATCCCCCTTGGAGACGGCAATCGCGTGCAGGATGCGTCCGGTCACGCCGGTCACCCCCACCAGATGCACCATCCACTCGCGCGCTCCGAGAAACGGCAGCACAATGAGCGCCAAAGCGATCCAGGGCGCCTGTTCGGCAAAATTCCCATGCGCGCGGATGCGCTTGCGCAACTCAGTGTTATCGCCATCCCCGAGGCTGATGCGGGCGCTGCGCCGCACGAAAACCACCCGGAAGGTCAGGATCACGCCCAGCAGGATCAAAACCGCGATATAACTGGCGGAAAACGCGAGCGATTGGGCCGGGGCGATAAGCTTGTCCATGGGGGCGGTTTGGTCCTTTCTCGCCCCTGTGTTGCGGGGCAAAAAACTTTAGACTTGCGGCGCGCATATCGCAATTCCGCCCATCTTGCCTAGATGTGTAACAATCACTCGCCCGCCGACTCGCCCCGCCGTTTCCCCCAGCCACGGATAAGCCATGCAGGAAGCCACAACGCTCAGCGCAGCGCTCGCCACGCTCGTTTTTCTCGGTGCCGTGGTCATTGGCGTTCCGCTGCTGCGCTTTGCGGGCCTTTCTGCCGTGCTGGGGTATTTGTTGGCGGGGCTGGTGATCGGCCCTTCCGGCCTCGGTTTTTTCCGTGAGCCGGAATTGCTGCGCACGGTGGCCGAAATTGGCATCGTGATGTTCCTGTTCGTCATCGGGCTGGAGCTGAAGCCCTCCAAGCTCCTCTCGATGCGCAGAGACATTATCGGTCTGGGGCTGGGGCATCTGGTGCTGATGCTCATCGCGCTGACGGCACTGCTCGCGTTCGGCGGCCTTTCCGGCATCGGGCTTTATGCAACCAGCTTCGCCTTTGCGCTCTCCGCCACCGCCATTGCCTTGCAGGTGCTGGAAGAGCGCGGCGCCATGGCCTCGACTTATGGGCAGAAGAGCTTTGCGGTGCTGTTGTTTCAGGACATCGCGACCGTGCCGGTCATCGCGATCCTGCCGCTGATGGCGGGGCGGATCACCGCGCCGGGCGCGCAGGAGGTCTCGCGCCACCTGCCCGAAATCTTCACCGCAATCGGGGCCTTTGTCGCGCTGGTGGTGGCGGGGCGCTATCTGCTGAACCCGTTCTTCCGCCTGCTGGCAAAAGCCGATGCGCGTGAAGTGATGACAGCCGCCGCCTTGCTGGTGGTGCTGGGCGCGGCAGAGCTGATGCACCGGGTCGGGCTTTCGGCGGCGCTCGGCGCTTTTGTCGCGGGTCTGCTGCTGTCCGAGAGCAATTTCCGTCACCAGCTCGAAGCAGACATCGAACCGTTCCGCTCGCTCCTGCTGGGCCTGTTCTTCATGAGCGTGGGCATGGGTATCGACGCCAAGGCCGTCATGGCCAACGCCGGGCTGGTGATGGGCGGCACCATGGCGCTTCTGGCCATCAAGTTTGTGCTGGCTTACCTGTTGCTCCGCGC
>JAIUNQ010000004.1 GCA_020161475.1 Pseudomonadota bacterium | reverse complement strand
ATCACCTCAAATGCCACAGGTCAACGATCAAGGAGCTGGATCGCTGGCGCTAACGCCGTGCCGGAATGTCGGAAAGCCCACCTCGGCCGCTTAAGTGAGTTTTCTGTTCCGTTGCTACTCAATGCCCAGATCAACGAGACCTGGGCGATGGATTTTGTCCACGATCAGCTCGCGACCGGCCGAAAGCTGCGTGTGCTGACCATCGTCGATACCTTTTCGCGGTTCTCGCCAGCCGTCGATCCGAGGTTCAGCTACCGAGGAGAAGATGTCGTCGCCACCCTCGAGCGCGTTTGCCGGGCCGTCGGTTATCCCAAGTCGATCCGGGTTGATCAGGGCTCGGAGTTCATCAGTCGGGATCTTGACCTCTGGGCCTATCAGAAGGGCGTCATCCTCGACTTCTCCCGCCCCGGCAAGCCCACCGACAACGGCTTCATCGAGTCCTTCAACGGCAAATTCCGGGCGGAATGCCTGAATGCTCACTGGTTCATGAGCCTTGACGACGCCCGGGCGAAAATGGAGGAATGGCGTAAAGACTACAACGAGGTCCGGCCCCACAGCGCCATCGGCAACAAGCCGCCGATATCGCTCATGAATGGCTAACCGGCACCCCCGCCGGTATGAGCCCTAACCCCAGAAAATTCCAGTTCTGGGTGGCCCAAAATCGGGGAGCACGTCAGCTGGGCCAGAACGAACTTCAAACTGGATTAAGGCGCGGGGGCAACGTCAACCTGCCCATGATATTCCTTGCGTTTGTCCGCTGGCAGGCGGAGCACATTGCTGTCGTAGTAGCGAAGCTCGGTGTTCGTGAGAGCCATGATCATTCCTGCGGGCCTGATGCTGATCGAAACGACCGGGAACAGGCCAGCCCCCGCATCGCCGCAACTTGGTTTACAAAACTGCCAGATGACCGGCCATATCCCGTAAGTGGGAGGCGATTAACGCTATTTCAAGGGGTATCAGTTTACAAAATTGATCCCATATTCTAATCATGGAAACCGAACGACGCAAGGAGGCTGCCATGATCGGAAACAAGCTCAAGGTCGCGCGATCCGCGTCGGGCCTCTCTCTGCGTGCGCTTGCCGATGCGATGGATGGGGTCGTCTCCGCGCAGGCCATCGGTAAATACGAGCGAAACGAGGATATGCCGAGTTCGCGCGTCCTGATCGCGCTCGCGAAAGCGCTCCACGTGTCGGAGGAATATCTGCTGAGCGAGGATGAGCTTTCGCTGGAAGGTGTAGATTTTCGTAAGAAGGTCGGGACGTCCTCGAAGGAGGAGGCAGCCTTGGAGGCGCGCACCATCCACATGCTGGAGCGGTATCTGGCCGTGGAAAGCCTACTTCACATGCGTAGCGTCGAATGGGAGCAGCCACGTAGCGCGCCGCATCCAGTCTCTGAGATTCGCGACGCAGAGGACGCCGCCCGTTCCGTTCGCGAGGATTGGGGTCTTGGCAATGATCCGATCCCCCAACTTGCCGAACTTCTGGAGGAACGCGGGATTAAGGTGCTCTCGCTAGACCTCGACAATGTTGACGGCCTAGCCGCCAAAGTGCGCCGCAAGGAGCGGGACGCTGCGCGTGTGATTGTGGTCAAGCGGAGCACGTGGTCCGAGCGCAAGAGGTTCAACCTGGCCCATGAACTCGGCCACATGGTTATCGCCCCCTCGGATGGAGTTGATGAGGAAAAGGCGGCTCATCGGTTCGCAGGTGCCTTCCTAATGCCGGCCGACGTTCTGCGTGCGGAAGTCGGCGCTCATCGCTCGTCAATCAGCATCGGCGAACTGGTGGCTCTGAAGAAGCGCTTTGGTGTGAGCATCCAAGCGCTCGCTTATCGCTGTAAGGATCTCGGCATCATCAGCCAGCCTGCCTGTGCCCGGTTGTTCAAACTCTTCACCGAGCGAGGTTGGCGTGCGGCGCCTTATGAGGAGCCGGAAAGCCTCGCTCCCGAGGTCGAGGAGCCACGGCGCTTCGAACGTCTCTGCTTTCGCGCCCTCGCCGAGGGCGTCATTGGAGAATCGCGGGCGGCGGAGCTTCTTGGGATTTCCGTTCGCGAACTCGACAAGCGGCTCGATCAGGTGGCGGTTTGACCCGTGTCGATCCTCGTCTCCGATACATCGGTGCTCATCGACCTCGAAAGGGCCAACCTGCTTGAGGAGATGTTTCTGTTACCGTTCGAGTTCGCCGTGCCCGACCTCCTTTTCGTAAGAGAACTAGCCGGCGAACTCGGCGACAGGTTAATTCAGTTTGGTCTACGCATAGAGGAGTTGACCTCGGTCGAGCTCCGGCGCGCAACGGCTGTCAACCGGCAGCACGCCCAGCTATCGGTTCCAGACACATTTGCATTCGCCATAGCAGAATCGCGCGGGTGGGGACTGCTGACGGGCGATGGCACACTGCGTGAACTGGCGGTCGCCGAGCAGATCGACATGCACGGCGTTCTTTGGCTGTTTGACCAACTTGCGAACGGCAATCATGTAGCCGTTGATCGCCTGCATACGGGGCTCATCAGCCTCTTTGCACATCCGAGGTGCCGACTACCGCCTTTTGAAGTTCGGCGGCGACTAGAGAGGTTTTCTCAGCGATAGATGCCCAATCGCAAACAAAGCTATTCTATTGGTTGTGGAGTGGCAGGTTTTCTCGGTCAATAATGACGAACTCGCCAGTCCGTTCGCGGCCCGTTTCTGACGCCCCTCACTCCCGTTTCGCCCCGCGCAACTGGCCGTTGATCAGCGCCATCAGGATGGGACCGACGGAGAATTCGCCCGCGCGCTTTTTCTCGGTCAGGGCGCGCAGGTAACCGCCGGGGAAGCGCACCTCGTCGCCCTTCTGCAGGATCGCCGCAATCACGATCGAGGCATCGACAACGCCCATCGTCTCCACAGCATCGCGCCAGGCGTCTGGCGAAATCCCCAGCATGGCCCGCACAAGAGCTGCAGTTTTGAGGAAAGTAGCCCAATTGGCGATGGTCGGTTGTGTCGCTGTCCCCTCCCCGGCCCTGTCGCTGGAATATTCGACGATTTCCGGGCAGGCCTGAAGCACCATGCCCAGCGGCGTTCCAAGTTCAGAGCGATCGAGAGGCGGCTTCTCTTCGGCCAAACCACCTTCGCTGATGGGGGTCAGATCGCAGAACGGTGCCGCGTCCCTGTCTTTTTCGAAAGCAGGTTCAAGTTCATAAGATTCAGTGTTTGAATTCTGTTTGTGATGGCCATTATGGGACTCATTGCCATCTGATTTTTGAGAATTGACGAAAAGTTCGAGGTGGTTAGCGATGTCCTTGGCGAGTTCCTCCAAATCCGTCGCTGCGGCAAGCAGAATCTGAGTGGTCGCAGACCGTTTAAGCGCCCCGACCAGCGCCAGATACGTTGCGTGTAGACCAGCCCAATCGCCCGGAATGCCCTCATCCATCCCCAGCGCAATCAGCTTGGTGATGTCGCGCCGCGCGAGCGTCACCCGCTCGCGGGCGAGCCGCAGCGCCTTCTTCTCGGCGACAACCTCAGCGGCCAGCGCCTCGAATTCCTCGGCACGGGCCACCAGCGGCGTGAGATCGAACCCGAAGGCCTCGCTGATCTCACCCCCCTCCCCTCGCCGCGCATAGCGCTTGCCGTTGGGGCTGTCGCGGCGAATGACAATGCCGACATCAACAAGGATCGCCAAATGGCGCCGCAGGGTCGTCGGTGCAACCCCATGGGCGCGCGCGGCAAGCTTCGTGTTGGATGGAAAGACCACCAAGGCATCACCTGCGGTTAGCGTCGTCTCCTGATGGAACGATAGCAGGGCGTTGAGCACCGCGAGCGCCCTGTCCGGCAGGCCGAGTCGGTCTTTCGCTTCTGTTAGCGCCTGCACGACCTTCCATTTATGGACGGTCTTCTCCGGGTCTACGCTCTTGGCTTGTGCCTGGGTTGCCAGCAGGCAGAGCGACATCGTGCGCCGCCCGAAGGGCGTCGTTGCAATTCCATGTGCCATCGTTTTTGCCTTCAATCAGGCAAAAGAAATCCGCCCGCCAAAATGGCAGTTTCCCTTGTGGGACTCTTGACAGCGATTCGTGGAAGTGCGATTCTCAAGGTGCTAATCACGAGAAGGGCTTCCGGCGGAAACGTTGGGGGCCTTTTTCTTTTGCGGGTTGATCCTTCCTTTTGCTCAAACCAAGAACTGGCGGCAGTTTACCGTCTCCAGCGCTTATTCTTTTTGGGCCTTGTAGGCCTCGTAAAGCTGCGGAATCTGACCTCTCAGAAACGAGCCAAAATCGCTCATTCGCCCCGGCTCAAAAGTCAGGGTCGTTCCCCGCCGCGTCGATTTGACTGTCGCAACAGCATCCCCGTCCAGCGCCACAATCACGTCGGCCTCGGGAGCTGCCATACGGGGCTGAGTGGCTGCCAAAAGCGCAGCAAAGCGGTCATCCGACGAGCGAGAGGCGAGCGCCGGATCTCGCATCAAAGAGCGAACTCGCTGCAACGCCCCTTCGGTTTTGAGAGCCTCAGAAAACTCTTGCCATCTCCCGCGTCCGATCTTCGGGGCCTTGCCAATCACCTCGCAGACATCGAGAGGAATAGCATTGGCTACCGCTACAAGCTTGGAGGCTTCCGCGCGATCAATGGTCAAAGCGTCCTGAACGACGCTTCGAGCGAACCCTTGCTTTTCCAGTCGCAAGGCAAAAAGGGCGCGCTCTATAAAGCTCAGGTCTTCACGCGCAGCGTTTTCCAATCCTTGAGCGACGACCAATTGCTCATCGGTCAAATTGCGGATCGTTGCCTTGACCGGAATTCCTAAGTCTCGAGCTGCCCGAACGCGCCGATGACCATAGGATATCTGAAACCGCCCAATCTCCTCAGGATGCGGCCTTAGGAGCACGGGCACTTCTTGACCGTGCGCCTGGATGGATTGGCGAAGCGTCTCATATGAGGCGTCATTATCAACGATGAACCGGTCCGCCACCGGGGAAGGCACAATGAGCGCGGTGTCGACTTCAACAACAGCGCCCTGCCCTTGAAGACGTTCGCGAAGCTCTTCGTTCTCCCGCTCAATTCCGGAGAAAGTCTCTTTGACCGCCTTCACCGATCCAGAAGCGACCCGCAAAACTTCCGGCCCCTTGTTGTCTGCGGACAACGAAGGTGGAGGCTGCTGAGCAAAGAGTGACCTGATCCGATCTGTTCGCTTATTCATCGGCGCCAAACCTTCCTGATCAGGTCCAAGATTTCAGAGTTCACGGCATCTACGGATTCAAGCGCGCGATCGTAAGCCCCCCGGCCAACCAGCCCTTTTTCGAGTTCGTACAAGGACTGCTTGGTAAGGCCCGCATTCGCGATAGCGGTCGATTTCCATGCTGTGGCGCGAAGGACATCATCCCCGAACAGATTCCTCAACAGCGCGACGATTTGGGTCTCAGGCACATCATTTGGATCATGGCGGGTAATCACATATCGAATGAAATCATAGTCCAGTGCCCCGCCTGCCTCCTCGATCACCGACATCAGATCAGAGGTCATCAGCAGAAACTGGGACATCGACGCTACGTCAACCATCTGCGGATGAATGGTCACCAGCAATGAAGTTGCAGCATTTAGCGCGCCCATCGTGAGGTAGCCGAGCTGCGGCGGGCAATCGATAACAACCACGTCAAACTGATCGGAAACCTGCTGAATGCATGCATCCACCCTGCGGAAGAAGATATCTCCCCCACGAAGCTTCCCCTCCATCATCGCTTGAGGTGTGTTGTGCTCAAACTCCATGAGTTCGAGATTGCCTGGCACCAACGAGATCCCGTCAAAATAGGTCGGGCGAATGACTTCAGCCATCGGACGGCGTAGGCTGTCATACCGCAACGCTCCGTACAGTGTGTCCCCCTCGCCAATTTCGAGCTCCGGCTGGTACCCGAACATCGCCGAAAGAGAGGCCTGGGGATCGAGATCGATCGCCAGCACGCGATGCCCCTTCAGAGCAAGAAACTGCGCGAGGTAAAGAGCGGTGGTCGTTTTTGCCGAGCCGCCCTTGAAATTTGCGACAGCAATTACCTGGAGCTTGTCTCCGTCCCGACGGACAGGCATGAACTCTAATGCCTCGCGTGGCCGAGCCTCCCCCAGATAGCTTCTCAGTTCCAGAACTTGCTCTGCTGTGTAGGAGCGTCGCCCGCCATGCCCTATACTCGGCGACGGGCCCAAACCATCGATGGAGAGTTGACGAAGATAGCCGTCTGAAACGCCGACTATCCGCGCAACTTCTCCCGACGTAAATGAACGCAGGCGCTTCTTGGCGGTCGGCGGAAAAAGTGATGCATTCAAGGACGAAAGCTGAGCAGAAAGTACTTCGGCCTGTCGCGCAATTCGCGCAAGCGTCTGCCCCTTTTGCTGATTGATCGTCGCTTGCGCAGTCACTGGCTAGGCTCCCAAAACGGTATTTGGCCGTCAGACGGCGTTTTTCCGTCTCAGAGAAAGACCTGATTCCAGTGATTTGGCAAGCGAATAAGGGTTAACAACAAGTTACCGCTGGTTGCGAGCTCAAAGCCGAATGTTGTCAGCAGACAACATCGATACCGCCCGCCTTTCGGCGAGCGGCTCTACGTTGTGCTGGTCAGTGCCGCGTGCGGCTATTCGTGCGGCGCGGACGGTTCCAGAGAAGGTCGAAGCCGCCGTCTCGATTGACCACCAGATTGGCGAAGATCGGCTTGGGCAGGCTCGGATCGTCGATGCGGACCTGATGATATTCGCGTCCCGATTTCTGGGCGGTCTTGGGCCAAGCAGCGCCGAGTTCGACATCGCCGGCGTAGAGGCGGAAGGAAGGAGCGCCTTTGCTTTCGCTGTCCACCGGCTCGAAGGTGGCCTGGGTATCAAGGGTGAGGGTCTTGATCGAACCCGCGAGGAAGCCGTCCTTGGCGTGAGAGAAAGTGCCGATCGTTGCCATTGTCATATCTCCATCTGTTTCGAGCTTCAGGTCGCCTCTGATGCGTTCCTGATGGCGATCGAAAGACCGGCGGCGCAGTGTCCGACACCCACCCGGGGTCCCTATTGCGCTCCGCGCAATGGGGTGGGTCCTTAGGGCCGCAACGCCAGTGGAGGACGGGCCTCACCTTAAAATTTGTCTCGCGATGCAAAGGCGGGTTTCCCGCCGGCGGAAATTTTCAGGGGAGGCGCGTTGGCGGATCGATGCGAGGATGCGTCAGCATCCGCCCGACGGTCAGATCAGCCCATCTGGACACGCATGTGAGGAGACCGCGGAACGGGACAGGCCAGAGATATGGGTCAACGATCTGGCTTCTTCTCTCATGTCGGGGGAACCCATCCCCCTCAGGCAGCCCCCTGCCCTTTCAGACTCAGCCCTCGCGGTGAACAGCTAGTCAAGTAGCGTGTTCTGACCTGTCTTGGCGGTGATCAGGATTCCGCTGCCACAACCTCAGCCGGCACCTGAACCCGGGCCACCATCAGACGCATGAGACGGCATCAACTGCGGCCTTGCTCGCGCCAGGTGAGCGTGTCGGAGGCAGCCAAATTCCGGCACCTCGCCCCCTGCCCCGCAATTCCCCGGGCCTATGTCATTCCATAGCTGCTGGTGCCGAAATTGCGGTCGATGAAGGATCGACAGCATCTTTGGCGGACCCAGACCGAGATCACATTCGGCAAGACGAAGCGTTTGGCGCTCGCACAAACGCCCCCAACTGCGAGGTTGCCGAGGAGCATTGAATGCAGCTCGCGCGCGGTCTCAGGATCAAGCGCGCACGTGCAGCGGGAGGCGAGCGGATCATAGCCGCTCACGATCGTTGAAATCTCGTCTGAGATTGCCGGGGCAAAGGGGGCCTAAGCCCCCTGCCCGCACCGCCACACCGGGATACCCAGCTTACGGGCCTTGTCACCGAGATTCTCGACAATCCCGGAACCGGGGAACAGGATCAGCCCGATCGGCAATGCCTCGAGCAATTGATCGTTGCGCTTGAAGGGAGCTGCATTGCGGTGCTTGGCCCAGTCTGGTTTGAACACCACCTGCGGCACCTTACGGTTCTCGGCCCAGCAAGCAGCGATGCGTTCTGCGCCGCGGGCACCGCCACCGTGCAGAAGCACCATGTCCGAGTGCTTGGCCCGGGCCTTGTCGAGGATGTCCCAGACCTTGGTGTGATCATTATAATCCGTGCCACCCGCAAAGCCGATGCGGTGTCCTGCCGGCACAAGGACCGTGGTCTCCGCGATCTTACGAGCGTTGATGAAATCCCGGCTGTCGACCAGAGCGGAGGTCAGCGCGCGGTGATTGACGAGGGAGCCAGAACGCGGTCGCCAGATTGAGCCGGTCTCAACGCCATAGAGCTGCGCGGCACTCTCCCGGAAGAACTCGAAGGCATTGCGACGTTCCACTAACGAGAGCCCCAGCGCCGTCAGGCGTTCAAGCTCAACCGAGCGCACCTCGGAGCCATCCTGCTGTGCCTGGGCGTTCCGTTGGGCAGTCTCGTTCTCATCCAGCAGGCGACCCATTCGTTCGCACTGGCGGTGAAACAGATTGACGAAGTTCCAGAGGAGATCGGGCAGATCACTTTCCAGCCGTGTCTCCAGAAAGAGGTTTGCCGCGGCTTCGAACATCGAGGCGAGCGACTGCTCAGCCA
Organism: Pseudomonadota bacterium; assembly: GCA_020161475.1. GTDB lineage: Bacteria > Pseudomonadota > Alphaproteobacteria > Rhizobiales > Beijerinckiaceae > Rhabdaerophilum. The sequence continues at coordinate 53,641 of JAIUNQ010000004.1, read as the reverse complement.
TCTCGGGGGAGGGCAGGGGGCGTGGGTCTCCCTCTTCCTCCAGCGGCCGATAGCCATGAAGCTGGAGCTCATCGAGAAGGTGGTGGGATGGTGCAGGGCCTGCCGCCTCGCCAGATTGGAATTCATGATCGTGATACATGCGCCTCGCGCCTCCTGAAGGATCACCCGCACCCTGCGGGCCTTGACGGGCGATAAACGGGCGCAGGAACGGCAACGCTGCATCCCAAGGGGGTTCAATACCCCCGACCGGGGACCACAACGCAGTGGAGGACAGCGCCAGCTGTTGCGGCCGGGGCCGAACCTGTGGCCCGATCGACCGTCTCTTCCAAGGCCACGGGCTGCGGGTTTCTTAGGAGGAGGCGGCTGGGCCGACGGAATCATGTATCCATCTGGACAGGCCAGCCCCCCAGCACTCTCTTGGCTCAAACGAAAATGGCTCCGTCGCTCATGGGGAATGGAGAGGCCAAAACATGCAAGTCACGCAAATTGCGTAAGTTGCGATTTTTTGATATGGAAAGCAGAGGCAAATTTTCCCGGAGGCCCCATGCCGAAACTGAACCCCATCCCGGCGGCCGAGTTCACACGCAATTTCGGGCGCTACCGCATGCTGGCGCAAAAGAGCGTCGTTCCGGTCACAAGCCATGGGCAGATCACCGGATACTTCGTGGCGGCTGACGAGTTCGAGGAATTCGAGCGCTACAGGGCTCAGCGCCAGAGCTTTGCCACGCGTGATCTTCCCTCGGACACGATGGCCGCGCTGGCAACAACGACCATGGATCCCCGTCATCGTCATCTCGACGACCTCATGGATGATCAATAACCCCCATGGCCATTCCGACACCCGAGGTCGGCCTCGTGCTGAACTACGCCTATCTCTGGCATGACGAGCATCGCCGAGGTCTTGAAGAGGGGCGCAAGAACCGCCCGAGCGTGATCGTCCTGAAAACAATGCGCGCGAAGGACGGCGAAACCATCGTGATGGTGCTTCCGATCACCCATAGCGCACCCATCAATCCGGAGTTGGCTGTAGAGACCCCTGCGCGCGTCAAGGCGCATCTCGGACTGGACGATGAGCGCTCATGGGTGGTCGTTGATGAGGGCAATCAATTCGTCTGGCCAGGTTATGACCTGCGCAAGATTCCGGGCTCAGTCGATGATTACGCCTATGGCTTCATTCCGCCCAAGCTGTTCTGGAAAATCATCGAGGCCATGAAAGCCGTCCATGCCAAGGGTGGTGTGAAATCAACGCCGCGAAACCCCTGAGGCAGTTTAGCGCTCTCCTGCGAGCTATTCTTTCAGGAACCGTCAAGCGAGCAAGAGTTCGGGAACCTGCGCCGCGAGGTGTTCCACCAGCGCGGCCTGCCCCAGAAGGCGAAGATCGGCATTGAAGTCCTTGAGGACCGGCCGGAGAATCTGCGAAGTGCCTCCGACTTCACGCGCTCGTGCGGCAAGGCGTCGTGAGGCTCGAACTCCTGCAGGGTCATTGTCCTGCAGGATCAGCAGGCGCTTGCACCAGAGAGGCAAGCCGAAGACTGCTAGATGGCTCGCCGAGAGGCAGGCGAGCAGCGTGGGTGTCGTCAGCACACCCGCAACCGAGAGAACCGTCTCGACGCCTTCACCCGCGACAATGATCCCGCCCTCCTGAAACCGCCGCCCATGGCGAAGCCAGACGCCGTTGCCATGCAACAAGCCAAGAGATTTGCGGGGGAGGGGGTGGTCTATGCTCCCATCCCCATGGCGAAGCCACTTGCGCTGAATCCCAGTCAATCGCCCGGCCGGATCGGTGACGGCGACGATATAAGCGGGGAGCTTGTGGAGTAGGGCGCCATGATCATCGCGATATGGGAGGGCGGGGTGAAACCGCAGCGAGGAAATGCCTTCAAGGAACAGCCTCCGCTCATGAAGGTAGTCTTCGCCCGCGGTCCCCTGGATTGATCGGCATTCGCCCCAGATGCGCCGGGCGAGCGCCGTTGTCGTGACAGCTGCGACACTTGGTTTCGCATCCTCTCGGGCGAAGCCATTTTCATATGAGGCCTCGGGTTGCCCCAGGAACCGGCGCGCTTCGCTCAGCGTCTCGCCGAACCGGGTATGCCCTTCGCGCGCCGCGATCAGATCAAGAAGATCACCATGTTCGCCTGTCGCTGCATCCTGCCATTTGCCCCGCGCGCCTTGTCCGATGAGAGGTCCTGTCAACCGAACGTAGAGCGAGCGCCCCTTGGCGTTCGCTGTATCACCCACGAGCCAATAGGCGCCGGAGCGGACACCATTGGAGAGGTAGTGTCGGCAGACCGCTTCCGCGCGATCTGCCAGTTGCACGGAGAGTTCACGCACCATTGATGACATCTCATCCCCCTCAGCCCGCAAGGCGCGCGGAGGGGACGATCCGCAGGATCGGATAGCGTTCGAACAGCTTGGCGAGAATGTCACCAGAGCCCTCGCCAACCGGAACGAAAAGCCGAAGCTTCCAGGTGATGATCTCGGACATGAGGCCCATCGCCTTGAGGCGCGGAACATCAAGATCAGAAAACCCAATCAGCTCGATCCGCTGGCGCGTCATCACGAGCGAGCGCTTGAGCGTTAGTCCCTCGCGCAGAACAATACCGGTGTTGTCCTTGAGGATGGTGGCAACAGCGTCCCCACCTGACAGCGAAGGGGCTTCAGAGAGCAGCGTCTCTTTGAGGGTTGCCACCGTCGCCGGAGAAACCAGCCTTCCGATCAGGCGCTGCCCGCAATCGGTCTGGAGACGATAGACCCGGGTGTTTTCTTCGGGGAATTGCTTCCAGACTGGGAGGAGCAAGCCGACGACCATATGGAACCGTGTCTCGGTGAAGGGGGGTATTCCTTCGACCTCATCATTCCACGCCATGCGGAACGCGCTCTCATCAGTTTCCCGCCATTGGGACTTCTCAAGCGCTTCGATCGTCAAAACTTCGCGGGCATTGGGGCGGATCAGGCGAACGCGCGGGCACACAGTGCCATCATCCTGCATGAGGCTCGTCGTCGGCATTACCAGCGCCGCTCGCCCTGATTGCCGATTATGCATCAGGCGTGCCTTAGCGCTATTGGCGAACTGGGCAAGCGTCTCCTCGATATCGGTGATCACCGCGCGATCCTTTCGCAAAAGCGTGACCAAGGAGGTGGATGCACCACTTGCCGCATGCGTTGCGATGACCTGTTGCGCCCCAACGACAAGGCTCTCTGCCGTCACGGTCTCAACCCCGATATCGAAAGTGCCGGCCTGCTGCGCGCCCTCGATGGCGCTTTCCATCAAGCTCTCAAACACCTCGAACAGCCTGTTCTGAAGCGCGATGGGCAACGCCAGGATACGATTGAGAAACGTCGTGATGGGCGGCAGTTCCTCGAGCAGACTCCCGTCGCGATCCGTCAGTGCCAGGCCCGTCGCTGCCTCAAAGCGCGCCAACGAGCACCCCTCAACCTTGCCCATGTAAATGAGCTGGTAGAGCTGACGCAGGGCCAAGCGCCCATAGACGGATTCAAGATTGTCCTCAGCGCGGAACATTCCCTGACCGCCGGTCTGGCGCTGCCCCCGCGTGATGGCCCCAAGCGTATCAAGCCGCCGCGCAATCGTTGAGAGGAAGCGCTTCTCGCCTTTTACATCGCTCGCCACGGGGCGAAAAAGAGGCGGCTGCACCTGATTGGTGCGATTGGTACGCCCCAAGCCCTGAATGGCATTGTCCGCCTTCCAGCCCGGCTCCAGAAGGTAGTGCACCCGCAAGCGCTGATTTTTGGCAGAACGCTCCGCGTGATAGCTCCGCCCCGTCCCACCAGCATCCGAGAAGACGAGAACGCGTTTCTGATCCCCCTGGAACGCGCGTGTCTCGCCCAGATTGGCTTGTGACGCACGGTTCTCAACGCACAGGCGCTGGGAGCCATCCGCTGCGGTCTTCGCCACAATGCGCCGCGAGCGCCCGGTGACTTCCGCGACCACATCCGTGCCAAAACGCTGGATGATCTGATCGAGCGCCCCCTGCACAGGGGGGAGCGAAGCCAGATGCTCGATCAACCTATCCCGCCGCTCAACCGCTTCACGCGACTGAACGGGGTTGCCATCCTCATCCACGGCCGGGCGGGACTGGAGGTTTCCATCCTCGTCTGAATAAACTTCGAAGAGCTGCGTCGGAAAAGAATGCGCGAGGTAATCGAGCACATACTCGCGCGGGGTGATATCGACCGAGAGGTCATTCCATTCCGAGGTCGGGATTTCAGCAAGCCTTCGCTCCAGCAGGGCTTCATTGGTAGAGACGATCTGGATCACCGAGGCACGGCCAGCCGTTAGATCGCTCTCGATCGCCCGGATGAGGCTCGGCGTTTTCATCGCCGTGATCAGATGAGCGAAGAAGCGCTGCTTGTTCGATTCGAACGCTGAACGCGCGGCGGATTTGGCCTGTTTGTTATAGGACTGGCCGCCCTCACCGGTAATGTTCGAGGCCTCGAGCGCGGCATTGAGATTGTTATGGATGATCTCAAAGGCCGAGGCATAGGCATCATAGATTCTGATCTGCTCGGACGAGAGCTGGTGCTCCAGCATATCGACCTCAACGCCCGCATAGGAAAGCGCGCGGGCGGTGTAGAGCCCCAGCGCCTTGAGGTCGCGCGCTAGCACTTCCATCGCTGCAATACCGCCAGCCTCCATTGCTTCGACGAAAGCCTCGCGTGTTGCGAAGGGCATGTCGGTTGAGCCCCAGAGACCGAGACGGGAGGCATAAGCGAGGTTGGAGACCGTCGTCGCACCTGTCGCCGAGACATAAAGCACGCGTGCCTCGGGCAGCGCGTTCTGCAATCTCACACCGGCCCGCCCCTGCTGCGAGGCTGATTTGTCCCCGCGCGCGCCTTTCTCGCCCGCCGCATTGGCCATGGCATGGGCTTCATCGAACACGATAACGCCATCAAACGCAGCCGCGGCATCCGACCCTATTGGCTTAGTTAGCCAATCGATCACCTGTTTGAGTCGAGAGGCCTTGATCTTGCCCCCCGGACCCTGCCGCTCATCCGAGCGAAGCGTCGCATAGGTCGTAAAGAGGATGCCCTCCTGAAGTGTCACCGGCGTTCCCTGCTTGAAGCGCGAGAGCGGAACAATCTGCAGCTTCTCCTGACCAAGGGCTGCCCAGTCGCGTTGCGCGTCCTCCAGCAGCTTGTCCGATTTGGAAATCCAGAGTGCCTGGCGGCGACCCTTGAGCCAGTTATCGAGAACGATACCTGCGACCTGGCGCCCTTTTCCCGCGCCGGTCCCGTCACCGAGATAGAACCCGCGGCGGAAACACACCGCATCTTCGGCATCCTCGGCTGCTGCCTCGATTTCATCGAAGGTTTCGTTGACGCGCCAGGTCCCACCCAACTGCTGGCTATGGGCTTCGCCGGCGTAGATGATGGTTTCGAACTGGGCGTCGGAGAGCAGACCATCCGCGACCACCGAGCGCGGCAGATGCGGCCTATACCCCGGCTTGGGTGGCGCTACCGAGGCCATCGCAGCGGATTGCACCAAAACGCTCGGGTGGGGTTTTGCATCCTCAATCTGGATCGACTGCACAACGTAAGGCTCATAAAGCCCCGCCTCGAATCCTTCTCCCAGCGAAGCCACCTCATCGCGCGGTGCGTAATTCAACTCGATGATCGGGTTTTCGGCAGGGGAGGGGGGCTGCACATCTCCCTGAGGCGGAGCCACAGGAACTAGTTCGGACGAAACACCTGCAGTGACACCGTCATCGATGTCAGCAGGGCCAAACTCAGACCGTGAGACCAAAGGCCCGAGGTCAGTGATGACGGAAGGTGCCACGCTCTCGTTCACAGCGATAATGGCAGAAGTCTCGACAGCTGGCTGCGCTTCAACCGCAGGCACGCTCGCAAATCGTCGAGACCGGCCGAAGGCAGAAAGACGAGGTGAAACCGAAGCGAGACGGGGAGAGGCGGGCGAAGCCACCCTCAAGGCCATAGGCTCGTTGAGGGCAGGGGAGGGGGCATCCCTCACCGACAAGCGCGCGGGGACGTGTTCCGCGATGAGTCCAAGCAACTCAGCCAAGGTCGATGCCGGAGGCACCGGCACCGGAAACCGCACCACATCAGCCGCTGGCACCTTGTCGATCACAGTGATGCGGCTTTCGACATCGGTCCCATGCCGTCTGAAAAACCCGCGTCGCAAGGCGAAGCTCGCGCGCACGGTGGATGACGCCTGCAGCTTCTCGAAACCTGCGCGCCATGTTCGGCTATAGGGCGAAAAGCCCTCGCCGGTGATCGCAACGAGACGACCGTGGGGTTCAAGCCGGGCGAGAGCAGAGCGAACATGCTCGAAGGTCGCATTGGCATACCGCCCGGCGATCAAGGGTGACGCTGAAAAGGGCGGATTCATCAGAACCACGCTGGGGCGCAATTCAGGATCAAGTCGGTCGTGGATCTGGGCACCATCCAACCGGCTCAGTTGCGACTTTAGGAATAGCCCCCCAAGCAGGCTGTGCCGATCCTCGGCCCATTCGTTGAGAACAACATTTGCCCGAGCGAGTTCGGCAAAGATCGCCAGTAATCCTGTCCCAGCCGAAGGCTCGAGCACGCAATCATCGGAAGTGATCCCTGCGGCATGAGCCGCGAGATAAGCGAGTTCAACCGGGGTCGAGAACTGCTGCAGCGCCTGTGAGACCTCCGAACGACGCGTCTGCGTCGGAAGCAGCTGCCCCAGAGTTTCGAGGATGCGCAGGACCTCGGCGTTTGAGCGCTGATTGCCGATGATCGACGGTCCGAATTGACGCAGGAACAAAACCTGAGCGGCCTCAACCGCTTCATAGGCCAGCTTCCAGTCCCACAAGCCCTCAGCGTCCGATCCGCCGCAGGCCTTCTCCATGGCAATGCGGATAGCGGCACCGTCGATACGGCACCCAGTGGACAGGACAGGCAGCAGTGAGCGAGCCGCTTCAAGAAGGGATGCACCACGGTCATTGGCAGGGGCAGGGGCAGGGGCAGGGATAAATGAAAACGGCGCAGCAAGTGCAACAGCGGCAGCAGGGGGCATCGCAAGTCTCCGGGTTGGCAGGAACCAGCCCGGAAAACTCTCTCTTCACCTCCCGGGCTTCAAAAAGCCGGAAGGGACACTCTGTCATACTTGGGAACGGACATAAAATTTGCGTTTGAAAGCAACGGATCGCAGAACAACGAAGGGCGCAATTCACTCCGGCATGACAGACAAAATCCCGCCGCAGGCAATGCCTGCGGCGGGATTGAACCTGCGAAGCACCGGTGAAGAAGGAAGTCGGCTTCAATGACCGTGGACGGAGTGCTTGATCTGGCCGGTCTTTCCAGCTGCGGTTTTGAACAGGATCGTCACGTTGGCCTTGGAAGAAATCGCCTGTTTCGCCTGTCCCGAAAGTTGGTTCTCTCCGGCGGGAGACAGGTTGAGAGTTTCCTTGGCATTTCCGGCCGCGACAAGAGCGGAGCCGGAATACCCTTTGGTGCTGGAGGGCTTGCCGCCTTCCTCGGTGATATAGAGCGTCACGGTATCGCCTTTCACGATTACCTCAGCGTGCACCCCCGCGACATCCTGAATCTCGCCGCCGTTCGGGCCTTTCTGGTGGCCATGGCTGTGCTGGGCCTGCGCCGTGCCGGCCAGCATCAGCAGGGCGGAAAAGGCAATCATCTTCTTCATGGTGGTTTCCTTGTTTTGGAGGGAAGGCAGGAAAGACGGCCCCAACCGGAGCGAACCGGGACGCGGGGGATGTCAGGAAGAGGGAGAAGTCGCCACGGTCCGGAGTTCTTCCGTTTCCCGACGGAACAGAGCGTAGAGTGCGGGCAGCACCAGCAGCGTGAGCAACGTGGAGGAGATGATCCCGCCAATGACCACGGTAGCGAGCGGGCGTTGCACTTCCGACCCTGCCCCGGTGGCAACCGCCATGGGAACAAACCCGAGAGAAGCCACCAGCGCTGTCATCAGCACTGGACGCAGGCGCGTCATCGCTCCTTCCTCCACGGCCGCAAGAAGCGGACGCCCCTGCTCGCGCAGGCGCTGGATGAAGGAAATGATAACCAGTCCGTTAAGCACCGCCACACCGGAAAGAGCAATGAACCCGATTCCGGCGCTGATGGACAGCGGGATATCGCGCAGCGCGAGCGCCGCGACGCCCCCCGTGAGCGCCAGCGGAACGCCACTGAACACGAGCGCGGCATCGGAAGCCGAACCAAGACTCATGAACAGCAGCGCGAAGATAAGAACCAGCGCCACGGGCACCACGATCATCAGGCGCTTGGAGGCGGAAACCAGTTGCTCGAACTGGCCGCCCCAGCCGATCCAGTAGCCGGAGGGAAGCTTGACCTTCTCGACGACCTGCCGCTGGGCCTCGCTCACGAAGGAGCCGAGATCGCGCTCGCGCACATTCGCGCTGACGACGATACGGCGCTTGCCGTCCTCGCGGCTGATCTGGTTCGGGCCGATGGCCGTGGAAATCCCGGCGATGGCCGAAAGCGGAACGACCCGCATCTGCGCCGACGCGGCAGGAGAAGAGCGGGCCTCCCCTGCCTGTCCCTCCGGCAGCGGCACAGGCAAGGACTTCAGCGCCTCGATGTCGATCCGCATCTCCTCGGGCAGGCGGACGACAAGATCAAAGCGTCGATCCCCCTCGAAGATGGTGCCCACGTCCTTGCCGCCCACCGCCACCTCGACGATGGACTGGAGATCCGCCACGCTGATACCATAGCGGGCCATGGCGGCACGGTCGGGCTGGATGGTGAGCATCGGCAGGCCTGAAACCTGCTCGGTCTTTACATCGGCCGCGCCGGGCACGCTTTGGATAACCGCCTGCACCTGCGCCGCCACGCGCTGGAGCACGTCGAGGTCATCCCCGAAGATCTTCACGCCCACATCGGCGCGCACACCGGAAATCAACTCGTTGAACCGCATCTGGATGGGCTGGGTGAACTCATAGGCATTGCCGGGCAACTGCTCGACCCGCTTTTCGATGGCGGCCACGAGATCGGCCTTGGAACGGGTTGGGTCAGGCCATTCCGCCCGTGGTTTGAACATGATGTAGTTGTCGGCGACATTCGGCGGCATGGGGTCGGTGGCGACCTCCGCCGTACCGATCTTGGCGAAAACCTCCTTGACCTCCGCAAACTCCTTGACCGCCTTCTCCAGCGACATCTGCATGTCCACCGCCTGGGTCAGGCTGGTGCCGGGAACCCGCATGGCGTGCATTGCGGTATCCCCCTCATCCAGGCTGGGGATGAACTCCTTGCCCATGCGGGAAACAGCAATCCCGCTGGCCAGCACCAGCCCCGCCGCCAGCACCGCCACGGACTCCCGGTGGCGCAGCGTGAAACGCAGGGCCGGCTCATAGGCCCGCCGGGACACCCGCATCACGATGTTCTCGTGTTCCGAGACCCGCCCGGTGACCAGCAGGGCCACCGCCGCCGGCACGAAGGTGATGGAGAGCAGCGCCGCGCCCGCCAGGGCCATCAGCACGGTGATGGCCATGGGCGTGAACATCTTGCCCTCCACGCCGGTGAGCGTGAGTATGGGCAGATACACAACGGCGATGATCATGGTGCCGAACAAGCTGGGCTGGATGACTTCGCGCGCACCGTGCAGGATGGTATCGAAGCGCTCCTGCGTCGTGAGCAGGCGCCCGCGCTTGTGCTGCGCCTCGGCCAGAAGGCGCAGGCAGTTCTCCACGATGATCACAGCGCCATCGATGATGATGCCGAAATCGATGGCGCCAAGACTCATCAGGTTCGCGCTGACCCTGTTTTCCACCATGCCGATGATGGTGAACAGCATCGAGAGCGGAATGACCAGCGCCGTCACGATGGCCGCCCTGAAATTACCGAGCAGCATGAACAGGATGACGATGACCAGCAACGCGCCTTCAATCAGGTTCTTTTCCACCGTGGCGATGGTGGCCTCAACCAGATGCGTGCGGTCATAGACTGCGCGGGCGAGGATACCCTCGGGCAGCGAACGCGAGATTTCACGCAGTCGCTCTCCCACCGCCTGCGCCACGGTGCGGCTGTTCTCGCCAATCAGCAGCATGGTGGTGCCCAGCACCGTTTCCTGCCCGTTCATGGTGGCAGCGCCAGTCCGCAGTTCCTGCCCTTCCTTCACCTCGGCCACGTCGCTCACGCGCACGGGCACACCGCCGCGGGCACCGATCACGATGTCGCGGATCTCGGCGATGCCATTCACCTGCCCCGGCGCGCGCACCAGATACTGCTCGCCGTTCCGCTCGATGTATCCAGCCCCCACATTGGCATTGTTGGCGGCGAGCGCCGTCATCACATCGCGGAAGCCAAGCTTGTAGGCCATGAGGCGGGCGGGGTCGGGCAGAACATGATATTGCTTGGCGAACCCGCCGATGGTGTTAACCTCCACCACGCCCGGAACGGTCCGCAACTGCGGTTTGATGATCCAGTCCTGTATGGTACGCAGATCCGTGGGGGTGTAGGCTTCGCCGCCGGGTTTCCTCGCATCCGGCTTCGCCTCTACGGTGTACATGTAGATTTCGCCGAGACCGGTTGAAATCGGCCCCATGGCGATTTCAGTGCCAGGCGGGAGTTGGTCCTTCACCTGCTGAATACGCTCATTCACCATCTGACGGGCGAAATAGATGTCCGTGCCGTCTGCGAAGACCACCGTGACCTGGCTCAACCCGTAGCGGGAGAGGGAACGGGTATATTGCAGGCGGGGCATGCCGCCCATGCCGGTTTCCATTGGAAAGGTGATGCGCTGCTCCACCTCCAGCGGGGAATAGCCCGACGCCTGAGTGTTGATCTGCACCTGCACATTGGTGATGTCGGGAACGGCATCAATGGGCAGCCGGGTGAAATTCCAGGCACCGAAGGCAGCCATGGCAAGGGCGGCGACGATCATCATCCAGCGATGGCGGATCGAGAAGGCCAGAAGGGTATCGAGCATGTGATTCTTTCTCGGGCGCATGCCTGTGGGCGGCCTGGCTCAGTGTTCGTGCGTGGCGGAACCCTTGGCCAGTTCGGCCTTGATAACGAAGCTGTTGCGCGCGGCGTAGGTTTCATCAGGCATGAGGCCGAAAAGGATCTCGACGTTTTCCGCGTCGCGCTCGCCGGTTTCGACCTGCCGGGGTTCGAACACCTCACCGTTCCGCACGAAGATGACAGTGCGGTCCTCGAAAGTCTGGAGCGCCGAGGCCTTGACCGAGATCTCCGCCTTGCGGGAGGCCAGAATCACCTTTCCGGCAATGAACAGCCCGGGTCGCAGCCGCATGTCACGACTGTCCACCACAGCCCGCGCCAGCGCGCTCTGCGTATCGGCTGCCCCGACGGGCGAAACATAGGAGATGCGGGCCTCCACCGGCGCGCCGCCATCGCCCACCTCGACCAGAACCGTGTTGCCGGGCTTCACCCGCGCGAAATCACGCTGGAACACGGAGAAATCGGCCCAGACGGTGGACAGGTCCGCCACCACGAAAATCGGCTTGGTCTCCCCGACATACTCACCCAGCGCGGCATGTCGCTCGATCACGGTGCCGCTGATCGGCGCCGCGAGATCATAGCTGGTCAAGCTTTGGTTGCTCTCCACCGAGGCAAGGATATCCCCCTTTGTCACCTTGTCGCCGATCCGCCTGCGCAGGGTGCGGACCACGCCGGGGAAACGCGGCGTCACCTGCACCAGCGCCTCCTGATTGGGCTGGATCACACCATTGAGACGCAACGTCTCCTGAAGCACGGCGGGACCGGCCTTGGCCAGTTCGATCCCTGCCGCAGACAGCTTGGCATCGCTCAGGGTAACGGTCTCGGCACCATGCCCGCCGTGATCGCCGTGACCAGCAGCAGCCTTGACCGCCGTCGGCGGTGTCTTGATCATGTACCAGCCCCCGGCTCCCAGCAGGACAGCCAGCACGGCAGGCATGACAACGCGTTGAAAAGGCGAATTCATTTCGAGAAACCTCGCAGGGAAACAGGGTGGCCGCTCAATCCTTCGAGGGTGGCGAGCGCCGTGTGAAAATTCACGAGAGCCTCAAGCTCGCGCAAGGCCGCCTGCACGGCCGCCGCGTGCATATCGAGCACCTCGAGCAGCGTGAAACGCCCCTGTCCGTAACCGGCCTCGACGGATTCCACTGCCTGACGGGCCTTCGGAATGGTGGAAGAGCGCAGCACCGAAATCTCGCGCAGAGCACCGGAAAGCGTGTCATGCGCGCGCCCCAGAACCAGCGAAAGGGCGATCTTGTTCGCGGCACGTTCCGCTTCGGTCTTGGCGAGCATCTCCTGCGCATCACGAATACCGCCCTGATTCTGGTTCAGCACCGGAAGCGGCATCGAGAGGCTCAGGCGCACCGAATTATCGCCGCTCTCGCGGAAGTGCCGCCAGCCAACACCGGCCTGAAGGTCCGGGATCGCCTTGAGCCGCGCCGACAGATATTCCGCGTGGCGTTGGGCATAAACGGCGGTCCAGCGCATGAGCTGCGGGTTCCTGTCCACAGCCTGCAACACGCCCTCCAGCGCGGGCGGATGCCCCACGCGGAAAATATCACCGCGCACGCCGGTGAAATCCGGGCGCGTCAGGCCCATCTGCGCCGCCAGCTCACGGCGGGAGGCCGCCAGCGTCGCTCGCGCCCGCTCCATATCCGCCTTTGCGATATCCGCAGCGATCTGCGCGCGAAGCGCCTCCGATGGCGGTGCGGCCCCCGCCTCCGTGCGCCGTTGGAGCAGAGGGGTGATCCGGTTGAGGGAGTCAATCTGGGCCTCGAAAATCTGCACCCGGCGCTGCGCGCTCAACACATTGACAAAGGCCACGGCCGTTTCCGAGGCGATCTCCAGCCGCAGGGCCGCGCGCTCCCAGCGGGCCGCGTCATAACCTGCCGCCCCCGCGGCGATCCGGGCATCGCGCTTGCCACCCAACTCGATCAACTGGCTGATCTGAAGCGTTGTTTCTGCGGATTTTCCGCCCCGATAGGGGCCTGAACCAGCGATGTTGTCCACATCCAGCGACAATTCAGGATTGGGTAGGGCACCCGCCTGTATCTGCTTGCCCTGCGCGGCGCCGATTTCACGCTCGGCGGCGGTAAGGCGTGGATTGGCATCCAGCGCGCGCTGCACCGCCGCACCCAGCGACAAAGCCGTAGAGGCTCTGGCGGCAGGGGTGCGCGGCGGTTTGCCGACAGCCGGACCGATCGAAAGGGAGGCCACCATAGCGGCAAGCGCATAGGCGGCTTTGGAACCGAAAAACATGATAAAAGCCTGTTCGGGAACTTCCGGAACGCAGGAAAGTCCCTGCGCGGGTCACGATTCGTCAGGCAGGGAACCGGGGAGGCGGCAATTCCAGAACCGGTATGAGAGCGCGATGATCATCTGCGTCCCACCGCTCGAAGCTTCGAGCATAGGCGGAAGGAGCCACGATCTGCGGCGCGGAAACTTCCAGCGCGGGCGAGCAGGCGGCACAGGAGCAAACTTTGTGATCAGCCGGAATCTTGCTCGAATCCGCTTCACCCGAAGCCTCGACGACACAGACGACATCGAAAGCAACAGCCTTGACGGTGTGATTCGCACCAGCGCCGTGGCCCACAAAGGCCATCAGCATAGCGAACACACACATGAACGCTGCGCAACGGCGAAAAGCCGACGCGCGGAAAGCATTCAAATGGGTCAAGTTGGCGAGCATCATCCGCAGTGGGACCTCATGAACACCGTAAAGTCAAGAGCCTGGGTGCCCAGGTTGCGCCACGGAACGCGCCTTATCCTTCCTCCTGTCTGATGACAGGACCATGAATTGACACACTCCACCGCGCGCCGTCAGGGTAGCGCAACAGAGTGGGAAAAAACCTGATTCCTGATATTTTGGAGGATAGACGTGGAAAGAGGCATCGGAAAACGGGGGCTGGTCTTGAGCATCGCCATGCTGGCCTTGAACGGGGCGGCCGCAGCCCAGACCGTGACAGGACACACCCTGTTTCACCCAGCGCCGCAGACGCAGTTGCGCGATATGGCGACCGACCGGCCGGATACCACTGAAAGCCCCTTCACTGTCGATGCTGGCCACCTGCAGGTGGAAACCAACCTTCTTGGCTACACCCGTTCCCGACCGGATATTGATCGTTCGATCACCACCTCCTACAGCTTCGCCTCGACCAATCTGCGCATCGGGCTGAGCGGCAATGCCGAGATCAATCTGGTGTGGCAGCCTTTCGGCATCCAGCGTATTCGCCAGCGCAATCCTGTCAGCGTCCAGCGTGATTCCGGCATCGGTGGCGTGGACCTGCGCGCCAAGTTCAACATCTGGGGCAATGACACCTTCGACAAGCAGGGCTCGGCCTTCGCGATCCTGCCCTATGTCTCGCTGCCTACTGACAGGAAAAATGGCATCAGCCCCGCGCATGTCGGCGGAGGGCTGATCCTTCCGCTGGCGTTGCGATTGTCCGAGACGGTCTCACTCGGACTCAACATGGCGGCGCACTGGGTGCGCAGCGATGTCAGCAGCCGCTATCACACTGAAACAGCGGCCTCCGCCTCTCTCGCCTATGCATGGACGGAGAAGCTGGGCAGCTATCATGAAGTGGCGGCGCGCTTTAATGTGACGGATCCGCGCGGTGGCACCGTGGTCGTGCTGGGTACGGGGTTGACCTATGCGCTGGACAGGAATCTCCAGATCGACGCCGGGGTGAACATCGGGCTCACCCGAAGCGCTGACCGCGTCAACCCCTTTGTCGGCATCTCGCGGCGGTTCTAGGTCGTGTTCACATTCAGGTTTCAGGTACAGTGGCGGGGGCGTATCCGGACTGTTCGAGTTTGCGCGCGAAATCCGTCGTGAGGAACAGGCTCACATCGTCCAGCGTCGCGTGCCCCTTCCGGAAAGGCTGCTCCAGCACCTGGATAAGATAGAGCGCGTAAACGAACAGGAACGAGATGAAGCCGAACATCAACATCGATTCTGGCGATCCCTCAGTCTTCAGGAACAGCAACAGCAGGATGATGAAGGCTACCAGCGTCTGTGCCAGCACATGCACGGAAGGCACGAACTGAACGCGCTGGATGTGATAGATTCTTACGATGCTCCGGCGCAGGGAATCCTGAAGGGTTCGCAGTCGCACCACGTAATTGTTCGGGCATCCGAGGCGCTCCAGCGTCAGATAGACAGCTGAAAGCCTGTCAATCGCCTCAAGCGCCGGCACGAGATCCATGTAGCCCGCCTCTCGCCCCAGCCCCTGCCGGAGGCGATGAACGATGTCGATCAGGATTTCCCGGCAGGCCTGCCCGTCGAATGACGGATTGAGCGCCTCGAAAGCCGCTACATCACCATTGATCCCCTCGAGCGCCACGCGGATCTCGGCGGGGAGGCGGTCTGCCTCCTTGTAATCACTGAGAACGCCGGAAAGCAGGAACCCCAGGATGAACAGCGCGCCGCCGATGCCGCTGGTGAGCAGGGTATTGAGGGAGATGAACTCCAGCCCCTGCCAGTGAATGCCCCCCTTGAGGACGCTCAGCAGGAGAACGACGCCCGCCACGGACAGAAAAAGGGCGAACTTCTGCCGAAGCCCGAAGAAGGGCTTGCGGAATTCTTGCGAAAACGTGTCGGGTGATGCGCGCATAAAAACTCCCGTCGGCCCTGCCAGGCACATCTCCGGCGTCATCGGCCATGCCTGCGCCAGGGCGGTCCGGTTGGGTAGGGCCACGCGAGGCGGGATGCAACCCCGGAATGGCCACCCGCGCGCTATGACGCAGCCGGCGCCGCAGCCCAAAGGGCATCAGTCGACCCTCTTTCCTGCCGCGGCCAGCCAGAGAAGCGCGATGGCGGCGAGCGCAAGCCAGGGCAAGAGCATAAGGTTGAGTGTCTGCCATCCCAGAACGCGCAGCAGATAGCCGGCACCGAGCGAACAGGCCAGCCCCGTGATGAAGATGGCCATGTCGTTGAAGGCCTGAGCGCGCGCCCGCTCGGCTGGCGTGTAGGTGGTGGTGAGCAGGGCCGTTCCACCCACATAGAGAAAATTCCAGCCCACGCCCAGCAGAACAAGCGCGCCGGCGAAACTGTGCCAGCCATGCCCCGTGAGACTGAGCCCGACATGCCCCGCCAGCAGCACAACCCCCGCCAGCATGACCGGGATCACCCCGAAACGCGCGATGAGCGTACCGGTGAAGAAGGAGGGCAGGAACATGCCGAGCACATGAAGCTGAATGACGCTGCTCGCATCCTCCAGCGGGTGATGGTGATGGAGCATCGCCAGCGGTGTCGCGGTCATGGCCAGAATCATGATGCCATAGCCTGTCGCGGCACCGAACAGCGCGACAAGATAGGACGGCTGCCGGAGAATGGTGGCCAGCGCACGGGCTTCGCCGCTCCCGGTCACAAGCGGCGAAGGCACCCGCACTCCGAGCAGGACGGCAAAAGCCAGCACGCTGACCAGTGAAAGAAGCAGGAACGATCCTGCGTAAAGCGGCTGCACCAGCGGCCCGCCCCAGCGCGCCAGCAGAGGCCCCAGCAGCGCCGCCACGATTCCCCCCGCCAGCACCAGCGCGATCGCGCGGGGACGAAAAACATCATCCGCGACTTCCGAAGCCGCGAAACGGTAGAACTGTGCAAACCCTTGGTAAGCCCCGACCAGTGCCGTTCCAAGACAAAGCAGCGCGAGCGAGCCGAAACGCAGGCCAGCGGCAGAAATCAGGCCGCCCGAGATGCCCAGGGTGGCCCCGGCGAGAAACCCCGCGCGACGTCCGGCGCGCGCCATCCACATGGACGCCGGCATGGTGGCGAGCGCGGTGCCGAGGAACATGGCCGCGATTGGCGCCGTTGCCAGCCGCGGATCGGGAGACACCTGCCCCCCTGCCAGACCGCCCACTGTCATCACCAGAACGGAGGCGATCTGGAACAGCGCCTGCGCGCTCGAGAGAAGGAGGACTTGCCTGTGCATGGAAGAGGACATCGGCATGTTCCCGCTCAGAAGGTCAGCACGCGATCGGCTTCGAGGGTCGCCTCGGCCAGCGCATCCATGGTGCTGCGCCTGGCACCCGGAACCATGCCTTCCTCCGGCAAACCGCGCGCGTCCATGCAGGTGCCGCAAAGGAGCACCGTGCCCCCGGCGGAAAGCACACGCTTGAGCATCAACTCGGTGTTGTAGAAGCCCTCCGGCGTCTTCTGCCCCGCACGGGCCGCCAGCACGGCATCCGCCATCAGGAAGACCGTGACGGTGGCGGTGGGTTCCTTGCGGGCCATCGCATGAGCAAGGCGAAGTCCGTTATAGACACGCTCCGTGCCATAGGGTGGATCGTTCAGGATGAAGAGAAGGCGCATTTTCCTGTTCCTTCCAGAGTGGGCAGCATGATACCATTCATTCAATTGAATTATTGAATGATGAGTGATGCCCGCTTTGTCAAGCCAGCCCCCCAAACGCCAGATCCTCGAACATTTTGCCGGAATCGCGCGCGTACTGGGCCATGCTCACCGTCTGGAAATCATCGAACAGCTCGCGCAGGGCGAGCGCGCGGTCGAGGGAATCGCCACCCGGCTGGGGCAAAGCGTGGCCAACACCTCCCAGCATCTGCAACTCATGCGGCGCGCCGGTCTGCTGAGTGCGCGGCGGGATGGCAAGCGCGTTCTCTATCGTCTTGCGGGCACGGATGTGATCGACGTCGTGAGCGCGCTTCGGCGTCTTGGCGAAGCGCACCTCGCTGAGGTGCGGGCGGTGATGGAAGGGTATTTTCACAGCAAGGATGACATGGAGCCTGTGCGACGGGACGAGCTGGCCGCCCGGCTCGGGGCGGGAGATGTCACCCTGCTGGACCTGAGACCGGAAGATGAATTCATCGCCGGACACCTGCCGGGTGCGCTCAACATACCCCTAGACCAGCTTGAGGTGAGGCTGGCCGAACTGCCGGAAAACCGGGAGATCGTCGCTTATTGTCGTGGCCCCTACTGCGTCCTCTCGTTCGAAGCCGTTGCCGTGCTGCGCGCGCGCGGAATTGGCGCGCGGCGGTTGGAGGACGGCTTCCCGGAGTGGTGCGCGGCCTCGCTGCCGGTCGAGCATGGCATGTCCACACCATGACAGGGAATTCATTTCCGGGCTGGTGGATTTCATGCAGGGATGGGGTCTGGCTGCGTTGATGCAGCCGAACCGTTGGTAGGAGGGGGTATCGTGAGCGCAATTTTCCAGTTCGGCGAAAGCGTATCGGCGTATGACATGCCGGTTCTGAACGAACGCGAGGCACGGGCAGGTGCGGGCATCCTGCTGCTGATCGCGCTGGTTGCCTTTATGAACGCCTGGCTCGACGGAAATTTCCGGCTCATCCAGCTGGTTGTCGTGGCCTTTTTCATTGATTTCGTGATCCGGGTGCTTATCAACCCGCGCTTCGCGCCCAGCCTGATCCTCGGTCGCATCGCGGTCCGCAACCAGACGCCGGAATATACCGGCGCGGCGCAGAAGCGCTTCGCCTGGGCCCTGGGATTGATGATCGCGGCCCCCATGCTCTACTTTGTGGTGCTTCAGGGCGTGCGCGGCCCGTTCACACTGCTGGCCTGTCTTGTCTGCCTCACCCTTCTGTTCTTCGAGGCCGCCTTCGGCATCTGTCTGGGATGCATGATCTACAATGCCTTCAACCGGCAGGCCGCGCGTCTGTGCCCTGGCGGGGTGTGCGAGGTGCGCGAGAAGGAACCCGTGCAGAGGATCGCGCCGCTTCAGCTCGGCACGCTGGCCTTGTTCCTCGCAGGCATGGTGGCGCTGGGCCAGCACCTGCCGGAGGCCGCGAACACGAAGCCGCAGGTCACAACCGCTTCCCCGGAAAATGGCGGACGCTGCAAGGTGCCGGACTTCGCCAAGGCGATCGGGCACGAACAGAAGTGGAAGCTGCACAACAACTGCCTGTGACGGGCGAACATCCCGCGCAACTCAAACAGGATCACGATCATGCTGGCTGTTCTGGCCAACCGCACATACCGTCATCTCTTTCTGGCGCAGGTGATCGCGCTGGTGGGAACCGGCCTGCTGACCGTGGCGCTGGGGCTTCTGGCCTATCAGCTTGCGGGGCCTTCCGCCGGGGCCGTGCTGGGCACGGCGCTCGCCATCAAGATGATCGCCTATGTGGGTGTCGCCCCGGTGGCTGCGGCCTTCGCCGAGCGCTGGCCGCGCCGTACCATGCTGGTGGCGCTGGATCTGGTGCGGGCGGGCATCGCCCTTTTTCTGCCCTTTGTGTCCGAGGTCTGGCAGGTCTACCTCCTGGTTTTCCTGTTGCAGGCCGCCTCCGCCGCCTTCACGCCGACATTTCAGGCCACGATCCCGGATATCCTGACCGCAGAGGAGGACTACACCCGCGCGCTCTCCCTCTCGCGTCTGGCCTATGATCTTGAAAGCCTGCTCAGTCCGGTGCTGGCAGCAGCCCTGCTGAGCGTCATCAGTTTCCATGGCCTGTTCGCGGGAACCGTGATCGGTTTTCTCGGCTCGGCGATGCTGGTGCTTTCGGTCCGTCTCCCCAGCCCGAAGCCCGCCGCGCCGCGCGGTATCTATGACAGAACCACGCGGGGGATGCGCATCTATCTCGCCACGCCGCGCCTGCGCGGGCTGCTCGCCATCAACCTCGTTGCGGCAGCGGCCGGCGCGCTGGTCATCGTCAACACGGTTGTTTTCGTCCAGAACTGCTTCGGGCTTGGCGCGCGCGAAACCGCATTGGCACTGGCCTGCTTCGGTGGCGGCTCCATGCTGTCGGCGCTGGCGTTGCCACGCCTGCTGGAGACGCTGGCGGATCGTCGTGTGATGCTCGCGGGGGGAGGCCTGCTCGCCCTCGGGGCGCTGGCAGCCGGTTTCGTGCAGACCTATGCGCTGCTGCTGCCGGTGTGGGTGCTGATCGGGGTCGGCTATGGCGCGACGCTGACACCATCCGGCAGGCTTTTGAGACGCTCCGCCCATGCCGAGGACAGGCCCGCGCTCTTTGCCGCGCAATTCGCCCTATCCCACGCCTGCTGGCTCCTCACCTATCCGCTGGTGGGGTGGCTGGGGGCGGTTGCGGGGCTGGAACTGGCCGCCTTTTCCATGGCCTTGCTGTCGCTCCTCGCGCTGGCGGGGGCCATGCGCCTTTGGCCACGCGAAGACCCGGAGGCGATCGAACATGTCCACGCCGGGCCGCCATCCTCCCATGCCGCCGGGGCTGGCGAACGCCACACCCACGCTTACATCGTCGACGATTTCCACCCCGCCTGGCCGGATTCCGGCGGGTGGATCGGTCGTCCAGTCACGATGTCGCCACAGGGCTGAGGCGCAGCAGGCGCAGGGCGTTCAACGTCACCAGCACGGTCGCGCCGGTGTCGGCGAGAATAGCGGGCCAAAGGCCGGTGATGCCCAGCACCGTGGTGACAAGGAACACCGCCTTGAGCCCCAGCGCGAGGGTGATGTTCTGGCGGATGTTGCCGAGCGTGCGGCGAGAGAGGGCGATCATGGCGTCGATATCGCCCACACGCCCATGCAACACGGCGGCATCTGCCGTTTCCAGCGCAACGTCCGTGCCCCCGCCCATGGCAATGCCGACATCCGCCGCCGCGAGCGCGGGCGCATCGTTGATGCCATCGCCCACCTTGGCCACCACCTGCCCCTGAGCCTTGAACTCCCCGACAATGCGCTGCTTGTCCTGCGGCAGCAGTTCGGCGCGCACCTCGATGCCCAAGGTGCTACCAATGGCCTTGGCAGCGCGGGCATTGTCGCCGGTGAGCATCACGGTGCGGATTCCGCGCTGCGCCAGTGCCTTCAAGCCGGCAGCAGCATCCGCACGCGGCTCGTCACGCATGGCGATGATGCCAGCGGGGGCCCCATCCAGCAGCAGAAGAGCGGTGGATTTGCCCGCATCATGCAGCGTGGCAACCGCTTCCAGCACCTGCGGTGGCAGGCTGGCCCGCGCGCCCGCTTCGCGCGCCGAACCAAGGAACACAACGCGCCCCTCGACGCGCCCGGAAACCCCCTTGCCGCCATGCGCCTGAGCCTCTTCCACAGCGGGAAGCGAGAGGCCCTCCGCCTTGGCAAGAATGGCGAGGGCCAGCGGATGGCTGGCGCCTGTTTCGACGGCCGCTGCGAAACGCAGGACATCCGCCTCTGAGGCCTCGAGGGCGATGATATCCGTCACCACCGGCTTGCCCAAGGTGAGCGTGCCAGTCTTGTCGAGGCAGACCACGGTGGTCTTGCCCAGAGTTTCGAGCACCGCGCCGCCCTTGATGAGCAGCCCGCGCCGCGCCCCGGCAGAAAGGCTGGCGGCGATCGCCGCCGGAACCGAGATCACCAACGCGCAGGGGCAACCAATCAGCAGGATCGCCAAGCCCTTATAAACCCATTCACCCCACGCGCCGCCGAAGAGCAGCGGCGGCACAGCGGCCACCAACGCTGCCACCGCCATGACACCGGGCGTGTAATAGCGCGAGAAGCGGTCGATCAGGCGCTCGGTCGGCGCCTTGGCTTCCTGTGCCTCTTCGACGAGGCGCACGACGCGCGCGATGGTGTTGTCGGCAGCAGCAGCACTGACCTGAAGGCGCAGCGCGCCATCCCCGTTGACGGTGCCGGCAAAGACAGAGGCATCGACACCCTTGCGCACCGGCATGCTCTCACCCGTCACCGGGGCTTCGTTGATGGCGCTCTCGCCCGAAAGGATGGTGCCATCCGCCGGGATGCGATCACCGGGACGCACGAGAATGATATCGCCGATTGCCAGCGTTTGAGCCGCCACCTCACGCGTTGCACCATCCTTCTCGATCAGCGCGGTCTTCGGCACCAGACTGGCCAGAGACTGGATGCTGGCGCGCGCCTTGCTAGCGGCCACCCCCTCCAGCAACTCGCCAATGAGGAACAGGAAAACAACAGCCGCCGCCTCTTCGCTGGCACCGATGATGACCGCCCCGACGGCGGCGATGCTCATCAGCATCTCGATGGAAAACGGCGTGCCGTTGAGCGCCGCCATCAGCGCGCGCCGGGCAATCGGCAGCAGCCCCACCAGCAGTGCCGCAATGAATACACCGGGCTCAAGGCGGGGAAAGAGATGCCCCACGCCGTAAGCCAGTGCCAGAGCCGCGCCACAGGCCAGCGTCAGCGCGCCCTTGCTGCTCCGCCACCATGCGCCGCTTGTTGGCCCATGATCATGCCCATGCAGGGAAACGGTGTCGGTCTGTGCCTCGGCATGATCATGCCCATGCGGTTCATGCTTGTGCGCTTCATGCTTGTGCGGGTGGTCATGGGTGTGTTTGTGCGCGGGATCATGCCCACACCCCGACCCATGGTCATGCCCGCAACAGGCGGCAGGTGCCGCCGGTGCGCGTGCGGGCGCGCCGGCCACAGCGTTGACCTTGTAACCGAGACTGGCCACCGTTCGGGCCAAGGCTTCAAGGTCGCTCTCCGGCGTATGCTGCACACTCATGGTTCCGGCCGATACCGAAACCGAGACATCCTCCCCCCCGGCAACGCGGCGCACAGCGGTGTCGATCTTGGCGGCGCAGGACGCGCAATCCATGCCTTCGATTCTGAAGCGGGTTTGAGTGCTCATCGGTTTGGCCCTTGAAAGAAACGCGCCCCCGATACATCCTCTAGTGACTAGAGGAGCAAGTGGAAAAACGAAGGGGCGGCAAAATGGATGTTTCCATCGGCGGGGCGGCGCGCGCCAGCGGCGTGAAAGTGCCCACCATCCGCTATTACGAGCAGATCGGCCTGCTGCCGGTGCCCCAGCGCACGCAAGCCAACCGGCGGCTCTATGCCCCGCAGGAGCTTCGACGCCTCCGGTTCATCCGCCATGCCCGTGAACTGGGGTTTGAAGTCGAGGCGATCCGCACCCTGCTGGCCCTTCAGGACCGGCCCGACCATTCCTGCGAGGAGGCTGACCGCCTCGCCCGCGAGCATCTGGAACAGGTCGAGCGGCGCATCGCCAGCCTCAGCGCGCTCCGGCGCGAACTCATGCACATGGTGGAGGGGTGCTCGCACGGGCGCGTGGCCCAATGCCGCGTCATCGAAACGCTGGATGACCACAGTCTGTGCGCGCATCACGGCGAGAGCGAATGACGGGCCAGTCGGCTGGAGGCTGGATGAAGATCGCCTGCTGCCGGTCTGTTGCCGGGCCCAGAACCGATGAGGCTGAAAGGCCAAAACGGGTGCCTACCGGAACACCGCTCCACTTCCCGTGAAGGCGTAACCGTTGGCCTCCAACGCCTCGTCCACAACCTCTTTCGACATCTGATAGTCATATTCTCGGTCACGCTGGCTGTAGAGCCAGCGGGCGAGAGCACGAAGCGCTTCTGCAACGCCAGCTTCCGCGTCTGAGGTCAGTGACTGACTGACGTGACCTACACGCTCGACGTCAATCTCCATGCTGTGCTCGTGATAGTAACGCCCACGATGGCGGATGTGCGCTTCCAGGGCGTAGAAGTTCTTTTTCTGAATGCGCTGGAGATCATCCGCGATGGCAGCCAGCCCATGATCGGTGGGCGCGTAGGCACGGATCTCATGAACTGACCTTTTCCTATAGAAATAATAGCCCTCGAAACAGGCTCCATCGCCCTGACAAGAAAATCCGGAAAACCAAATGCAGGGTTTCTGGCGCGTCCCACCGCCCAAAAGACGAACGGGCCGGGTGGCAAGTTCGACGCCAAGAATATCGCATATCCGCTCGAAATCCTCGAATACTATTTCATACCAATCATCCTGTGGCAGACACCGGCGATACCAGTCGCGAGCACGCTCCTTGGCAGGTTCATCCAGCTCATTGAACGTATAGACGAGCGTTTCGACCAACTCAGACATGGGTGACCTCGCGGATCAGCAGATGTGGGTCGAGATCGACCTCGATTTTCTGGGTACGACCCATCCAGGGCGCCGGCTGTATTGCACGGACCCAATCGGCGAAACTCGGAATGAAGCCGAGATCCTCTGTGACATGCTGTTCGCCGATCCAGCGCGTCGGAATGATCCGACCTGACGACAGGGTCCTGGTCACGCCAAAAATGGTCTCGGCCATGAAGATGCCCTCGGCATGATGCCGTAATGCCCGATGCCGAAAGTCCGCGACGATTTCCTTGGACGCGTCGAACCAAGCGTGGATTGCGAGGTAATCTTCGAGCGAGCCGCCCCATTTCTTCTGCGAGGAAAGGGCGTGGTGGTAGGGATGAGCCATGTCCGTCTCCTCTCAAAACGTATGGGAATAGAAATCAGTCGAGGTGACCCGCTCGTTGTAATCGAGGCGGATCTCCTGAGCCGGAACATCAAAGACGAATTCGCCATAGGCCCCTTCGTTATTCTCCCAACCACCATGGGTTTCGCTCAGAGCGTCGTAGACCAGATGCTCAATGGCTTCGGTCCAAGTCATGGGCTGGGGCCCAGGCGCTTTCTGGGCCCAGATGATCGCAACGTTCTCGATGGTATGGTCTGGCAGAACCAAAGCCGCACTGGCAGCATCGCGCGCATCGATGCTTTCGATCTGGCCACTATCGCCATAGCCATCAAAAGTGACGGCAACCGAGACTACGCCAGCCCCGGCCAGAGCCGCGAATATCGCGGCCTTGTTGGCGGGCCGGAGCGCGGCGCGCTGCAGCTTCTCGGCTTCGATCTGAGCTACGATGTCAGAGAAGGTGAGGGGGAGGGCGACAAGGGCGGTCTTGTGGGCGCCTGATGAATTCTGATCGTCTTTCATGGGTCTCTCCGAAACGAAAAGCCCGGCGCGAGCGGGGCTCGGCCGGGCAGGGGATTGGACATGAGGAGAGGGGTTATTCGGCTGCGATGGTATAGTCAGCGGAGCTGTGCAGCCCTTCCGTCAGGAACGCTGGCAGGATTGCCTCCTGCGTTTCGTCATACTGGCTCCCATCGACATCAACCTGCGGTGCATCGAACTGACCGAAGTCATTCGCCGATCTCGAAACCCGCAAAGGCGCAGCCTCTCGCGTGCCCTTGAGCGGCTGGGGCAACCACCCGCTGCCTGCGATCAAGCGCTCAGCCTCGATTGCCATATCGGCCTTCTTCAGGTGATCGATCATCTGCGCAGCGCTCTCGCCTTTGACCTCGCGGATCGTCGCCAGAATCTGGGCCTTGGTTACCTTCGAGAAATACCCCTTCGCCGTGGGCTGCCAATGCGTGCGCATGTCGAGATCCACCAGATCCGCAAGCGCATCGGCATGGGCAAGTTCACGCGTCCGACGCACATGGGGAAGCTCGAGCGCATTGAGCGATTGCGATGCGCAGAAGGCGAACAATGCCGCGAGGCTATCGGCATCGTAGGCGACGAGCACTTCCCAAAGCTCATGAGGAGATTTCGGGAGAAGCTCGGCCCAACGTGATTGACGAGCGTTCATCCTCGCTGCCAGAGGAGACTCGCCCAGGTCCATTGCCTGAGCATCGAGGTTGGCGGAACGCAGGTCGATCTCGAGACAGCTGTCCGGCCCCGCAAAGCGGTAGAAGGTCTTCAATGCCAGAGCATGCGTCACGGTCAGTAGAGCGGTATCCGGATCCTCCGCCAGCTTCTCGCGCAGGGCCAAGGTTCGCCAAGCGGTCAGTTCGGCGGTCAGTCTATCCGAGAGCTTCGCCTCGGCTTCCACCTCCGCTTCTTCTGCCGCGGCGGGGCAGCGATCATCGGGAACGGCACGGCCGCCTTCCGATGTCTCCTCGCCATCCGAGGATCCGGAAGACGCGCCGGATCGCATCGCATTGAGCGCAGCCCGATCCTCCGGGCGAACAAAGCCGCGCTCGACACGAAGGCGACCATCGTGATCGATGCTGATGAAGACACCCGCATGAGGAAGCTCGGTGGCAACGAAGGTTGCAGGACGATCTTCAATCGCCGCCATGATGCCTTCGAGTTCGCCCATCCTGCGATCGATATCTTCGGGCAGTTCCTCCGCGCTTTCATACTCCTGTGAAAGTGCGTTGTACTCGACGAGTGCAGCATCATAGGCTGCCTGCTCATCGTCGCTGACCGGGACCGGTTCTGAAGTCAGACGCATCAGCCCATTGAGATGGCCGTAGGGAAACGAAACAGCGGTCTCGACCCACTTCCAGCCCTCAGCCTCAATCTGCTGGGCGCAAGCTGCAAGCTTCTCGCTCGCAAGCCGGTCGAGCAGTGCCACGTCGGAAAACCAACCGCCGCCATCCTCAGCGAAGAGATCTCGATCAATGATGCCGCCAGCGGAATCATAGGTGTCGGCCCCGACAAAAAGTACGCGGCGGTCATTGCCCTTGACCGCGCCCTCAGTGAGCAGGCGCCGGATTGCATAGGGCTCCTTATTGTAACTGTGCCGGATCTGCTCCCAGACCGCTTCCTGACGAGCGTGATCACCGCTCACGCAGAACGCCATCAACTGATCGAGGTTGATCTCGTCCTCCGCGTAGGCTGAGAGAAGCACGAGGCTTGCGGATGCGAGCTTCAGGCGTTGCCGGACAATCTGGGGTGAGACGAAAAAGCGTGTGGCGATCTCCTCGATCGTCAGCCCTTCCTGATCGCTGAGCGACTTGAAGGCGCGGAACTGATCAAGCGGATGGAGCCCGGCACGCATGACGTTCTCGGCCAGCGAATCCTCCACCTCGATACCGTCAGATTTGATGAGGCAGGGAACAGGCGTATCGGCGGGCAAACGCCCTTCCTCCACCAAGGTGCGAAGGGCCGCGAAACGCCGACCACCAGCACTGACAGCATAGGTGCCGGTCTCAGCGCCAGCAACATCAAGAACCGGTCGAACCGAAATCGACTGAAGCAGGCCGCGCCGCGCAATATCCTGAGCGAGTTCATCGACACTGATCCCGGACTTGACCTTGCGGACATTGGCATCCGAACGCACCAGCTTGGAGAGCGGAATATCGCGTGAAGTGGCAAGTTCCTGGCGAGGGGCGAGGGCTTGAATGGTCATTGGCGTCATCTCCATGACGGCCGGGGCAGAACCTCTCTCTTCCCCTTCCAAGCCGTCATTCCCACGACGGCCAACCTCTAATTCTGCCCAGCCGCCCACCTCCGGAAGATTTCCAGATCCCTCCCCACAGTGGATGTTCATACAATATATTGCAGATTGAAATTAGGACTGGAGTCAGTCATGTCTGGCCGCTTTCCAAGAATCAGATTGCGAGATGGAGAGAATTTTGCCGGAAGCGTTTGAACTCATGGCCCACCCGCCACGAGGTCCCCTTCGACCACTGGTCGAGTTTCTGAAGTCCTATCCCGCAGAAAACGTCAGAGAGCTGATCGCGCGCAGGCTGGCGAGCGGCGTCTATCATTCTGATAACAGTGAGGTTCTCTATTGGGCAAGCGTCCATGCTCTGGTTTTCGAGAGTGAGCTGGATGCCGATGTGATCGAACAAGCTCTGCCGGAGCTTCAGAAGCTGAGCTGCTATTCCGACTGAGGACAGATCGCTGCTACTAACGTATTTTAAACCTTAGGATTTTCATCGCCTACAATATATCGTCAAACACCTATTGCAGGAATCGTGCTTGCGCTATCGATGGTTCAGGTGTCATCGTTTTCGCACGACGATCATTGAAGGTAAAATCGATGGCCCCAAAAGCTGGCCGCAGCCGCACGGTCGAAAAGACCCTCGCCTCGCTCCTCGGCCTGCGACTGGAGCAGCTGGCGGCTGAACACGATGATCTCCAAACCTTCCTTCGGAAGATCGGGATTTCGCCCGGAACCTACTATCTGCTGGTCAGAGGTGAATCCAACCCCACGCTTGATACCCTTGAGGTCATCGCCAAAGGCCTCGGTCTCTCGGTCTGGGAGCTGATTGGCCTCAACGACGGCGTCGTGACAAAAGCACTCGCCAAACATGATATCGATCTTGAGGCGATTACGGCCGCGAGCAGGGCCCGTGTCGAAGCTCTGACGAAAATCGACGAGCAGCGCGAAGCCTCGCGCAAAGCGATCAAGCGTTCCTGATAACGAAACGCACTAGTGGGCAGCGCTCACACCTGGCCAACGCCGACCCGAATATCAGCGGCTGCAGGTGCAGGTGGCTGAGCGGCAACCGGACCCGTTCCGCCAAAATCCCCCGGGCCGAGGTCACAGGCCTGAGCATTGGGATTGTTCTGGCAATTGGGGTCAGCGTTCGATTGCGCCGCGCGCGCCATATCGCAGATTGTCGTTCCATTGGAATCTGCAAAGCCTGAACAGCGACCGGAATTGACCATGGTCTGGCAATTCCCCGTGCCGAGCTGGATGCAAGCCGCAATAAAACTCGCATCCACGCGCTGACCATCAAAGGTGCCCATCTCAGTCAGGCGGCGGACAACGCCAGTGTTGTAGCCGTCATTGGTCAATCTGGCCCAGGCATCGACCTGCTGTTGAAGGCTCATGCAGCCGAACGTCTGGCGGTCCACCCCGGCGTAGTTCCGGACGTTCGCATTGTTGAGCTGAAAGATCCCCGTGCAACAGCTGCCATTGTAGACGCCCGTGTTGCCGCCAGATTCGAAACGGCCGAGCCCACCGAGTGAGCAGGAAGTCGCCTTGAGTTCATCTCGAAGGGGAGAGGAATTCACGGCATTGGTGATTTCCTGCGCCGAATAATTGGTTCGCTCGCAATACTGCTGCCGTTGTGCGGAAGCCGGAACACAAGCGAGCGCAATCCAGAAACATGCCGCCAAAGCGACGAAAGTGGTCTTTCGCATCTCGCACCTACCGCGACAGCGCGAAGGAGCGGGTGCATTCCGGAACCCATCGCCCGCCAAGAAGGGCTCGCATCTTCAAGACACCCTGTTTCGGATCAAATTGAACCTGTATTGCGTCTTGTTGATGGGGCGGAGCGGCATCGCGTTCGGGGGCTTCCACAAAACAACCCGTACCCTCTGCCACAACGCGCGTTTGCCCTGCTTCTGTCAGCGCGATCTTGAGCGGGCAGAGGGAATGCTCCGGACCACTTGCGTTGTGGTTCGCGCCTCCTTCGCATTTGCGGGAAGAAAGCACGGATACCTCCACGCGCTTGGCAGCGAAATCAAAGGATTGAACGAGCGCTACCATGGAAGCGTTTCTCCCCTGAAGATCGCGGCCCAGCTTCTGGCTGACATAGGTGTTCTGATCCGCGATCTCGCTGCGCCATAAGACGGTCTGAAGCGCGTCTGACGATTTATCGGTCAGATCATGATGCTCCATCGTCTTCCATTCGGCGCCTTGGCCGAAGGCCGCCGGAGCGGCCGACGCCAGCCCCAGAGCCAAACCCAAACCTCTCACCCAAGGTGTCATCACTCACTCTCCCTGACCGGCACAGACTGCGAACAGCCCTCGACCGCACTCGAACCCGTAAGCACCCCCAAACGGATCATCCGGGAGGAGGTATCGTAAGAAGCATAGGCCGCCGGTTCATTGCTTCCCGGCTTCCCCCCGGCGAAACACCCCCGCCCTTCGCGCATCGAACTCTTCCCGTTCTCGAACCGGATGAGACGCATGGGGCAGCGAAGTACGGATGTCGAACCCGAGAGAGGCTCGCAAAGGCGCGGGGCGCCGAGGATACTCAGCACCACAACGACCTGTGGACTTCTGACCGTGACAAAAACGGCGCGGGCTGGCGGATTCCCGATCGATAGAAGGTTTGGTGTCTTCGCTGCAGCTGCAACCTGCGCCGCGTTGTTGTTAGAAATGAGATCATTCCAGATCCCGGCATGAAAGGCTTGCTGCGGCCCCACCAGTTGGAGGTCCATCACCGTCATGGCGCGCCACGCCTTCGGATCATCGGAATGGCTCTCGCTGCGCACCGCACTTGAGAAAATAGAAGCGCAAAGGACGGGGGCGACCAAAAAGGCGTGCCTCGCCATCACGGGTGCACCCCATCATGTCCACCTGTAGCAGCCCCGGCCTGAGAATCGCGCAGTGCCTTGAAAATGATGGCATTGGGCTCGGGCAGATCGGGAAACGCCCAGAGCCCGACTTTAGCGCGCTTGGCATCGAGTTCTGCAACAAAATAGGGGAGATGGACTGGCTTGCCATCAGGCTTGAGCGCAGCAAAGGCGAAGCCTGAAGCGATAAGCGCGACCCCTAAATCGATACGGCTTCCGGCTGCTGTGCCGGTGGTCGGGAAGGCAAAACAGGTCACATGGATTGTGCCTGCCTGCTGCCCCTCAAGAACGTTCGCGCACAAAGGCTTCAGGTCACGGACCAGACTGAGGAGCACCGAGAGGCCCGCTTCCCCGCAATCCCGTTTCTGACCATTGGTGTTGGTGAAGTTGGTCCCGCGCAAGCAGGCCTGAACGCCGTAAAGACGATACCGGGCAGTGCCGATCGTCCAAGTATCGCCCGTTTCAAATCGCGCAGTTTCAGGAAGCGGAATCCAAGCCTGGCTCGCGCTTTGCGAGTGAGCTGGGATCATCCCGAGCCCCACGATGACGGCCACCGCCGCCGCGGTCGATCTCTTGATCATGGATCAATAGCCCCGCAGCGAGAAATAGAACCGCGTGGACTGCCCACCCGTGGTGATGTCGACATAGTGCGGCTCGGCGCGTTGCGGTCGCGGGGTCAACAGGCTCGCCTGATCGCAGGACGAGCCGTTATCGCCAGAGCTGACACACTCCCGAGCGATGCGCGCAGGATCGGCGCAAAGGCCGCCATTCGCATCAGGAACGTAGCCACCACCTTCGCCTGCCAGCGAATACGGCAAGCCCGGCGCAGGGCAGGGGAGGTAAGGTTCATACCCCAACCCGCCCGCGTTCCCCTCCGGGCATGTCGGCCAGGGCCGACCCCGCGCGAGCATCCGGAAAAGCTGCGTCATCACGGGCACGCAGTAGGGAATCCCGGACCAGGATGGCGCGGTTGCCGCAGCACAAAGCAGCACCTTGCAGCCGAAGGAAGCGTCCTGCGCGACGGCACTTGGGGCGGCCGAAACGAGCGATCCCATTGCGGCAACGGAGAAAAGAAACGGACGAAGCATCGGTGTTCCGGAGTTGCTCCAAAAAGGAGCAGGTGTTGTGTTGACTTTAATATATTGTTTACTGCATATCGCTTGTTAGAAACCATCGCAACCCCAGAACGGTGGTCCTCATGATTCGAATTTT
Source organism: Pseudomonadota bacterium (assembly GCA_020161475.1). Taxonomy (GTDB): domain Bacteria; phylum Pseudomonadota; class Alphaproteobacteria; order Rhizobiales; family Beijerinckiaceae; genus Rhabdaerophilum. The sequence continues at coordinate 22,729 of JAIUNQ010000004.1, read as the reverse complement.
TGGCATCAGCCTCGCGCTCACGCTGGCTGGATCAGGATTGGCAATGGCTCAGACGTTACCAGATCGCCCCAATCACCCTGAAAAAGTCGCGATCCGGCTTGAGCGGCCGCTCGCCCAGATGACGCCGGAAGCACCTGTTGTCCCCGCCAATGCCATGCTGGATTCAGAGGGGCGCATCGTTCCCATGCGCCCCGCGACGATTGGTGGTGATGACAACGGCGAGGCGTGCAGCGGCTCCCGCAAACTCCGTCCCGCAGAGATCCGGGCCATTGCAACGCGCGAAGCCGAAGCGATCAAATTTCCGCTGGAAACGCTGAATGCGGTGCTGCGCGCTGAAAGTCAGCTTGGCGCCCAGACCACACAGGCAGGCGGCCCAACCATACCGCCCCGCATCACGCCGACCTTGGATTTACCCGCGCGCTCGTGTGCAGAGATGACGGCGTCGATCCAACGCGGCGTCGCACAGCTCTATGCACTTCGCCACCGCTACCCCAACCCACTTCATCATTTCGCGGCCTACCGCGATGGCGAAGAGGCCTTCATTGCAAGTGGTGGTGTTCCGCGCTCCGAAGAGACATTGCGCTTTGTCGTCATCGCGCTGCACGAGCTTGCGGGCCCCATCGGGGAACTGCCTATGCTCACGCAGACTGCTCCGCCTTTGAGCGCGCAAGCTGGCGCGCACGAATCCGCCTCACCGCGCTCGAAAGAGCGTCAATCGGCCTCCCCGGATCCGCGCTGGGCTTCCGGTTTTGTGTTCAACCTCGAGTAAAATTCATGTCCTGTAATGTTTCCCCGCGCGGCGCTTTTCCTATGCGCCGCCCCCTTCCGCGCCTTGCCCTCATCGTCAGCGCTCTCGCGCTTTTCGGCGTCGATGCCTTTGCGCAGGGCACGCTCCAGCCGGTTCAATCGACGCTGCAAACTCTCGTTCAGGCGCTCACGGGACCGATCGCCACATCGCTCGCCATCCTCGCGGTCATCGCCTGCGGGTTCCTCGCGTGGAGCGGACGCCTCACCTGGGGTATTTCAGCATCCGTCATTTCCGGCATCGTGCTGGTGTTCGGCTCGGCCCAGATCGTCCAGTTCTTCCAGTCGGCTGTCGGACGATGAGCGAGGGCGATCTCGAAAAGCCCCTTATCGTTCCGCTGGTGCGGGCGCTCACGCGTGCCCCGACGCTGATGGGCGTTCCCTACATGTATTTCATGTTCAACGGGGTCGCGACTTCCGTCGTGTTTCTGGCGAGCCATAACCTCGCGATGCTGCTGGTTGCGATCCCGCTCCATCTCTTCGGGTTCGTGATGACGTTGCGCGATGAGCGCATCTTCGAAATCCTCTTCGTGCGCTCCGCCCAATGCCCCCCGCGTTCACGCGCGTTCTGGGGGGCGGATACCTATTCGGTTTGAGGCGCAAATGGTCGCGCGCGCCCTTCTTGCCGAGATGACCTTTGGCTCGGCCGCTTCACGGGAGCGACCGCTCGCAGGACACATCCCCTACGCGCGCCACGTCGATGACACGACAATACGCACCAAAACAGGCCTACTGATCACCACGCTCAAGCTCGATGGCTACTGCTTCGAGACCGCCGACATGAGTGAGATCAACGCCCGCATGATGGCGCGCAATGATCTCGTGCGCATGCTCGGGAACTCCCGCTTCGCGCTCTATCAGCACATCATTCGGCGTGAGGTCGAACCCGGCATCCCCTCCACCTTCGAGAACGCATTCTGCGAGGAACTCGACCGGCGTTACCATGAGGCGCTCGGCAAGCGCCGCATGTTCGTCAACGACATCTACCTCACAATTCTTCGCCGACCGTTGCAGGGGCAGGCGGGGAATTTCGAGGGGGTGCTGGAACGTCTTCTCGGCAAGAAGACCGCCGCCGGCCAGTCGGCAAGCGAGGCTGAGGCGCTGTCCGAACTGAGCGATGTCACCACAGCCATCCGCGAAACCCTCGGCGCTTACGGGGCCATAAGCCTGAGCGTCGTCAAGCGCGAGGACGGTTGGTTTTCTGAGCCGCTCGAGTTCCTGATCCAGCTCGTCAATGGCGCAGCACCTCGCCCGATGCATTTGCCGCGCATGCCGCTCGACGAAGCATTGGCGATGAAGCGTATTTTCTTCGGTCGAAACGCGATCGAGATCCGGGGCGCCTCAGAAGAGGACACCCGCTTCGGCGCGATCCTATCGATCCGCGAATATCCCGCCTTTACGGGGCCGGGTTCGCTCGATCTCCTGCTCCGGGCCCCGCATGAGTTCATCCTCACACAGAGCTTTGCGATCATCGATCGCCCGGAGGCGGCCAAGCAGATCGACCGCGTCACCCGCCAGGTCGATATGTCGGATGAAGCGGAATCGATTGTCGCCGATCACCTCGCGATCGCGCGCGATGAACTTCTCGCCTCCGAAGCGATCTACGGCGAGCATCATTTCTCGATCATGCCGCTTGGACGCACGCTTAGCGAGGTCAATGCCGCCGTCACCGCCATCGGCGCTGCACTGACGGACAGGTCCGTGATCTGGGTGCGCGAGGATCTTAATTGCGAGCCCGCCTTCTGGGCGCAGCTGCCGGGGAATTTCGCCTACATCGCCCGCAAGGCCACGCTGTCGTCCAAGAACTTTGCAGGGCTCGCATCCCTGCATAATTACCCCTCGGGCCAAGCCTCCGGAAACCACTGGGGTCCGGCGCTTTCCGTCTTCGAGACCAGCTCCCAGACCGCCTATTATTTCAATGCCCATATCCGCGATCTTGGGAACTTCACAGTTGTAGGCCCTTCGGGGTCAGGCAAGACGGTGTTTCTCTCGTTCCTCTCCGCACAGGCACAGCGGATCGTTCCGCGTCCGAAACTTCTCTTCGTCGACAAGGACCGGGGCGCGGAAATCTTCATTCGCGCCATGGGCGGTCAATATGAGGTCTTGAGCCCCGGTGAATCGACCGGGTTCAACCCGCTCAGCCTTCCCGATAGCGGCGAGAACCGCGAATTCCTCTTCCAGCTTTTCGCCTACATGCTCAAGCCGAGCGATGATCGGCAGATGTCGGCCAGCGAAGAGCAGGTTATTCGCAACGCTGTCGGCGCTGTGCTGACGGGGCCCGACGAGGGCAAGACCCTTCCCGCTTTTGCAACCCTGCTCAGGGGTCGCCTTCGCGCAGGGGAGGGCGATCTTCTTGCGCGCCTTGAGACCTGGCTCCGACACGATCAACGCGGCTGGCTCTTCAACAATCCGATCGATCAGTTCTCGCTGTCCTCGATCTACGGCTTCGACATGACGCGGGTCCTCGATGATCCCGTCATTCGAACCGCCGCGCTGATGTATATCTTCCACCGCACCGATGAGCTTCTCAATGGCGATCCGGTGATGATCTTTCTCGACGAGGGTTGGCGCCTTCTCGAAGACGAGGTCTTCGCGTCCTTTATCAAGGACAAGCTCAAGACCATCCGAAAGCAGAACGGCATCATCGGCTTCGGCACCCAGAGCGCCGCCGACATCGTGCGCTCGAAATCCGCGAACACGCTGATTGAGCAGAGCGCCACCAACATCTTCTTTCCCAATCCGAAAGCGGATGACGAGAGCTATCGCAAGGCCTTCCGTCTCTCCGCGCGCGAGGTGGAGTGGATCCGTACCTCGGTGCCTGAACAACGCTCGTTCCTGATCAAACATGCCCAGGACAGCGTCATCGCCAAACTCAACCTCGCGGGCATGGGCGATCTCATCAAGGTCCTCTCCGGACGAACCGAAACGGTCGCCGAGCTTGAATCGCTGATCGAGCAGGTTGGCCCGGATCCTTCCCAGTGGCTGCCGATCTTCATGGGGAGGGCAGCGTCGTGAAAGCGCGTCCGCTCACGCTCCTCGCGCTGATTCTCAGCCTTTACGCCCCTGCACTCGCCAACGTGCCGGTCAATGATGCCGCGATCCTCGAGCGCAAGGCGCAGGAGAGCACGCACAAGGTCGAGCTCAAATCCGTGCTTCTGGATCACAAAAAGAAGCGCGAGGGCATCAAATGCGCGGTGACCAAATCCGGTCGCGGCAATGTCCAGAATCCGGAGCGTCAGGCCAATCCGACGACCGGCGCCGCAGCGGTCGAGAATTATGCGCCGGGCTTGCCGGCAACGCCGCAGCAGGGCGCGACGGGCGGCACGTTGAACGAGCAGCAACTTGGCTCACAAGCCGGCACGGTGGTTTCAGGGGTTGAAGCAACACAAGGCACCATCACGCAGAATGGTGAAGCCTACCGTGCCCGCTCCAGCGAAGTCGGCAGCACCCAGACCGTCACGGAAGCCCTCGATCAGAACTCTTCGATCCGCATCCAGAACGGGATGACCTGGAACCAGGTGATGGCCAGCGCCAATCTGCTCGTTCAGGCGCTCAACGCCCTCAATCTCGCCAATCAGAGTGATGCCAGTCAGGCCGCCACCACGCTCGTCGGCCCAACCCCGCCGCGGCCTCCGCCTCCCGGCCCCGCCTGCCCGACGGGCTATAGCGGAACGGGAAGCCTGAGTGATCCCTGCAGACCAACAGCTTGTTCGACGACACCGAGCGGGACGACGCCTGATAGTGCCTGCATCACGCGCCGCTATGTCGACAGCGACGGGAACGTGCGGGTCTTCCTTGAACTTGCATCGACTTTGACGCTCGACCCCGTCCGCCCCTCGGCGGCGTCAGCTCCTGCCCGTAGCACCATCACCGAAGCCGAACTGCTCGAAGCGCTCGCCGCCAGCCAGCGGCGCGCTGGTACCCTGAACTGAAGGACCTCATCCCATGAAGCCCGCCATTCCGCTTTTCACTACGGCCGCACTCTTGGTCACGCTTTCCAGCGCTTTTGCGCAGGTGCCGGTCAACGATGCCGCAAACCTCGCCAAAGCGCAGGAGATTGCAACATCGACCCGCCAGATTCTGGAGACTGATCGCGAGGTGCTGACCAACACCCAGCGCACGCTTCAAGCCATCACAGGGGATCGTTCTTCTGCCGCCCAAGGCTCGCTCGCGCAGATGGCGCTCGGCGGAGGATTCAATATGGCGAGCGCGCCCTCGCTCGGCTCCGTCATCTCCGGAGGCACGCTCGCCTTCGGCGGGATGGGCTCGGACGCGCAAGGGATCGTCTCCAACCTCATCAACGGTCTGCAACTCGTGCGCTCGCTCACCGGTCTCATCAATGGATCGGTGCGCCCGACCGATCAGGCCTATCAGAACTCGGTCAACGTCAGCGCGACCATCACGGGGCTTGTCTCGTCGACCCAAGGCGCGATCCAGCAACGAAGCTCCGCTTTCACGCAAGGCGGATCGCAAATCGGCTCGGCACAGGATCTCAAGGGATCGGTCGATCAGAACACGCAGGTCCAGATCCAGACCGGGCAGACGATCAACGAGCTGACCGGCGTCGTGAATACCGCCGTGACCGCAACCAATCAGGCCAACCTCGATCGCCTCGCGGCAGCTTCTGCCGCCGCCAATGCCATGACCTACCGCCCCTTCGGTCAGCAGGGGCAGTAAGCTGATGCGCCGGATGATCATCATCTCGACCTTGGCCCTCTCGCTTTCGGCCTGCGGGCATCGTCCTCTCAAAGCGCCGTGTGAGCCGGGCGATGCCCAACCGCTCTCGAGCTTTCTTGGCGCGGTGCTTCCGCAGGTTCTGAGCGCACTTCTCGTCGACCCCCTTGGGCTCAATGCCTGCGGTCCGATGCGGCCATTGTGAAAGCGCTTCTTCATGGCCCTCGTCACCGACCTTCTGAGCAACGTTGATCGCGCAGGCACGACCTATGTCGGCAGCGCCTATGGTGCGCTCGCCAACGCGCTGACGGATGGCGGGATCACCTCCGTCGGCGGGCTGCTGCTCACGCTCTATGTCATCTTCTGGGGGATCGGGATCTGGCAGGGAACCGCAAGCGGGGGCCCAAGCGATCACGCCTTCCGCCTTTTTCGGGCCTTCCTGATCTATGCGCTGGCAACCTCATGGGGGGAATTCCAGCGCCTCGTCTATACCGCCATGAACGAGGGACCGGCTGCCATTGGCAATGCGCTGCTCAATGTCGTCGGCAGCATGAACTATACCGGCCTTTCGGTGAACCTCACCTCGGTCAATGCCGTCCAGACCGCCCTCCAGAACCTCTGGGATACGACGGGCAATGCGGTCGCGGCCTTCGTCAAGAACGCAGGGATCACCAACCCCGGCCCTTATTTCATCGCCGCGATCCTGCTCATCGCCATGGCCATCCTCGTCGGCTTCGGGCTCTTCCTCATCATTCTCTCGAAGATCTTCATGTGGCTGCTTCTCGGCCTTGCCCCGATCTTCATCGTCCTGCTGCTTTTCGGGGTGACGTCGCGATTTTTCTCCGGCTGGATGGCGACGCTCGTGCAGTATTTCGTGGTGCAGGTGCTGGTTTACGCCTTCATCGCCTTCTACGTCGGGCTGACGCAGCAGTTCTTCGATCGCCTCAACACCGCGAATAACGGGTTCACCACCACCTTCGCCGATATCGCGCCGATCATCCTGGTCGCGATCATCGGCATCCTGCTGCTTCATCAGCTCAATAGCGTCGCGGCCTCCATCGCGGGCGGCATCCCCATGGGTTATACGCGCATCGGTCGCTTCTTCGATGCTGCTGGCAATGCCCGCATCCCGATGACGAGGATGCTCTCCCTCAACGAGCGACGCGCCGCCTTGCGCTCGGCCCGGATGCAAAACGCTGTCGCCGGATATCGGGACGGATCGCCTCCCGCGCTTTCACCGCCCCGGCGCGAAACTCCGGACCATAACCGCCTCGCCAACCAGCTCAGACAGCCGATCTGACGCGCCAATTCCAATTTTCGAGATTTGACAATGACAACAACCGAGAGCGCGTTAGCGCCCCCGACGCCCAAGGGTGATTCCCGCTATTACGAGGAAGCCCGGACATGGGAACACGACATCGCTCGCAAGAACAGGGCGTCGCGCGCCATCGCCTGGGCGATCGCGAGCATCATGACCTTGCTCGCGGTCCTCGCGCTGATCGCGCTCGTCATGCTCGTCCCGCTCAAATCCTATGAGCCCTACATGGTGGTGGTCGATAAGGCGACGGGGTTTGTTGAGGTCAAACGTCCGATGGCAGAAGGCGTTCTCACACAAGATGAAGCGGTCACGACCTTCAACGTGGTCCGCTACGTCAAGATGCGCGAGACCTATGACCCGAAAGCCCTCAAAGAGAATTTCGAGATCGCGCAGCTCCTTGCAACCGGGGACGCCGCGCGCGAGCTGACCGAGATCTATTCGCCGGCTAATCCAAAAAATCCGATCAAGGTCTTGGGCCTCAACGCGATCATCGCTGTGACCGTCAAATCCGTGACCTTTCCGAACGGCCGCACCGCGCTCGTGCGGTTCTCGACCGAAGAGAAGAGCCAGACCAACACCGTCACACGTCACTGGGTCTCGCTGATCCGCTTTCGCTACACAGCCACCCCGATCAAGAACGAATACCGTTTTGAGAACCCGCTGGGGTTTCAGGTGACCGAATATCGGCGCGATCAGGAAACAGTCCCGAGCCCCGCCACCCTGCCGGGGGCCAAGCCATGATGCGCCTTGCCCTTGCCATTCTGGCGTTCCTGTTCACTGGCAACTTCGCGCAAGCGGAATCCGCGCCGCGCGCCCGGGCACTGGATCCGCGCGTGCGGGAAGTGACCTATCAGAGGGACAATGTCGTCGCGGTCGATGCCAGTTACGGCGTCTCGACCATGATCATTCTCGCCGATGATGAGAAGCTCGAGACCCTCGCGCTCGGGGACTCGGTCGCGTGGAAAGTCGAGCCCAATCGGCGCGGGAACATCATTTTCATCAAGCCGGTCGACAAGGACGCCTTTTCCAACCTCAATGTCGTCACCAACAAGCGGCTTTACTCCTTCATCCTGCGCTCCGCGTTTCGTGACCCCAAGCGCCAGATCTTCAAGATCCGCTTTCGCTATCCCGACGATGATCTCGACCAGCGGCTGTTGTCGCAAGCCAAGACGCGGGCCGCCCTTCCCAACATGAAGGGCTTTGACCGCAACAACGCCAATACGAGCTACGGCTTTAAAGGCTCAACACGCTTCAAGCCGACCCTCGCTTTCGATGATGGGGTCAAGACCTGGATCGAGTTCCCGCCGCAGACGGAGACCCCCGCGATCTTTCTCGTCGACAAGGAGAAGAACGAGAGCCTCGTCAACTTCCGGCGAGAGGGCAACTTCATCGTCCTCGACAAGGTCAATTTCCAATGGACCCTGCGCCACGGCGAGGAGGTGACATGCCTGTTCAACCTCCGGCTCAACCCCGACAATCAGCCCGATACCGCCCCCGATCTCCAGCGCATCGGCTTTGAGGCAAAGGCGAGCGGGGAGGTGCGCTGATGCCGAGCCCCAGCGATTACCGCAATCTCGAACTCGAGCATTCCGCAGCAACGGCCGTCTCTCACGAGGCCACGACCTTCGGCACCTTCATCAAGATCGGCGTTCCAGTTGGCGCTCTCGCTCTGGCGGGGTTCATGATCTACCAGAGCCTTTACGGGGCGAAGGGGCCGAGCACGACCGTCGATCAGGAGGAGTTTCGAACGACGCAGTTTCCGGCGCCGCAGATTGAAACCCCAAAGGCCCAGATCGACACAGGGCGTTTCACTGTTCCTCCGCCCGAACCGGTTGCGCCACCACCTCCACCGCCGCCCATTGCTCCACCCGTCGCAACGCTCACGCCGCCTATATCCCCTCAGGATGACGCGGAGGCTCGGCGCCTTGCCGAAATCGAGCGTCTCAAGCGCGAGGAAGAAGAGCGCAAGAAATGGGAGCGCCTGCGCGCCCCGCAAGTCGTTGCGGATAATGCCGATGCCGCAATCCCTGGCGCACGGTCATCAAGCGAGAACGCAAACGCGGCTCGCCCTGCCAATGAGCGCGAGGAAGATCCGAACCGACGCTTCCTCGCGAGTGCCGGGAGCGCGGGGGTCGAGGTTTCGAGTGCGACCAAGAACGCCCGCATCGATGCCTTGGTCGCACAAGGCACCTTCATTCGAGGCGTGCTTGAAACGGTGATACAGAGTGACCTGCCGGGCATGGTCCGGGCCATCACCTCAGAAAATGTCTGGTCGTTTGATGGTCGGCGCGTGTTGATCCCGGCGGGTTCGCGCCTCGTGGGCGAATACAAATCCGGCATGGCGCAGGGGCAGACGCGCGTCTTTATCGTCTGGACGCGTCTCTTACGTGCGGATGGTGTTTCCGTTCAACTCGCCTCCATCGGCACGGATGAACTCGGTCGCGCTGGCAGCGCCGGCACGGTCGATAATCACTACGCCGAACGCTACGGCTCCGCCGTGCTCCTGAGCCTTATCGGTGGTGTCTCCCAGTTCATTGCCGGCCTTGGACAGAACAATCAGAGCCAGCAGGGCAGGACCATCACGATCACCGATCCTGTGACCGGCCAGACCAGCACCACCACCCTTCAACCTGACGGCATGATCGGCAATGCACGGCAGATCGGGGCACAGCAGGTCTCCCAGACGATGACCAATCTTGCCAATGAGGCGCTCAAGAACTCGATCAACATCCCCCCGACCATTCATATCGAACAGGGAACACGGATCACGGTCTTCGTGCGCCGCGATCTTGACTTCTCGATGCTCTACCCGGACCCCGTTCGTGAAGCCCTTGATGAGATCAAAGCGGAGATGAAACGCGGACCGGTTTATCCCGCGCCTGCACGCGTACCCTCCGGGCGCATCACCAAATGAACATGCGCGCGTCATCAAGAGCGGCGCATACCCATGAAACCGTGTTTCTGGAGAGCGCGCTCGAACCTCTACGCCCCTGGCTTCAGGACGACAGTGTCGTTGAAATCTGCGCCAACCAACCCGGTGAAATCTGGGTCGAAGTCTTCGGCGCCTCCAGCATGATCCGACACGCGCTTCCGGCGCTCTCCGCGACCATGATCCGCCATATCGCGGAGCGCGTGGCCGGGCACTCGGGCCAATCGATCAATGAGGAACACCCGCTCCTCTCCGCAGCCCTGCCATCGGGCGAACGGTTTCAGGGGGTATTGCCGCCCGCGACGACCAACGGGGGAGCCTTCGCCATCCGCAAGCAGGTCATCAAGGACATGCGCCTGGAGGATTACCGGCGCATGGGATCCTTTGACCGGGTCACAAAAAGCGGGGAGGGAGGCCTGAGTGAGCTCGATTGCGAGCTCTGTGGTCTGCTCGACGGCAATGAGATCGAGGCCTTCATCCGGCTCGCGGCGAGAAGTCGGCTCTCCATGCTGGTTTCCGGCGGCACCTCGTCGGGCAAAACCACTTTCTTGAATGCGGTGCTCAAAGAAGTGCCCATTGATGAGCGTATCCTCTCGATCGAGGACACCCGCGAACTCCAGCCACACCAACCCAATTACCTTCCCCTCGTCGCCTCCAAAGGCGATCAGGGGCAGGCCCGTGTCACGGTCGATAGCCTCCTTCAGGCCTGCCTGCGCCTGCGCCCCGACCGCATCTTTCTTGGCGAGATCCGTGGCAGTGAAGCCTATTCATTCCTTCGGGCGATCAACACGGGCCATCCGGGCTCGATCACCACCGTGCACGCCGATAGCCCTGAGGGGGCCTTCGAGCAGCTCGCGCTGATGGTCATGCAGTCGGGCCTCGGTCTGAGGAAGGACGAGATCATCGCCTATATCCGCTCCGTCCTGCCCATCGTCATCCAGCAGAAGAAGATCGGCGGCTGGCGCGGTACATCCGAAATCTACTTCTCCAAGATGTCGGTGTGGCGAGCAGAGAAGAGGCAGGGCGAGCGGGGCAGGGCTGTCAGGCGCTCCAGTACCAAGTCGGCTACGAGCTGATCGCCATGGCGCGCATTGCGGGAAGCGCATTCATCGGCTTTTTATTGCTCGTCGCGATCGCACTGGCTTGGATCATTCCGTACGCCGCGATCACCGGGTTTCGCTCAGGGCATCCGGAGCGCGCAAAACGCTGGGAGCTACTCGCACGCGTGTCGACAGAAAACCCCAAGTGGGATTTTACCAATACGCCACCGATCTCGATGCGTCACGGCTTCCCACTCGCCTATTGGCATGCCTGGACCTATGGGCAGGATGTGCGCTATCGCGGCCGCGTTCTCGAAAATGCCGGTCTCGCGGTCGGCACGCTGGCAGTGATTGCGGCAGGCATTGGCTTGCTTCTGTTCGCGAACCGGCGCTCGACCCTTCACGGTGATGCCCGCTTTGGAACGATCAACGACGCTCGAAAAGCGCGCCTTCTCGGCAAAGAGGGCATCATCCTCGGCAAGCTTGGCGGCCAAACCCTTCGCTCAAACGATCCGGGACACATCCTTGTGGTGGGTCCGACCCGTTCAGGCAAAGGCGTCTCCTTCGTCATTCCCAATGGCCATGCCTGGGCGGGATCGATGGTCGTTCTCGACATCAAGATGGAAAACCACAACGCTTTTGCCGCCGCGCGCAAGGCTCAGGGAAATTCTGTCTTCGTCTTTGCACCCGGATCGCTCAAGACCCACCGTTACAACCCGCTCGACTTCGTCCGGCAGGGGCCTGAGATGGCCACCGACTGCCAGAATATCGCGGGCTTCCTGACCGCCACCGCGAATGAAAACGAATGGTCGCTCGCCGCCCGCAAACTGGTCGCGGCCCTTCTCGGCTATGTCCTGACCAGCCCCCTGCATGAAGGAAGCCGCACCATCCGTTCCGCCGTCACGGTCATCTCGACCGGAAACGACATCGCCGACGTCCTCAAGGTGCTGGTCCAGACCGAAAAGGACTATCTGCCACAATGGGTCGTGGATGATTTCAACCAGTTCATCGCGATCCCGGAGCGCACCCGAGGTTCGGTGCTTTTCAATGTCTCGAACGCCTTTGCCCCTTGGTCGTCTGAGCTCATCGCAGATGCCACATCTGCGAGCGACTTCGATATCCGGAAGTTGCGGCGCGAGATGATGACCATCTTCATCGGCACGCCGTTGGCAGACCTTGAAAGCTACCGTCCTCTAATCCGCATCCTCTTCCAGCAGATCCACGACGTTCTGATGCGCAACCTTCCGGCCAAGGACGAGCCGCACCAGGTGCTCCTTATGCTCGACGAGTTCTTCGCACTGGGGCGCATGACCTCGCTGGCGTCAAAGATCGCAGTCTCGGCGGGCTACGGCTTCCGGATGGCCATCATCCTCCAGAACATCTCACAGCTCGACGAACTGTACGGCAGAGCCACCCGCGAAACGCTTCTTGCAGGCTGCGCGACCAAGCTCTTCGTCGCAATCAACGACAACGCCACAGCACAATATGTGTCAGAAGCCCTAGGGAACTACACGACAGACAATCGCACCAAGATTCTTGGGACAGGAATCACGCAGTCAGCGCGCGTGTCGGTGACGATGATCGGCGTGCCGCTGATGAGGTCAGAGGCACTGATGAGGATGGAGCGGGATAAGTCGCTGCTTTTGTTGGTGAGTGCGCGGCCACTGGAGGTTCAAAAATTCCGTAGGACTAGCGTGAAATTTCGCGAGGCGCTTCAATAAACCGCTTTGCGCCCCCGTATCGGTTACTCCGCCTTTTTGTCTCTCCTGCGGAAACCAGCCATTCGCTGAACTCTAGAAAGCCCGCCTAATCAATGTGCTCCACGCTCGGTGGCACCCATTGCCCTTCGAGGGCGGCCTTGCCCGGACCATACAGGCGCAACACCATGTAGAAGGGTTCGCGCGGCGCGGGCAGCCAGTTTGCGGCAGCCGACCCGCTCGGGGCGTCCGCCTGAATGGGAATCGTCAGCGCACCATCCGCCCCCTTGATCAAGCCGCGCGTGCGGTTGCCGATGGAATAGCGGCGGATGGGATTGGCCACGAGGTTCTTGTCGCCCAGCTTGTACATGGTCAGCGACCAGAACGCTTCCACCGGTGGCAGGACTCCAGCAGGGAAACGCAGGAGATAGCGCCCGGCGCTGCCATCCAGCATCCGGTTGTTCTGGTCTAGGAGTGCCGCAGGATAAAAGGATTCCTCGATGACATTGGCGAGCGGCCCGCCATCCCACACCGAGGCGCGCTGGAGATAATCAACGCCATAGCGCCCGATGGCCGCAGGCGCGATACGCCAGCCGTTGACGAAGTGCCCGGTGCGCGCGCCGATGGAAGCAATGCTCGCGCGCGCCTGCTTCTCGGCGTCTTCCAGCACCTCCGGTGTGGGCGCCAGCCGCAGGCTGGGCGTGGAGGGGCCGACGCCGATGGTGGCAAAGCTCGCCACCACGCCTTCATCGCGCGGCAGAACGGGGCTCATGCGGATCACGCGGTCGAGCATCTTCAGTCGCTCGGCCGCATTGCCCGCCTGAAACGGTTCGATCGAGGCGGCGTCGCCCCCGCCGGTCTGCCCGGCGAGGTGGCGGGAGAGCGAAGCGATGGCGAACTGCATTTGGAGAGCGTTCACATTCGCCACGTCCTCCGGTCCATCCACCAGCAGGCGCAGCAGCACATAGGCAAAGGCAGTGTCGGAGCGGATCACGCCCTTGATATCGGCGGGGAGTGTGCCCTGCCAGCCCGGCCCCACCACCGCGAATTTGCCTGCCTGCGTGCCGTTGAGCCGCTGGCCGACATTGCCGATGGTCTCGGTCGCCATGTCGAGGATATGCGCCACATAATAGCGCCCAACAGTCTCCGGCATCGTCAGGATGGCGGGTTCCTTGCGCAGGTCGAGCCATGCGGTGGAATAGAGGGTGTCGTTGTTCGGCGCGGGAAAGGGCGAAATCTCGGGTGTCGAGAGCGCGGTGTAGTGGAAATAGGTGTTCAGCGCCGCCTTGCGCGTGGCGGGGGTCAACACCTCCTCCGTGAGGCGCTGATACATGCCTTGTAACGGAAAGCCGAACACTGTGGCCTGAAAGGCGGTAGCATGGGCCAGGGCGGCATCGGCGGGGTGGGGTTGGCCTAACTGTGCCTTTGCGGGAAGGGAGACCGTGGCGGCCAGCGACAGCGCGAGGGCAAGGGTGCGAAGGCTCATCGGCTTGTTCCTCACGGCAGCTTCACGCGCAGGGGGCCACCCACGGAGTTGAACAGCAGGTCGCCCTCCGGCGTGAACTGGATCAGCGCATAGGCCCCGTTACCAAGGTTGCTTGGGCCGAGAAGGGTGCGATGCACGGTCGTGCCGCTCGCCCAGTCGAGGCCCGTCACCTCCCAGCCCTCGTTACGGGAATAGCCGTTGACGAACACCATGCCCGAGGCGGAACTCGCCACTGGCACCATGCTGGTGGAGGCGACATCCGCCCGCGTCCAAAGCGAGCGCCATTCGCGCTTGGCCACATCCCATTCCACGCGCTCCATGCCGCGCGGCGCGGGCAGGATCGGGCCGATGGCGAGCACGTCGATCATCTTGTCCGGGTGGCCCTGCACGATGTTGTTGACGACAAAAGCCCCCCAGCCGTTGACCACGACGGACTGTTCGGACTGCACCCAGGGCGTTTCCGGCGGCAAACCGGCGGTAATCGGCATCTGCCCCGCGATGCGGCGCGATTTCGTGCCCGGCTTCTGCTGGAAATCCGCCGGGATGGCATCACGCCAGAAGGCGACGATCTTCATGCGGTTGACGCCATCGGTCAGCACCACGAGGCGCTCGTCGTTCTTGGGGCCAAAGCCCATCAGGGTGGGGGTGGAACCAGTGCCGGTGCCGCCCTTGACGGCGGGCGGCCAGTCTCCGCCTTCGTAGGGGGAAATCCAGCCGCCATCGCTCTCCTCGGTGGAGAGGCGAGCGCCGTTCCACACCACCTTGCGCAGCTTGCCATCCCCGCGCGGTGCGAGGTTGCCGCTGGCGACATAGATGCCGTTCTTCTCATCCACCGAGAAAGAGTTGGAGATCAGCTGATCCGGCTCCAGCGTGTGCAGCACCGCCGGTTTGGCAAACATCCTGTCCACCACCGCGATGGCGTTGTAGCTGCCGATGACGAGATGGCCGTCATAGGTCATGCTCATGCCGATGAGGCGCACGGCCTTGCCATACCCCGGTAGTTCGAAGGCGGGAAAAACCGTGGCGGTGTCAAGTGTGCGCTTGATCTCCAGCCCAGCTTCCGGCCGCGTGGGGTCTTTAAGGCCAATGGCGCAGATCACCGTGCCCGCGTTGACGTAAACCACGTCATCCTTGTCCGCGACGGTATAAAGCCCGCTGGTGGTGACGTTCTGCGGGGCCGGACCCAGCACTGCCTTGGCGCGGCGTTCGACATCGGCGATGTCGGCATAGGTGCCGCCGAGCAAGGCATCGAGATCCGCCTTGCTCTTTAGCGTGATGCCCGGCAGGCCGATCTCGGCCACGCCCTGCCAGCGCCCCTCGCGCGCATCAACGTAGGTGACGCGCTCGGTCGAAATCGCCCACATGAAGCCGGGGCGCGTCGAGGAAAGGTTCATGATGTTGACCGGTCCGGCGGCGATGCGCGGTGCTTTCTCCGAATCCACCCGGAACTCTCCGCGCTTGACGGGGTAAGGCACGGTATCCGTCTGTGCCGGGTCAAAATGCGTCATGCCGTAGATCGGGGCGGAGAGGAACGGATTGGTCGGCGGGCGCTCCTGCGCCGAAGCCGCACCGGCAACGGCCAGCGCCAGAAGAAGTGGAGAGAGGCGGGCAACATGCTGCATGGCCAAGGTTCCTGTGCTCTCGGGTTCAGTATTTGATGACAAGATTGGCAAAGCCCGCGTACCAATCGGGCAGGCGGCTGGTGGCCAGCCCGCGCAGGCCCGCGCCCGGCACCGAATAGGCGAAGCCGAACGAGAGGAACGCATTGGGCGTGAGGATGCGCGTGTATTCCGCAAGGAATTCATCCGAAAGATGCGCCTTGCGCACCCCCGCGATCAGCCCCGGCACACCGTTGGTGAAGGCGAAGCGCGTCGCCTGCCCGAACTGGACGGGGCTATTCAACTGGTTCGCTCGCACATGGGCGTAGCGGAACGTGAGGATGTCGCGCGCGGAGGCATAAAGCGCCAGCGTGGCGCGATGCGCGTTCACGTTGGAATTGATGAACATGAAGGAGCCGTTGGAGCCGGTGGCCCAGCCCGCGGGGCTGCCGTCATAGAACAGCGGATCGAAGCGCTCCAGCCGCCGGGTGTTGGGGTTGTCGCCGGAAAAGGTCTGCCACGCGTAGGACAGCGTGGGCGAAAAGGGCAACTCGCTGAAGGCATAGCCGATTTCGCCGCGCGCCCCCCAGGCGCGCATGTCGATGCGATCATTCCACTGGTAGGCGAAATCCCCGGCGATCCACAGCCCCGGCAGGCTGGAAACGGGGTTCCAGCGGCCATAGGCGTTCAGAAACGCGAGATCCTTGCGCGCATCCATCAGGATGGCTGGAATACCCACGCCGCCGGGTGCCGCCTGCGGATAGGGCGCCAGCGAGGTCAGCACCTTGCCCAGCGCCAGCCCGAGGTTCTGTCCCTTGGCCGGGGCATAGGCGAAGTTCACGCCCGCGAGCGTCGATTTTGAATTGTTGGAGGCATATTCATTGGCGTCGAGATAGAAGCCCTCGGCGGAAAACGCGCCGTGGCCGAGCCGCGCGATGCCGGTCATCGCCCAAGCCGCACGCGGGCCGAAGATCAGCGCGCCGCGCTCAAAACCGTCCTGCCCACCATCGGCGATCAGCATGCCGGTGCCGATGCGATAGGGCTGCGCGCCCGCCGAGACATCCGCGTAGAACCCGCTGCCCGGCGTGCCGAATTTCGCGCCCGCATAGGCGTTTTCGAGCAGCACTCGGCCCTTGTCCTGAATATCGAAAATATCGCGCCCCAGCGTGCGTGCCGCGACAAGGCTGGCCCCGCCATAAAGCGCCAACCCGCTGCCCAGCCGCTTCTCGAAGGTGAAGCCGGGCTTGAGGTAGGCCTCGCCCCAACCCAGCGTCGTCTTGAAGCGGGAAGCAGGGGCGAAGGTATGGGACAGGTTCCAGAAGGCGCGGGCCTCCCCCACGACCTGAAAGCCCGCCTCCAGCCCGAATTTGATGTGTCCATCCGCAAAAGTGTAGGTCAGCGGGTCTTTGGCGGGGGCAGGTTGCGGAGAAGCAGGTTGAGTGGGTGAGCCTTGCGCAAAAGCGCCGCCCGCACCGATAAGCAGCGCGGCACCGGCCACCAGTGCCGTTGTCAAGCGGGAGCGAAGGGCGCGCAGAGGAGTTTGCATCGCGCGCCTCAGAAGAAGCGTTTCACGGTGGCGGCCACAGCGCCGCGATCCGCCCGATCACCCCATTTGCGCCCCAGGGCCACCGAAGCGGCAGTGCGTGCATCCAGCATCATGCCGAATTCGATCTGCGCCTCCAGCCAGCGGTCGCGCCGGTTGATCGTCTCCCAATTGTATTTGCCGTCCAGCGTCACGAACATGCCGCGCGGCAGGATAAAGGCCTGCACAACACGAAAGGTATGCTCCTGCACCGCGTTGCGCCCGTTGAACTCATGCACGGAGTTGGCCGTCTTTGCGATGACGGCGGTGATCAACGTGGGCGACCACGCCTGCACCGCCAGCACCGAGGCATTGAGCTGATAGGTGCCGCTGCCCAGCGTCTTCTCCGAGGCTGTCGGCAGCACGACCTCAACCGCACCGCCGAGCGAGGTATGCCCCAGTTGGCTGGTGCCAACCCCGGCGATGTAGCGCAAGCGCACGAAAACATCGCCCACGCCGGTGTCGTTCAGCCCCGGCGTGCCCGCCACCGGCGAGCGCATGTGAAAATGCCCCAGCACCGGAAACTCGATGTTGAAACCGGCTTCCTGCGTGATGCGGTAATCGAACTTCAGCGTCGTCGTGAAGATGCCCGAGCGATTGCTGAGCCAGTTATATTTGAGAATCACATCGGCGCGGGTGTCATTGTCCGCCGGGTTCACGCCGCGCGCTTTGACCTCCTCCTGCTGCGCCATGGCTGCAGACGCAGAGGCAAGCAGGGCGAGCAGCCCGAAGGCGACGTGACGAAACCGATTCCTGCCCATTATCGCGCCCCCTGCACAACCCGAAGTTTTGGAACCTTGTCGGGGCAGCAGGGTTGGCACAAGGCATAAGGTGCCCATTTTGGGCAGGTAACGTGATGGGCTTCAGCAACCCTCCGGCGCGAGTTCTCTAGGGTTTTCAAGCCAGTCCGAGGGAACGCCGCTCAAAAGAACCGGAGGACTAAGGCATTCAGGCCAGCATGCGGCTCAATTTGCGATAGAGCTGTGCCACGCGCGCCACACCGCGCTTGTCCAACCCCTCCAGATCGCGCCGCGCCGCAGCGTTGTCCTCATCAAGCACGAGGTGCCATGCGCCATTCTCGCGCTGCTTGATCCAACCGCGCCCGGCCAGTTTGACCAGCTTGCGCCGCACGGTTTCACGCGGAATACCGGAGGCATCCGCAAGCCGCGAGGCAGTGATCTGGGGCTCTTCCAGCTTTTGCATGGAGAGGGCCTCCCCAGCCTGCGTCAGCTCGAAATGTGCCTTCAGATGCATCTGGCCTATCAACGCCAGCACCAGCATCTCCTGAAGATCTCCGTCGAAAACGCGCGAACACTCCGCCAGGTGCTCGGTGAAAAACTCGACGAAATGATATTGAAAGACGTGATATTCAGCGTGAAAGCGCGCTTCGACATCATCAAGGCGTGGGGATGTTTCGGGGCGCACCATTCTTCTCCGCGCTTAGATTGAGCCTCAACATAGGCGAGGCAGAACCTCGCGCGAAATGCTTTTCCCGTCCTCGGATGGCTTGCCCCGATTTACGGCCTTTTTAGCGAATGGGCTGGGGCAGCTTTTGTTTGAGGCTGGCCAGTTTCTGCCCTTCCGCATTCGTGAAGAGTTTCGGGCGCTGGCAAGCGTACGAAAGTCCCCGAGGAACGAACCCGCGGTCCGCCTCTAACGCGTTATGGAGATTTTATGTTTTCGGCCCAGCTTGCGCCTGTCGGACCGGCAGCAAGATCAGTCATGGTCGGCCCGTGCCGCCAGTTTTTCTGTGACCTATGGACGCCACCAAGGGCCGGATAAGCGCTGATGCAGGCATGATGCACCCCGCAAGAGCCCTGAGCAGCACGAGGCTCCCATCGCGAGGATATTGAGGCCTCGGCGCAGTTTTGTTGCAGTCCATGCCGGGTCATGGTGCTCCTTCCCGGATTGGCGCGGTTTGGCCCGGTGGCCCACGTGGCTGGCATGAGCGGGCGACGATCTCGATGATGCTCATGCGGCCCCCGCAGCAAGGGCAAGGCGGGCGGTGATCGGGCGGGTCGGGTTCGATATCCTCGGCTTTGATGGTCGGTTCCGGCGTCGGCGCCACGGCGAGAAGTTCCCGGGCGCGGGCGAGGCTTTCCTTGCGTGCTGAACTCGCCAGCAGGCCGTAATGACGGATGCGATGGAAGCCGCGCGGCAGAACATGGAGCAGGAAGCGGCGCATGAACTCATGCGGATGCAGCGTCATCACCTGCTGGCGGGCCGCACTGTCACGGCGATAATCCTTGTAGCGGAAGGTGACGCCCGCCTCGTCATGGGCGATGAGGCGGCGGTTCGAGATCGCCACGCGGTGGGTATAGCGGGCGAGATAGGCCAGCACGGCTTCCGGGCCTGAAAAGGGCGGCTTGGCATAGACGACCCAGCGCTTCTTGCGCGCTGGCGCGAGATGACGCCGGAACAGGCGCGGGTCAGCGAGAACGGTGAGATCTTCGAGGAACAGGCGCCGGAACAGCATGCCGAGCACACGCACCGGCAACAGGAAGGCCGGGTGCGAGGCGATCCAGCGCTGGCCATCTGGTGTGATGCCGCCGCCCGGCACGATCATGTGCACATGGGGATGATGCGTCATGGCCGAGCCCCAGGTGTGGAGCACCGCCGTGATGCCGATCTTCGCGCCGAGATGCTTGGGATCGGCGGCGATGGTCAGCATCGTCTGCGAGGCGGCGCGGAACAGAAGGTCATAGACGAGCGCCTTGTTGTGGAAGGCAATCTCGCCCACCTCGGCCGGCAGGGTGAAGACGACATGGAAGTAGCCCACAGGCAGCAGATCGGCTTCACGTGCGGCAAGCCAGGTGCGCGCAGCAGCGCCCTGGCACTTGGGACAGTGTCGGTTGCGGCAGGAGTTGTAGGCAATCCGCCGATGCCCGCAGTCGTCGCAAGCCTCGACGTGACCGCCCAGCACAGCGGTGCGACAGGTTTCGATCGCCGACATGACCTTGAGCTGATCGAGGCTCAGGTGTCCGGCATGAGCGGCCCTGTAAGCCGGGCCAGCGGAGCGGAAGATGTCGGCGACCTCCAGCGAGGCGCGCATGGCCTCAGCCGTCGGGCGCGATCTCCCCCTTGAACAGGCCCAGCTTGTCGAGCGGGCTCGTGACCGTGCGCACGGTGCGCGTCGCCACCTGGGTGTAGAATGCCGTCGTGTTGAGCTTGGCGTGACCGAGCAGGACCTGAATGATCCTGACGTCTGTTCCATCCTCCAGAAGGTGGGTCGCAAAACTGTGCCGCAAAGTGTGCGGGCCGACCCGCTTGGCGATCCCTGCGGCTCGTGCTGCCTCGACGACGACGCGATAGAGTTGGCGGGTGCTGAGCGGCTTCATCGCATTCTGCCCCGGGAACAACCAGCCATCTCGATGCATGACGCCCTGCTTGCGTCCGGCCTTCCACCACTCCCGCAGCAGCAGAAGGAGGTCTTCGGACAACATCGCGTTTCGGTAACGCCCACCCTTGCCGCGCTCGACGCGCAGCAGCATGCGCTCGCTATCAACGTCGGGCACCTTCAGCATCGACACCTCAGCGACGCGCAGACCGGCACCATAGGCGACAGAAAGGGCGGCCTGGTGCTTGAGGCAGGTGGTGGCATTGAGCAGCCGGGCAACTTCGTCACGGCTGAGCACCAATGGCAATTTGCGCGGGTGGGCAAGACGAACGAGCTTACGCGCCAGGTCAGGCCGATCCACCGTCTGCGTGAAGAAGAAGCGTAAGGCCGAGACGATGCTGTTCATGGTCGGCACCGGAACGCCATCATCCTGCTGCTCGATCTGGAAGCGTCGCAGATCGTCGGCAGTCGCTGTATCCGGGGAACGTCCGAGGAAGGACGCCAGTCGTCCGATATCGCGGAGATAGTTGCGCTGCGTCTCAGCCGAGAAACGGCGCATGTTCATGTCGTCGATCAGCCGTTGGCGAAGTGGGCTGATCGGGGCGTCGGGGGAAGGACATTGCATGGCCAGGCTCCTTGTTGAAGAAGCCTCAGATGCTCTACCTCACCGCAGACCCGCTCAACGCGGCCGCAACGACCAGATCTTTGATCAGGACCTCAGCCACACACGCCCCTCCCGCGCAGCGGGTTCGTTCTCCGCCTATCATCCTCGGGGCGACGAGGGACCGCAATGCGCCCCATGCACGAACCCGCTTCGCGGGATGGGCGCTAGTGGGGATGTTTCGTGCTGATCTTTGAGATTTTGGCGCTCTGATGCCGCCGCGTGACCATGGGGTTCCTTCAACAATGAGGAACCAGCCATGGACAGGATCTCGAACAACACACAGGTCAGCCCGCTTCGCCAACGCATGTTGGATGACATGCTGATGCGCGGGCTTGGGCATCACACACGGCAGGATTACGTGCGCCATGTGCGCGCCTTTGCCACGTTCCTCGGGCGCTCGCCCGATACCGCAACGGGTGAAGACCTTCGCCGCTTCCAGCTTCATCAGCATGAGAATGGCGTCGGCGTGGCATCCATCAACGGGGCCGTCTCGGCGCTGCGCTTCCTGTTCGGTGTGACGCTGGGGCGGCAGGATCTGGCGCGAAGCCTTGTCGTAACCCACTTTAACCGCAAGCTCCCGGATGTCCTGAGCGTCGAGGAGGCGGCACGGCTGCTGGAGGCCGCTCCGAGCATCAAATACAAGGCCGCGCTGGGCGTGGCCTATGGCGCGGGTCTCCGTGTCTCCGAGGTGGCCCATCTCAAGGTCGACGACATCGACAGCAAACGCATGCTGATCCGTATCGAGCAGGGCAAAGGGCGCAAGGACCGCAACGCGATGCTCTCGCCGCATCTGCTGGAACTGTTGCGTCTGTGGTGGCGCGAGGGCAAGCGGCGTGGCGTAATGTTGCCGCATGGCTGGCTGTTCCCCGGTCAGGGACACACGGAGCCGATCTCGACCCGGCAACTCCATCGCGCCGTTCAGGAAGCCGCCGAACGGGCCGGGATCCGCAAGCGCGTGAGCCCACATACCCTGCGGCACAGCTTCGCCACCCATCTTCTCGAACAAGATGTCGATATCCGCGTCATTCAGGTGCTGCTCGGGCACTCCAAGCTGGAGACGACCGCGCTCTACACCAAGGTCTCGACGCGGACGATTCAGGCGGTAGCGAGCCCGCTCGAACGCCTCATGGCGCTGATGGCAGGCAAGCTCGACACCGAAAGGAATGCACCGGACGGCTGAGCCATGCGCGCCTGTGTCGAGGTCGCCGACATCTTCCGCTCCGCTGGCCCGGCTTACAGGGCCTCTCATGCCGGGCACCTGAGCCTCGATCAGCTCAAGGTCATGTCGGCGATCGAAACCTGCCGCACCGCTGTGCTGGGTGGTCACGTCGAGGCTTGCGACGACTGCGGGCATCGGCGGATTGCCTACAACTCCTGCCGCAACCGACACTGTCCCAAGTGCCAGGGCGCTGCTGCGCGCACGTGGCTGAACGAGCGTGAAGCCGATCTGCTGCCTGTAGGCTACTTCCATGTCGTCTTCACCCTGCCGGCCGAGGTAGGCGAGATTGCCTTCCACAACAAGGCGCTCGTCTATGACCTTCTGTTCCGCGCCGCCTCGCAGACGATGCTGACCATCGCCGCCGATCCCAAGCATCTCGGC
>JAIUNQ010000161.1 GCA_020161475.1 Pseudomonadota bacterium | reverse complement strand
GATCGGCAAGCTGGCTGATCTTGCCAAGGCCGACAAAATGCCGGCCCTTGCGCTGACGGACACGAACAACCTGTTCGGTGCGCTCGAGTTTTCCGAGAAGATGTCCGGCTCCGGCATCCAGCCGATCGTCGGCATCGAGCTGGTGGTGGATTTTCAGGATCGCCCGGTTGTGCGCAACCGGCCCGCTTCAGCGCTGGAGGGGCGCGGCTCGCTGGTGCTGCTGGCGGCCACCCAGCAGGGGTACGACAACCTCATGGCGCTGTCGTCCCATGCCTTCATGGAGTCGCCCTCCCATGAAGGGGTTCATTTGCCGGTTTCCGGCCTTGAAGGCTACACCGAGGGTGTGATCGTTCTGACGGGGGGCGCCGTCGGGCCGATCGACAAGGCTTTTGCTCTGGGGGGGCTTGATCTCGCCCGCGCCCGACTGGAGCACCTCAAGACGCTTTTTCCGAAGGCCCTTTACGTCGAGATCGAGCGCTTCGATCTGGCCGAGGCGCGCGCTATCGAAGGGCAGCTTCTCGATCTGGCGCAGGATTTGGTCCTGCCGATTGTCGCCGCCAACAATGTCCATTTCGGGTACGAGGCCGATTTCGAGGCCCATGATGCGCTGCTCTCGATTGCGGGCGGCACGATGGTCGATGACGACAGCCGCGAGCGTCTGACGCCTGAGCATCGCTTCAAGACGCGCGATGAGATGATGGCGCTCTTCGCCGATCTTCCGGCGGCGCTGGAGGCGAGCGTCGAGATTGCCCAGCGCTGCTGCTATCGCCCACGGACGCGCAAACCGATCCTGCCGCGCTTCACGGCAGGCGATGAGAGTGCGGAAGCGGCGGAGTTGCGCCGTCAGGCGGTGGAGGGTCTCAAGGCGCGTCTTGAGGCGCATGGCACCAGCGGCATCCTGACCGTGGCGGATTATGAAGAGCGCCTCGAATTCGAGCTCTCGGTTATCGAGCGCATGAAGTACCCTGGCTACTTCCTGATCGTGTCGGACTTCATCAAGTGGGCCAAATCGCAGGGGATTCCGGTGGGGCCGGGGCGCGGTTCGGGCGCGGGGTCTCTTGTCGCGTGGGTTTTGACGATTACTGATTTGGACCCAATGCGTTATGGACTCTTTTTCGAGCGATTTTTGAACCCCGAACGCGTGTCGATGCCGGACTTCGATATCGACTTCTGTCAGGATCGACGAGACGAGGTGATCCAGTACGTCGTCCGCCGCTATGGCGCGGGGCGTGTCGCGCAGATCATCACCTTCGGCTCGCTGCTTGCGCGCGGTGTGATGCGCGACGTCGGGCGCGTTCTGGGCCTGCGTTATTCCGAGGTGGATCGTCTGACCAAGCTTGTGCCGCAGAACCCGGCTAATCCGGTGACTCTGGAACAGGCGATCAAGGAGGAGCCGCAGCTGCGGGCTGCGGCCGAGGAAAACGAGGCGATCGGGCGTATGCTCGACATCGCGCAGAAGCTGGAAGGCCTTTACCGGCACGCCTCGACCCATGCGGCGGGTATCGTGATCGGTGACCGCCCGCTTGAGGAGCTGGTGCCGCTCTACCGCGATCCGAAATCGGATATGCCGGTGACCCAGTTCAACATGAAGTGGGTGGAGCCGGCGGGGCTGGTGAAGTTCGACTTCCTTGGCCTCAAGACGCTCACGGTGCTTCAGGGCGCCGTCAACCTGCTGGCCCGGCAAGGCATCGAGATCGATCTGAGCCGCGTGCCGCTCGATGATGCCAAATCCTATGCGATGATGGCGCGCGGTGAGACGGTCGGCGTGTTTCAGGTGGAATCGGCAGGCATGCGCCGCGCGCTCGTCGATATGCGGCCCGACCGTATCGAGGACATTATCGCGCTGGTGGCGCTGTACCGTCCCGGCCCGATGGCGAATATTCCGGTGTACTGCGACGTGAAGCACGGTCGCCGCGCGCCGGATTACGCGCACCCCATGCTGGAGCCCATTCTGGAGGAGACCTGCGGCGTTATCGTCTATCAGGAGCAGGTGATGCAGATCGCCAAGGTCATGTCGGGCTATTCGCTCGGCGAGGCCGATATGCTTCGCCGCGCGATGGGCAAGAAGATCAAGGCCGAGATGGATGCGCAGCGCGTGCGCTTTGTCGAGGGCGCGCAGAAGAACGGCGTTTCAGGTGCCGACGCCGATGCCATCTTTGACCTGTTGGCGCGCTTTGCCGACTACGGCTTCAACAAGTCGCACGCAGCCGCCTATGCGGTGGTGTCGTATCACACGGCGTATCTCAAGGCGAATTACCCCGTTGAATTCCTTGCGGCTTCCATGAGCCTTGATCTGTCCAACACGGACAAGCTCGCCGAATTCCGGCGCGAGGCGCAGCGCCTCGGGATCGAGGTGAAGCCGCCGGATGTGAACCGCTCGGATGTGAAGTTCGACGTGGCGGATGGTGCCATCCTCTACGCGCTTTCGGCGGTCAAAGGGGTGGGGCACGAGGCCGCACGCTCGATTGTTGAGGCGCGGGGCGACAAGCCTTTCAAGTCGCTCGCGGATTTTGCGCGGCGGATCGACCCCAAGCAGCTGAACAAGCGGACGCTGGAGCAGTTGATTGGTGCGGGGGCGCTCGACTCGCTCGAACCCAACCGCGGCAAGGTGCTGGCGGGCCTTGATGCCATTCTGGCCGAGGCACATGCCCATGGCGAGGAAATGTCGAGCGGGCAGACCGGTTTGTTTGGCGGCGCAGAAGGTGTGCCTTTGGTGTTGCCAGAGGCGCCTGCGCTAACCCTGACCGAGCGGCTCCGGCGCGAGCATCTTGCGGCGGGGTTCTATCTCTCGGGGCATCCGCTTGATCAATACGCTGCCCTGCTGGATCGCTCAGCGCATCTGACCGATTTTGTGCGCTTCACCGCCTCCGTGAAGGCGGGGGCCAGCCATGCGCGGATTGCTGCCACCCTGATCGGCATTGAGACCAAGCGCACCAAAAACGGCAACAAGATCGCCATCCTCACGCTTTCGGATCGTTCGGGGCAGGTGGAAGCCATGCTGTTCTCGGAGCTTCTGGTGAAGTTCCGTCACCTGCTTGAACCCGGCACGGCGCTGCACCTGACGGTGGCAGGGAATGTCGATGGCGAGGATATTCGCGTGCGTATTCTCGATATGGAGCCGCTGGAAAAGGCGCTGGCCAAGGCGCAGCGGGGCATTCGTGTGGCGCTGACGGAGCAGGCGGTGAAGGGGCGCACGGGAGGAGAGGGTGTGCTGCCCGCG
Organism: Pseudomonadota bacterium; assembly: GCA_020161475.1. Classification (GTDB taxonomy): domain Bacteria; phylum Pseudomonadota; class Alphaproteobacteria; order Rhizobiales; family Beijerinckiaceae; genus Rhabdaerophilum. The sequence goes on along the minus strand of JAIUNQ010000161.1, from coordinate 2,746 downwards.
CTTCAGAATGCGTTGCGCATCGGCGGGGATGGCGAGGTGCTGCTCCATCTGGCGCTGGAGGACGGGCAGGGGGTGGAGGTGCGTCTGCCGGGTAAATTTGATCTCTCGCCCGAGGCGGTTGCTTCTCTGGCGCAGGTGCCGGGCCTTGTGGATGTCCGCCCGTTCTAAGGTGATGTTTCAGGCTTGATTTTGTGGCGCGAATGGGTTACGCGCCGGACCATTCCTCACGCAGGGCTCGAATGTTTCGAACCGGTGTCACCGGACGGTGGCTCTTTTTCCCTGCGGCGGCACTAACCGGAGACTTAACTATGGCGCTTCCCGATTTCTCGATGCGTCAGCTTCTCGAAGCTGGCGCGCACTTTGGTCACCAGTCGCATCGCTGGAACCCGAAGATGGCCCCGTTCATCTTTGGCACCCGCAACAACATCCACATCATCGACCTCGCGCAGACCGTGCCGATGCTGCACCGCGCGCTTGAGGCGATTTCGAATACCGTTTCCAAGGGTGGCCGCATCCTGCTCGTCGGCACCAAGCGCCAGGCGCAGGACGTGATCGCGCAGGCCGCGAAGTCCTCGGCCCAGTACTATGTGAATTCCCGTTGGCTCGGCGGCATGCTCACCAACTGGAAGACCATTTCGAACTCCATCGCTCGCCTGCGCAAGGTGGATGAGATCCTCAACGCCGGCGGCGTTGGCCTCACCAAGAAAGAGCGCCTGATGCTCTCGCGTGAGCAGGAAAAGCTCACCCGCGCGCTCGGCGGCATCAAGGACATGGGCGGCGTGCCGGACATGCTCTTCGTGATCGACACGAACAAGGAGCAGCTGGCCATTCAGGAAGCCAACCGTCTCGGCATCCCGGTGGTCGCCATCGTCGACACCAACTGCGATCCGGATGGCGTGACCTTCCCGATCCCGGCCAACGATGACGCGGGCCGTGCGCTCCAGCTCTACTGCGATCTCGTGGCACGTGCCGCCATCGACGGTATCGGCCGTGGCCAGTCGGACCTCGGTGTCGACCTCGGCGCCGCTGATGCTCCGATCGGCGAAGACGTTGCTGCCGTTGCGAGTGAGGGCTTCGTGAAGCTCCAGGCCCCGCAGGGCGCCCCGGACGATCTGACCAAGCTGGGTGGCGTTGGCCCGCAGCTGGTCGAGAAGCTGAACAACTATGGTGTGTTCCACTTCTGGCAGCTTGCCGCCATGAACGATGCCGATGTGGCTGCTCTCGACGGCGCCCTGAAGCTCAACGGCCGTGCCGCCTCGGAAGGCTGGCTCGAGACCGCCCGCGCGCTTTCGGCCTGAGGCCGGCGCTTGCGCTGACGTGACTTCCGCCGCGGTCCCAAAGGCCGCGGCGTCTTGCTGGCAGGGTTGTGACATTCTTGTCATCCGCATGTGCCAGCCCATGACCGATCCGTCCCGGCAGGGCGGAACATCCGTTTTTCGCACCGGCTCATCCGGTGCAGACCTCAAGTAATCGAAAGGGATCACAATGGCTGCGATTACCGCCTCCATGGTCAGCGAGCTGCGCCAGTCGACCGGCGCCGGCATGATGGACTGCAAGGCCGCGCTGGTGGAGACCGGCGGCGATATCGAAGCCGCGGTGGACTGGCTGCGCAAGAAGGGTCTGGCCAAGGCCGCCAAGAAGGCTGGCCGCGTTGCCGCCGAAGGTCTGGTGGGCGTTGCCCTGGCCGGCACCAAGGGTGTTGTCGTCGAGGTGAACTCCGAGACCGACTTCGTGGCCCGTAACGACCAGTTCCAGAAGCTCGTCACCGACATCTCGAAGGTCGCGCTGGCTGGCGGCAACGATGTCGAAGCCCTCAAGAATGCGGCCTATCCGGGTGGCGGCACCGTTTCGGAAGCCGTTGCCAATGCTGTCGCCACCGTCGGCGAGAACATGACCCTGCGCCGCGTGGCGACCCTTGAGGTCTCCAAGGGCGTTGTGTCGTCCTACATCCACAACCAGGTTGTGGAAGGCCTCGGCAAGATCGGCGTGCTCGTCGCGCTCGAGTCCGAAGGCAATGCCGAAGCGCTCGCCGCGCTCGGTCGTCAGGTGGCGATGCACATCGCCGCGACCAACCCGGCTGGCCTGGACGCCACCTCGATCGATCCGGTGGTTGTCGAGCGTGAGCGCGCGGTTCTGACCGAGAAGGCGCAGGCCTCGGGCAAGCCGGCCAACGTGATCGAGAAGATCGTTGAGTCGGGCCTGAAGACCTTCTTCAAGGAAGTCACCCTCGTCGATCAGCCCTTCGTCCACGATAGCTCGAAGACCGTGCTTCAGGCCGTGAACGAAGCCGCCAAGACCGCTGGCGCCCCGATCACGCTGAAGGGCTATATCCGCTACGGCCTCGGCGAAGGCATCGAGAAGGAAACCTCGGATTTCGCGGCCGAAGTGGCGGCGGCTGTTGGCGGCGCCTGATCCGACAAAGGGGGCAGGGCAGGCGGGGAAGCACCCCGCCGGCAAATGCTTTGCTTCCGAATCACGATGAATGCAGTAAAAGGCGGCGCAAGCCGCCTTTTACATGTGTGGCTTACGGTTTCGCTTCTAACCCTGCGGGAGATACGCCATGGCGCACAAGCCTCTGTTCAAGCGAGCGCTGGTGAAGGTCTCGGGCGAGGCGTTGCAGGGGCCGGAATCCTTTGGCCTGCACCAGCCTACCGTGCGACAGATCGCGCAGGACCTGATCGAGGCGGCAGCGCTCGGGGTGGAGATTGCTGTGGTAGTCGGCGGCGGCAACCTCTTTCGCGGGGCG
>JAIUNQ010000160.1 GCA_020161475.1 Pseudomonadota bacterium | reverse complement strand
ACCAACGACAAGCTCGCAACGCCGATGCGGCCCTTGCCGCCGCAATGCCCCGCAGGAGGAAGCGCCATGTTCACTGTGATGAAATCCGCCCCATCCCGTCACCGCCTCAAGGCGCTGGGGGCGTTGGCCCTGCTGGCGGCCAGTGTGGCGGGCGTTCAGGCGCAGGAGACCAAGCGTCTGCGCGTCGCGGATTCCTTCCCCACCGGGCATTATCTCTCGCGCCTGCTGCTCCAGCCGTGGATGGCGGAGGTGACCAAACGTACCGACGGCAAGATCCAGTTCGACTATTTCCCCGGCCAGCAGCTGGGCAAGGCCGCCGACATGCTGACCCTGACGCAGAACGGCGTCGCCGACATCGGCTATGTCGCGCCGGGCTATGTCTCGGACAAGATGGCGACGTCAGAAGTCGCGATGCTGCCGGGCGCGTTCAACACCAGCTGTGAAGGCACCGCCGCGTACTGGAAGGTGGCGCGCACCGGCCTTGTGCAGAAGCTCGATTACGCGCCCAACAAGATCAAGCTGCTGCTGACCGTGCTGCTGCCGCCCTATCAGATCATGACCACGGGCAAGCCGGTGGCCAGCATCGAGGACATCAAAGGCGTCAAGCTGCGCACCACGGGCGGCGCACAGGATCTCACGATCCGCGCGCTGGGCGGCGTGCCGGTGCGCATGGCCGCGCCGGATGCCTACGAATCCCTCTCGCGCGGGACGATTGACGGCATGGTGTTCCCGCTCGACAGCGTGACCTCCTACAACCTCGAAAAGCTGCTCAAGCATTCCACGCAGAACGCCAACTTCTCGTCCTTCGTGATCGCCTATTCGATCAGCGATGCGGCATGGGCCAAGCTGGACCCCAAGGTGCAGCAGATCATGCAGGATGCCGCCGAAACGGTGGTTAAGGAGGCCTGCGCGGCGGTGGACAAGCAGGATTCCGAAACCCGCACCAAGCTTCAGCAGGCGGGCATTGCCTTCAAGATGCTGGACGCGCCAACGCTGGAGAAGTTCAACGGCGTGCTCTCCGGCGTGGCGGACCAATGGGCGCAAGGGCTGGATAGCCGCAACAAACAGGGCAGCGCGGTGCTGAAAGAGTTCCGTGAAACGTTGGCTGCGCAGAACAAGAAGTAAGCCCCCCGACAAACGCCGGGAGGCGCTGATGCAACCCTTGTTCAAAACGCTTCTCGGCGCGCTCAATACGCTTGAACGCCTCGCGATCCGCATCGTTCTGGTGATGATGTTCGCGGTGATGATGATTGTCGCAGCGGATGTTTTCATGCGCTACGTCTTCAACGCGCCCTTCAGCTGGGCCTATGACCTGATCGCGCTCTACCTGATGGCGGGCATCTTCTTTCTCGGGCTGTCGCAAGCCTATGCGAGCGGGGCGCATGTCAGCGTCGATATTCTCCAGCAACAGTTTTCGCCCTCAGGCAAGCGCCTCGCCGAAATCATCACAGCTGCGGTCGGGCTGCTGGCTTTTGCGGCCATGACCAAGCTGGGGTATGAGCGCGCCCTCGACGCCTTCATCAGCAAGGATGTGCTGGCCGGGGCGATCCCCTGGCCGACATGGCCCTCCATCGCGCTGATGCCGCTAGGGGCGGGCCTGTTGTGCCTGCGCCTTGCGGTAACACTGGCGGGGCATCTGGGCAGCCTTATGAGCGGGCAGGATCTGGTTCCCCTGCCCCATGGCGGGCACGGCACCGAGGAGTTCTCCGAATGACTGTTTTTGCTGGCCTCGGCACGCTGTTCTTCCTGCTCGCCATCGGCACGCCGGTCGGCTTTGCCATGATGGTTTCAGGCATGCTCGGGCTCTATCTCGTCGGGGGCTGGGGCATGGTGGGGGGCATCCTCTCCACCGCGCCGCTTTCCACCGTCAGCGCTTACGAGCTGATCACCATCCCCATGTTCCTGCTGATGGCAGAGTTCGTGCTGGTGAGCGGGGTGGCGGATGACCTTTTCAAGGCCACCGCCGCCTGGGTGGGGCGTGTGAAGGGCGGGCTCGGCATGGCGACCGCGCTCGCGGGCGCAGGGTTCGGCGCGATCTGCGGAACCTCGACCGCTTCTGCCGCGACGCTGTCCTCCACCTCGCTCCCCGCGATGCTCAAGCAGGGCTATGAGCCCAAGCTGGCGGCAGGCGTGGTCGCCATTTCCGGCACGCTGGCGATGCTGATCCCCCCTTCCATCGCGCTGGTGGTTTACGGCCTGCTGGCGGAGGTGAACATCGGCGGGCTGCTGATCGGCGGTGTCATTCCGGGGCTGATCGTCACCGCCGCCATCATGCTGACGGTGTATTTTCTGGCGTGGCAGGACCCGTCGCGCGCCCCCGCCGGGCCGAAGGTGCCTTGGGCCGAGAAAATCCGCCTGCTCAAGGTGATCGGGCCGACGCTGGTGCTGTTCGGTATGGTCACGGGCGTCATCTATTCCGGCATTGCCACGCCCACCGAAGCCTCCGCGCTCGGCGCTTTCGGCGGCATGGGGCTGGCCATCTGGTATCGCAGGCTCAACAAAACCACCCTGTCGCGCGCACTGCTACGGGCCAGCCATGGCACCTGCATGATCGCCATGATCCTCGTGGGCGCGCATGTCTTCGGCTACTTCTTCACGCTGACCCAAGTGACCCAGAACCTCGTCAGCTTCGTGGGGGGATTGGAAGTGCCGCGCTGGGTCATCATGTCGCTGATCCTCTTCGGCTACATCATCCTCGGCATGTTCATGGACCAGATCGCCATTCTGGTGCTGACGGTGCCTGTGGTGCTGCCGCTGATCAAATCGCTGGGGTATGACCCCCTGTGGTTCGGCGTCATCAAGATCGTGACCGCCGAGGTGGGCATGATCACCCCGCCCATCGGCCTCAACTGCTTCGTGGTGGCGCGCTACTCGGGGCGACCGGTAGCGGAAGTGTTCCACGGCACTTTCCCGCATTTCATCGCGCATATCATCGTCATCGCGCTGTTCGTCATCTTCCCGGAGCTAATCCTCTGGCTGCCGAGCAAGATGGGGAATTAATGGGTTCAGTTCGCCTGCGCCTTCCTCACGATCTCCGGCGTGTCGAACTCCTCCGGCACGCCGAAAAGCCCGTAACGCTTGAGGAATGCGCCTGCCGCCGGGTCTGCCGTGACGACGCAAAACGGGATTGCGATCAGATAGCCCAGCGTGATGGGGAGTGACCACAGCGCGAACGCGAGAGACTGTGAAGCCATCGCCCCCACCACAACAACGCCGAACAGCGTCTGCGGCCAGAGGTTGGAGGCGGCGATGCCCCATTCCACGCCATGCGCATCGCGTGCTTGGCCGCCCCAAGTGACGGATTTTCCGAACAAAAGGCCGAGGATGAACACCGTGGTGCGGAAGGAATCCACCGCGCCCAGCAACCAGGAGTGCGCCATTTCCACCGCCGCCGCGAAGAGAAAACGCCCTGCCCCGCCATAGCGCCGCGCCCCGCCTGAGGTGAGCAGCACATCCAGAATTCCGGCGAGTTTGGGGGCCTGATTCATGATGAGGAAGACGAGGTAAAGCGCGAGGGCGGAGCCTGCGGGAAAGCCCGCCAGCCCCTCAGCATCGAACGGCTTCATAGCCGCGAGCATGAGAAGGAAGGTCCAGCCCGGCACCGAGACGAACATCAGGATCGCCCAGATCAACTGGAAGCGAGATACGGGATAGAGGCCGGGGGTATCCAGCAACTTGAAATATTGCAGGTTTCCCTGACACCAGCGGGTGTTGCGGCGCATGAACTCCAGCAAGGTCGGCGGGTTTTCCTCCCATGAGCCACACTCGCGCGGCACGATGCGCACCTCGAACCCCGCGCGGCGCATGAAGGTCGCCTCGACTTGATCATGGCTCAGGATATGCCCGCCGAAGGGCGGCGCGCCCGACAGCACCGGCAGCTCGCAAGCCTCCCGGAACGGGGCGATGCGCACAAACGCATTATGCCCCCAGAACTGCCCGCACTCACCCGTCCACCACGCCTGTCCGTTGATGTAGGAACGCATGCCCTGACGCATGCCGAACTGGAAAATGCGGGCGAAAGCGCTGTTGGAGGGCATGCCGACCACCAGCGTTTGCAGGATGCCGATTTTTGGGTGCGCCTGCATCTGGCGCACGCCGGTGAGGATGGTGGACGCGTCCATCAGGCTGTCGGCATCGAGGGGCAACATGAGGTCATAATCATCGCCCCAGCGGTTCACGAAATCCGCCACGTTCCCCGCCTTGTAGCCGGTGTTGTCGGTGCGGCGGCGGTAGAACACCGGCGCATCGCCAACTTCCGCCTTCCATGCGGCAAAACCGGCTTCTTCTTCCGCCGCAACATCCTCCTTGTTGGTGTCGGAGAGGAGGAAATAGCCGAAATGCGCGCCCTGCCCCGCCTCATCCAGCGCCCGTTTGATCAGCTTCATGCGGTGGAGCGCGCGGGCCGGGTCCTCATTGCGCAGGGTCATGAACACGGCGGTTTTCAGCGTAATCGGCGCATCGGGGTCGATGTTTTTGGCAAAGGGTGCCGTCTGCCCCAGCGGGTCGCGCACGCCGTGGAGCATGGTGAGCCCGATAACAGCATTCCAGAAGCCCAGCACCGTCCACGGCAAAATGGCGAGGAACGCGATGAAGAGCGCGATATCCACGCCCGTCCAGCCGCCCGCGCCAAGAATATCTGCCGCCCAAAGCGCCAGCGCGAGGAAAGTGACCCCGTTCAGCACCCCCACGATCACGCGGCGCAAGGTCAGCACTTCCGCGCTCTGGGTTCCGGTGGGGGTGGTCTTCAGGCTGGAGGTCATGTCATTCCTGCGGTTACCGCGCTGATCTGGCGTGGCAGCAACGCTTTTCAAGTTGCGAATCCAGCGCGCCGCGCGCAACCCTATGGCCCCGCTGCGGCACAGGAAAGCACAGGTGACATGAGCGAGACGGCGCGCGCGCTTTTCTACACAGCCCCGATGCAGGCGGAGCTGCGCCCCGTGCGGCTGGCGGCGCTGGAGCCTCAGGATGCGCTGGTGCGCATGGAATTTTCCGCCCTTTCGCGCGGCACGGAGCGCCTCGTGGCCTCGGGCGGCGTGCCGATCGAGGAAGCGGACCGGTTGCGCTGCCCCTTGCAGGAGGGCGATTTCCCCTTTCCCGTCAAATACGGCTATTGCGCCGTCGGCGTCGTGGAAGCGGGCCCCGAAGTCTGGGTTGGCCGCCGGGTGTTTGTGCTGCACCCGCATCAGGACAGGTTCATCTGTGGCATCAACTGGCTCAACGATGTGCCGGACCACGTCCCGGCCGCCCGCGCGACGCTGGCCGCCAACATGGAAACCGCGCTCAATGCGGTGTGGGATTCCGGCGTGAGCGCAGCGGATCGCGTTGTGGTCGTCGGCGGCGGGCTGGTGGGGTTGCTGGTCTCATATCTTTGCGCGCAGATGCCGGGCACCCAGGTGACGCTGGTGGACACTAACCCGGCCCGCGCCGCACTGGCGCATGCTTTTGGTGCCGGTTTTGCGCCCCCCGAAGCCACGCTCTGCGGGGCGGATGTCGTTTTCCATACCTCCGCCAGTGCAGCGGGGCTGGCCACGGCGCTCTCCGCTGCGCGCGATGAAGGCACGGTGGTCGAGATGAGCTGGTATGGCGCAAAAGAGGTGGCGGTGCCGCTGGGCGGAGCCTTCCACGCGGGGCGGATCAAGCTCATCTCTTCGCAGGTGGGGCGGGTCTCGCCGGGTCATGCGGCGCGGGGGTGGACCTATGGCGACCGGCTTCAGGCCGCCTTGCGGCTTCTTGGCGATGAACGGCTCGATCTTTTGCTCTCCGAGCCTATTTCCTTCGAGGATCTGCCGGGCGCTGTAGCGCAGCTTCTGGCGCCGGACGCCACCGGCGTCGTTTCGCTTGTTAAATACGGGGTTTAGGGATGTTTTCTGTTGAAGTGCGCGACCGGATCATGATCGGCCATTCCCTGCCCGATCCGTTTTTCGGCCCGGCGCAGGAGATGCACGGCGCAACCTTTGTGGTCGATGTCGCGTTTTT
>JAIUNQ010000159.1 GCA_020161475.1 Pseudomonadota bacterium | reverse complement strand
CGAACGGGGCTTCGATCAGGCCCATCATGCGCGCCTCCCCTTATTCGTGCGGCATCCGGCGCGCGAGCGCCTCCAGCACCGCCATGCGTACGGCAACACCCATTTCCACCTGCTCGCGGATGAGGCTTTGCGCACCATCCGCGACATCAGAGGCGATCTCGACACCCCGGTTCATCGGCCCGGGATGCATCACCAGCGCATCCGGCTTGGCATAGGCCAGCTTCTCGCGGTCCAGCCCGTAATAATGGAAATACTCCTGCACGGAGGGCACGTAGGAGCCGTTCATGCGTTCGCGTTGAAGGCGCAGCATCATCACGATATCCACGCCGTCGAGCGCCTTCTTCATATCGGTGAAGACCTCGCAGCCGTAGCGCTCGACCCCAGCGGGGATCAGCGTGGGCGGGCCGACAAGGCGCACCCTTGCGCCGAGCGCCTGAAGGCAGATGATGTTGGAGCGCGCCACGCGCGAATGCATGATGTCACCGCAGATGGCGACCGTCAGCCCCTCGATCCGCCCCTTGTTGCGGCGGATGGTGAGCGCATCGAGGAGCGCCTGCGTCGGGTGCTCATGTGCACCGTCCCCCGCGTTGACCACCGCGCAATCAACCTTGCGCGCGAGCAGATGCACTGCCCCCGCCGCATGATGACGCACGATGATGATATCCGGCCGCATGGCGTTCAGCGTCATGGCGGTGTCGATCAGCGTCTCGCCCTTTTTGACGGAGGAATTGGCGACCGACATGTTCATCACGTCAGCGCCCAGACGCTTGCCCGCCAGCTCGAAGGAGGCCTGCGTGCGGGTGGAATTCTCGAAAAAGAGGTTGATCTGCGTGCGGCCGCGTAAGGAAGATTTCTTCTTCTCGACCTGCCGGGAAATCGCGACTTCCTCTTCAGCAAGTGCGAGAAGTCCCTCGATATCGGGACGCGAAAGACCTTCAATGCCCAGAAGGTGCCGATGCGGGAAAATGAATTCAGCAGTACCCATACTTGGCGGTGTAAGCGGCACGCCCGGCGCACGCAAGCACCGCGCGGGGTTTTCCCCCGCGCTTCAAAAGGCTCAAACCCTTCAGGCCACCTTCACCGCGTTCTCGACAATCGAGAACACCGCCGTCTTGGCATCCTGCGTCAGTGTCGCCACTTCTTCCATCGCGTCGGTGATGCGGTCCACGCTGGTGGCGGCATCACGCATGTTGTGCGACATATGCGCCGCAACCGCCGCCTGCTCCTCCACCGCCGCCGAGATCGACACGGAAATCGTGTTCATCTCCTGAATGATGGTGGAGATCGCGCCGATGCCGGTATGGGCATGGGTCGAGGAGGATTGAACGGCAGAGATATGGGCCTTGATCTCGTCGGTCGCCCGCGCGGTCTGGGCTGCCAGCTCCTTCACCTCGCCCGCCACGACAGCGAAGCCCTTGCCCAATTCGCCCGCACGCGCCGCCTCGATCGTGGCGTTCAGCGCCAGAAGGTTGGTCTGGGCCGTGATGCCGGAAATCAGCTCCACCACGGTCGAGATTTTCTCGGCATCGGCCACAAGACTCCCCACGGTGTCGCTGGCGCGCCGCGCTTCGTCCACCGCCGCGTTGGAAACCTCCAGCGCACGCGCCACCTGCCGGTTGATTTCCGCCGCGGAGGAAGACAGCTCCGAGGCGCCGGATGCCACGGCCTGCACATTGGTGGAGGCATGCACCGCCGCCTCCGCCGAAGTCCCGGCCTTCTCGGTGGTGGTGGCGATGCGCGCGGCCACAAGCTCCACCTGCCGGGCGAGATTGGCTTCCACCTCACGCAGGGCCGCGCGCTCGGCGTTCTTGGCGGCGGTAATATCCACCGCCAGCTTCACAAAGCCGGTGATCGCGCCGCGCGCATCGCGCATCGGATTGTAGGAGGCCTGAAGCCAGACCTCGCGCCCGTCCTTGGTCACACGGCGGTACTGATCAACCTCGAACTGCCCCTGCCGCAGCCGGTCCCAGAAGGCATTGTACTGGGGGCAGTCGGCGTCCTGGGCAGCCAGGAAAATACGATGATGACGACCTTTGATCTCTTCGAGGCGATAGCCCATCAGCGCGAGGAAATTCTTGTTGGCCTCCACGACGTTGCCGTTGAGATCAAATTCGATCTGCGCCTGCGAGCGATCAATCGCTTCGAGCAGGCTGAGCTGGCGGGCGCGATTGGCCTGCATGTCGGTGATATCCACCGCCAGCTTTACAACCTTGAATGGTTTACCCCCCTTCAACACCGGGTTGTAACTGCCGTTAATCCAGACTTCCTTGCCGTCCTTACGAATCCGGGGAAATTCGGCCGTCAGAAACCGGCCTGTGCGCAGGCTGGCCCAGAAGTCGCGGTACTGCGCGCTCTCCCGCATGGCGGGTGAAACGAACATCGAATGATGTTTCCCGACGACTTCCTGAAGCTTATACCCCATCAGCTTCAAAAAAATGTCGTTTGCTGCCAACACCTTACCGTCGAGGTCAAACTCGACATACGCATTGGACTGCTTGAGCGAATCCACGATGCGAAAACAGTCAGCAGAGAAGAAAGACATGATGAAGCGCTCGAACGGTTGACCGGATCGGGCTTCACTCTCGCGCTTGTCCGCTGAAGTTTCCGTTAAAACAGCACTAATGAAGCGCAGATTTTACAACTACTCCTTGCGGGGATACGTGTGCTCGGGGGCAGGAAACCGGCGCGATTGCACCTCCTGCGTGTAGGATTGCACAGCATCACCGACGACACTCGCAAGGTCCGCGAACTTCTTCACAAAGCGTGGCACGCGGGTCGAAATGCCGAGCATATCATCCAGAACAAGCACCTGCCCATCGCATTGGGCCGAACCGCCGATTCCGATGGTCGGGATAGGAATGGCACGGGTGATCTCCGCCGCCAGCGGCTCCTCGATGGCTTCGATCACCACCGCGAAGGCCCCGGCCTCCGCCACCGCCTGTGCATCCGCCATGATCACGGCGCGCTCGGCATCCGAACGCCCCACGGCGCGGAAGCTGCCCAGCGCATGAATCGCCTGCGGGGTCATGCCCACATGCCCCATCACCGGAATGCCCCGCTCGGCCAGAAAACGGATTGTCTCGGCCATACGGCGTCCGCCTTCCAGCTTCACCGCACCGGCCCCCGTGGCCTGCATGACACGTGTGGCGTTGCGGAAAGCCACCTGCGGGCTTTCCTCATAGGAGCCAAAAGGCATGTCCACCACCACAAGCGCATGGGAGGTGCCGCGCACCACCGCAGACCCGTGCAAAATCATCATGTCCAGCGTCACCGGGACGGTGGAGGTAAAACCGTGGTGGACCATGCCAAGGCTGTCCCCCACGAGAATGCAATCGACATGCGGGTCCACCAGCCGCGCCATGCCGAAGTCATAGGCCGTCAGCATGGAAATCGGCACGCCGCCCTTGCGGTTGAGAAGATCGCGCGCGGTGAGACGCTTGGTGCTGGTCTGGGCCGACATGGCTGCCTCTTGAAGCAAAATAAAACGCCCGCTCCGGCATGGAAGCCGGGCGGGCGGAGACTAAGCGCAAGTCCGTGGTGAAATCGAGACGGAAAAAATGAAACGCCGTTCTGGGATCAGTGCCGCGCCGCCGCCGAGGCGACCGACACTTCCTTGATCGAGGCGGTGGCCTCCTCGGTGAGCCGGGCGACATTCTCCATCGAGGAGGAGATCTGCGAGACGCCGTTGGCGGCCTCCTGCATGTTGCGCGACATCTCTGTGGAAAGACCGGACTGCTGCTCGATCGCCGCCGAAATACCCGAAGAGATCATGTTGATATCGTTGATCGTGGTGGCCATGGCAGAGATGGCGAGGCGCACGTCCTCGCTCGAACGCTGCACCGCCTGCACATTGGCAACGATATCTTCGGTCGCCTTGGCGGTCTGGGCCGCCAGCGTCTTCACTTCGCCCGCAACCACCGCAAAGCCCTTGCCGGCGTCCCCGGCGCGGGCCGCCTCGATGGTGGCGTTGAGCGCGAGCAGGTTCGTCTGCGAGGTGATCGAGGAAATCAGATCCACGACAGCGGCAATCTGCTGCGCAGCCGAGGACAGGCTCTCCACGGCCGTGATGGCGGTGTGAGACTGGGTCACGGCGTTGGTCGAAACCTCCTGCGCGCGCTCCACTTGCTCGGAAATCTCGGTCACGGAGGCAGCAAGCTGCGAGGAACCGGCGGCCACGGCCTGAACATTGGTGGCGGTGACACCCGCCGCATCGGCAGCCTGCGCGGCTTCGCGGCTGGTTTCGTCCACGGCGCGGACAAGGCCCTGAAGTTCCACATCGACGCGGCTGTGCAGGTCCATGCGCTTCAGGCGGCGCTGCTTGGCGGACGTGATGTCGTTGGCATAGAGCATGATGCCGATGGTCTTGCCGGCGGAGTCATGCAGCGCATTAAACGTGGAATTGAGCCACAGCTCGCTGCCGTCGCGCTTGCGCCAGCACAGCTCGTTCGAATAGGCGTCGTCACGCGCGATCGCGCCCTTGCAGGCCTCGCGCCAGCCCGCCGTCAGTTCTGAGGCAAAGTGGATTTGGTCCAGCGAACGCCCGACCAGTTCATCGGGCGCGTAGCCCATCATCTCCGCGAAAAGCGGATTGGAATCGCGCAGCACCCAGGCCGTATCGAATTCCACCACCGCCATCGAGCGACGCGCCGCCGCAATCTGGCTGGCCGCACGGGCGCGGGCATCATGGGCCTCTGTGACGTTGGAAAGCACGGCGACAACGCGGTAAGGCGCATTGCGGCGCTTGAGAATATAAAAGCGTCCCACCACCCAGATCGGGGCGCTGCTGGCCAGCGCATGGGCAAAGCGGAATTCGGTGAGCGCGAACTGCCCTGCGGCGATCTTGCTCCAGAAAGCCGGGAAATTAGCGTGCTCCTGGCATTCCTTATGGATGAGCTGCGCGAAGCTGGTGCCGACAAGCAGGCGGGCGCTCTCGCCATAGAGTTTGACCAACCCCTCGTTGACGGAGAGAATCCGACCCTCGAGATCGAGATCGACTATGCTGTTGCTGGCATAGATCGCGTCGATCAAATTCGTGCTGTCAGACCTGAACCCCAGCATCCTGCCCACCTTCTGGCTTGCCAAGCCCGGCACTTCTGGCCGGACATGATGCATCCTTCCGACGAAAGGGTAAAAACGAGGTTATGACAGCAACGTCATCTTAGCCCTGATGACGCCCCGGCTGCGCAATTTGACAAATGCCGGCGCACTGGCCACTTATCCGCCGCGTGCTGGAAGGGCTGTCCATGGAAAATCGCGTCGTCATCGTCGAGTCGCCGTCCAAGGCCAAGACGATCAACAAGTATCTGGGCCGGGGCTACGAGGTCATCGCCTCCTATGGCCACGTGCGCGATTTGCCGTCGAAGGATGGCTCGGTCGACCCGGATAATGATTTCGCCATGATCTGGGAGCTGGATGGACGCGGCTCCAAGCAGGTCTCTGCCATTGCCAATGCCGTGCGCAGCGCGGACCGCGTGATTCTCGCCACTGACCCGGACAGAGAGGGCGAAGCGATCTCCTGGCACCTGCTCGAAGCGCTCAAAGCGCGCCGGGTGCTTAAAGACAAGCCGGTCGAGCGTGTGACCTTCAACGCCATCACAAAAGATGCCGTTTCCGAGGCCATGGCCCATCCGCGCGCCATCGATCAGGCGTTGGTGGATGCCTATCTCGCCCGCCGTGCTCTCGATTATCTCGTGGGTTTCCAGCTCTCGCCGGTGCTCTGGCGCAAGCTGCCGGGCGCGCGCTCGGCCGGCCGCGTGCAGTCTGTCGCGCTGCGTCTGGTGTGTGATCGCGAGGCGGAAATCGAGCGCTTCGTCACCAAGGAATACTGGTCGCTTTCAGCCACATTGGCGACCCCGCGCGAGGATACGTTTGTCGCCCGCCTTGTCGGCGCAGACGGCAAGAAAATCTCCCGCCTCGACATCAATACCTTCGAGGAAGCGGAGAGCCTGCGCAGCGCGCTGGACGGCGCGCGCTACAGCGTCGGCACCATCGAAGCCAAGCCCGCCAAGCGCCATCCCTATCCGCCGTTCACGACCTCGA
>JAIUNQ010000158.1 GCA_020161475.1 Pseudomonadota bacterium | reverse complement strand
GCCGCCATGGAGGCTTATTTTGCCAAATGCATGGAGAAGATCGGTTTTGTGCCGAACGTGCTTCAGGCCTATGCGCAGGACAACGCCAAGCTGGAGGCTTTTGCCACCTTCTACAACGAGCTGATGCTCGCGCCCTCGGGCCTCTCCAAGCTGGAGCGCGAGATGATCGCGGTTGTGGTTTCCGCCGAGAATCGCTGCTTTTACTGTCTCGTCGCCCATGGGGCTGCGGTGCGTCAGCTCTCCGGTGATCCGCAACTGGGCGAGGCGCTGGCCTTCAACTATCGCGTTGCGCCAGTTACGCCCAAGCAGCGGGCGATGCTGGATTTCGCGCTCAAGATGTGCCGCGCCTCGGCGGAGATCGAGGAGAAGGATCGCGATGCTTTGCGCGCGGTAGGCTTTGTCGACAAGGACATCTGGGACATTGCGGCTGTGGCATCGTTTTATGCCATGTCGAACCGCATGGCTTCGGCCACCGGCATGATGCCGAATGCCGAATATCACGCCATGGCGCGCTGACTGTTTGGGGAATCGCCAAAAGAAAAGGCGGCTCGTGCGGGGGAAGCAGGAGCCGCCGTGTCAGTTGGAGCGAACCTCGAAAGGTTCAAGACCGGGCAGGAGGGGCTGGGGGGCAATGGGATCCTGCGCGCATCCATTCCTGACAATGGTGACACTTTCGCCGGGGCATGGGGCGGCGATTTGGTCGGAATACGGCGGAAATGTGAATTTGGTAACCATTTGTTGAGAGCCTTTTCCGGTGGTGCCGCCGCTGCGGCCCCGCCCTCGACCGGAGGAAAGGAGGCCCGATGAGCATCCCTGAACCGCTTGCCGCGGCTGTCGTGCCGATCCGCCCGCATGTGCCGGAGGATGTCCGGTTCAACCGGCATGAGCTGGCGGCCATTCTGTCAGTCTACGGGCGGCAGGTCGCGACTGGCGAATGGCGCGATTATGCCATCCATTTCTCGCGCGAGCGTGCTGTCTTCGCCATTCTGCGCCGGGCTGGGGAGACTCCGCTCTACCGGATCGAGAAAGACCCCAAGCGCGCCGAGAAGCAGGGGGCCTATGCCGTGATTGCGCAGGGCGGGCGGGTGCTCAAGCGGGGGCATGAGCTCTCCCGCGTGCTGATGGTGCTGGAAAAGCCTGCCAAGATCGTGGGCTGAACGCCTCGCTTCATCCGGCACAAAAAAAGCCCCGCTTTCGCGGGGCTTTCGTTTTTCAGATCAACCTGATCACTCGTTGCGGTCGCCGATGAGGCTGAGCAGCATCTGGAACATGTTGATGAAGTTGAGGTACAGCGTCAGCGCGCCCATGAGCGACCACTTCTGGATCAGGGTCGCGTCGCCGGCGACGACGTCATACTCTTCCTTCAGGCGCTGGGTGTCCCAAGCGGTCAGGCCGGCGAAGACCAGAACACCGATCAGGTTGATCGCGAACTGGAGCGCCGAGGACTGCATGAACAGGTTGACGAGACCCGCAATGATCAGCCCGAAGAGGCCCATGAGCATGAACTTGCCCATGCCCGAGAGATCCTTCTTCGTGGTGTAGCCGAAGAGCGAGAGCGCACCGAAGGCGGCTGCAGTGATGAAGAACACCTGCGCGATTGAGCCCAGCTTGAAGACCACGAAGAGCGAGGACAGCGACAGGCCCATCACCGCCGCGAAGGCGTAGAAGGTGCCGAGCAGCGCGCCCATGCTCATGCGTTCCCAGCGGAAGGAGAGAACGAGCGTGAAGGCAAGCGGGGCAAGCATCACCACCCACTTGAGCGGGCTCATCCAGATGGCCTTGCCGAACGGCGTCAGCGCAAGGCGGCCGGCTTCGGTGACGGTGGTGCCCAGCTTGAAGCTGGCGATGGCAACCAGACCCGAGATCGCGAGCGCGATCGCCATCTGGTTATAGATGCCAAGCATGTAGGAGCGCAGGCCAGCGTCATATTGGGCAGCGCTCACGGTCTGGCCCATGCCCGAGGCATAAGGGGCATAAGCGTTGCGGTCAAAATCGGCCATGAAACCCTCTGTTTCCTGTTGGCGCCGCCGGGAGCGGCGTCATTGAACTTTTGCCGCGCAACATGCGCGACAACAACAATATGAGGCCGTTCATGAAAAATCTCAAGAGGATTCCGAATAGCGCTGCCGCGTTAAGGTTATAGCGGCAGCGCTATAGGGGGCGTTCCAAGATTATGGCGGAATCCTGTTCCAATATAATCTTGGAAAATATCAAGCATGGCGCAAGTAATTGGCCGGTTTATGGCCAAGTATTCGCCATGTTCCCATCATGCCCAAAGCAACTGTGGCGATGATGGCTCCGAGAGTCATGCCCGAAACAGCGGCCAAGGGCACCACGAAATCGAGTTTCATCAAGGTGACGACCACAAAACGGGCCGCGACCGAGCCGCAAACCAACGCGAAAAGACCAGCGATACAACCAAGCAGGGCGTATTCGTAGGAGAAGGCTCCCACCAGTGTCCGGCGGGTTGCGCCCAGCGTTTTGAGCACCACGGCATCATGCTGGCGGCTTCTGGCGCTGGTGGAGAGCGCCCCGGCCAACACCAGAATGCTGGACAGCACGGCGAGCGAGCTGGCGGTTCGAATCGCCAGCGTGAGCTGTTCGACGATGCCGTCGATGGCGGCGACCATCTCTTTCACGCGCACCGTCGAGATCGCCGGAAAATCGGTGGCGACGCGCTTGGCGATGGCGACTTCCTGGTCGAGCGGGGCCGCCGCCGGCAGGGCGAGCGTGGCGAGATAGGTGTAGGGCGCGCCGGCGAAGGTGTTGGGTGAGAACACCATGACGAAGTTGATGCCGAGGCGCTGCCAGCGCACTTCGCGCAGGTTGGCGATGCGCGCCTCGATGCGGCGGCCCAGCACGTTGACGGCGATGGTGTCGCCCACCTTGAGGCCGAGGCCGTCGGCAACATCGCGCGCGAAGGACACCAGCGGCTGGCCCGTGTAATCGCGCGGCCACCATTCCCCGGCGACGATGGTGGAGCCTTCCGGCGGGGTGGCGGCATAGGTGATGCCGCGGTCCCCCTCCAGCGCCCAGGCGGTCTTCTCGGCGGCCTTGACCTCACCCACCGGGCGGCCCTGAAGCTCGACGATGCGCCCACGCAGCTGGGGCACGCGCTCGATGCCGCCTTCGGGCGAGAGGTCATGCAGATAGGCCTCGAAGCGCGGCATGTCGGCGGCGGGGATGTCGACGAAGAAGAAGGTGGGGGCAACGCCGGGCAGCGCCGCGCGGAACTGGCGCGTGAGGTTGAGATCGATGAAGGTCAACATCACCAGCAGTGTCAGGCCCAGCCCGAAGGAGAGCAGCACGGTGGGCGCCAGCGAGCCGGGACGATGCAGATTGGCGAGCGCCAGCCGCAGGGCGGGGTTGCGCGGGTGCGGCAGCGCGCGGGCCAGACGCATGACGAGGAAGGCCGCCAGACGCAGCAGGGCGATGGAGGCCGCGGCGCCGACGAGATAAAAACCCGCGATGCGCCTGTCCTGCGCAAAGCCGAGGGCCAGCGCGATGAAAGCGCCGAGCGCCACCAGCAGGAACAGCCAGTCCCCCAGCGAGGGCCGGAAGCGCGTCTGGCCAAAATTGTCGCGGAAGAGCAGCGAGGCCTCCACCGCCTTGGCGCGCGCCAGCGGCAGGATGGAGAAGAGGATGGTGGTGGCAAGGCCATAGGCCAGCCCCAGCGCCATCTCGCTGCCATAGACCCCCGGCGCGAGCGGGAAGGGCAGCAGATTGCCGAAGGTTTTAAGGGCAAAGGTAGGCAGCGCCACGCCCATCAGAATGCCAAGGGCGATGCCGATGAGGGCAAAGCCGAGCACCTGCGCCAGTGCGGAGGTGAAGACGAAGCCCCGGCTTGCGCCAAGGCTCTTGAGGGTGGCGATGCGCAGCACCTGCACTTCCGCGAAGGCACGCGCGGCATTCGCTACGCCCACACCGCCGATCAGCAGCGCGGTGAGACCCACCAATGTCAAAAATTCGAGGAAGCGCGCCATCTGCCGCTGCAACTGCGGCGAGGCTTTCAGGCGCGAGGCGACCTGCCATCCCGCCTCCGGTGCGTCCTTTTCTACCGCTTTGAGCACGCTGTCGAGCTGGGCCTCGCTGGTGCCGGGCGGCAGCAGCAGGCGATACTGGAAGCGGGTCAAGGCGCCCGGCTGCAGCAGGCCGGTGCGGGGCAGGGCCTCCCGCGCGACAATGACGCGCGGACCAAAGCCGATGCCGGAGGAGAGCTTGTCCGGCTCACTCGCGAGATGCGCCGCGACATGGAACTGCCCCTCGCCAAGTTGGACCGGATCACCGATGCCGATGCCGAGACGCCCGGTGAGGACGGGATCGGCAATCAGACCCGGGCGACCGGCGGAATCTGGCGCAAGAAGCGTGGTGAGGGCACGCTCCTCGGGGCCGGAACGCCCTTTAAGCTTGAGTGCGCCTGCCTTGGGATAGTGGGCGGGGTCAACCGCCTTGACCTCGCCCAATGTGCTTTCACCATTGGCGGCGCGGGTCATGCCCCGCAGCAGGGTCACTTGGGAGAGGGTGCCATGCCGGGCCAGCGCCGAAAATTCCTGCGCGCTGGCCTCGCGCTGGACCAGCGTGAAGGCGACATCGCCCCCCAGAATGACGCGTCCCTCGCGCGAAAGGCCTTCTTCCAGCGCGCGCGAAAGCGATACCACCGCGACGATGGAGGCGACGCCGAGCGCGATGCAGGCAATGAGAACGCCGAAATGGCGCAGAGAATGCGGGATCTCGCGATAGACCAGACGCGCGATCAGACCGAGGCGGGTGCGGTTCATTCGGCGGCCTCCGCAGCCGCGCTGGCAATGCGCCCGTCGCGCAGGCGCACCATGCGATCACAGCGCGCCGCCAGCCCCATATCATGTGTCACCAGCAGCAGCGTGGTGCCGCGCTCGCGTTTGAGCGTGAAAAGAAGATCGACGATGGCTGCACCGGTTGCTTCATCGAGGTTGCCGGTGGGCTCATCCGCCACCAGAATCGCCGGTCGCGGGGCCAGGGCACGGGCCAGTGCCACGCGCTGCTGTTCGCCGCCGGAGAGCTGGCCGGGGTAATGGTCGAGCCGCTCACCCAGCCCCACGGCGCGCAATTCCGCTTCGGCGCGCGCAAATGCATCGGGTTCACCCGCTAACTCCAGCGGAATGGCGACATTTTCCCGCGCGGTCATGGTGGGGATGAGGTGGAAGGCCTGAAACACGATGCCGATGCGCCTTCCGCGAAAGGCCGCCAGCGCGTCTTCGCTCAGCTGCGTGATCTCCTCGCCCGCAATGCGCACCGAGCCCTTGTCGGGGCGCTCCAGCCCTGCTGCGGTCATCAGCAGGGTGGATTTTCCCGAGCCCGAGGGACCGACAAGCCCGATGGCCTCGCCCTGTGTGATATCGAGCGTGACCCCGCGCAGAATGTGCACGCGCGCCGCGCCTTCGCCCAAGGTGAGTTCGACATCGCGCATGGCGATAGCGGTCGGGGCGGCATCAAGGGGTGTCTTGTTTTCTTCAGCCGTGCGCAACATGTCTTCTTCCAGCTCCAATTGTTCTGGCATATGGCGCTGATCATGGCTTTTGTCAGGTGAGGACGAGATGCTTCGCATCGTCACGGTTATTTTTATGATGCTGGGTCTGGCGCTTCCGGCTGTCGCGCAGGGCAAGCCGCGCCGAATCGTGGCGCTGGGGGACAGCCTCACGGCGGGGTATCTGCTGCCGGCCAAGGATGCCTTCCCCAACCAGCTTGAAGCCCTGCTGCGCGCCAAAGGGCTTGATGTGCGCATCGAGAACGCCGGTGTTTCGGGGGATACGAGTTCGGGCGGCCTCGCGCGGCTCGACTGGAGCGTGGGCGAGGGCGTGGAGGCCGTGATTCTCGAATTGGGGGCGAATGACGCGCTGCGCGCGGTGGACCCGGCGATTACGGAAAACGCGCTTGATCAGATGCTGACAAAGCTCAAGGCGCGCGGCATCAAGGTGCTGCTGGCGGGCATGTATGCGCCGCGTAACAATGGCGAAGCGTATTTCTCGCGTTTCGATGCGATTTATCCACGCCTTTCGCAAAAGCATGGCGTGCCGCT
>JAIUNQ010000157.1 GCA_020161475.1 Pseudomonadota bacterium | reverse complement strand
CATCTTGAACGAGCCACGCAGCTTCTCGACATCGGCCGGCGTGAAGTCGCGCTTGTTCTCGGGATTGTAGGACTTGGTCATTCTCGGGCTCCTTTCAGCGCACGAAGGGCGTGGGGGAATGCAAACGGCCCCCACCTCGTTGGGGCTTTGGCGGGGGCCGTTTACAAGCCTTCACTTGGGTTGGCATGAACCATTTTCCTTGTCGCAACGCAACAAGAGCATGGAAATACGCGAGAAACAGCGCAAAGCCTTGACAGCATGACATTTGTAATGTTGTAAATTGTAAAATTTTTTACAGGAGATTCCGCATGAAATCCCTGCGAATCGGCGGAAAGCTGCGTCGCCTGCGGCAGGAGCGTCGGCTTTCCCAAGCCCAGATGGCCAATGAGCTGTCAATTTCGCCATCTTACCTCAATCTCATCGAAAGCAACCAGCGCCCTGTCACGGTGCCGGTGCTGCTGCGCCTTGCCGAGCGCTTCCAGATCGACCTCGCCTCGCTCTCGGGTGAGGACGACACGCGCCTGCACACCGACCTGATGGAAGTGCTCTCCGACCCGCTGTTCGAGGCGGCGGATGTAAAAACCTCCGATGTGAAGGAGCTGGTGAGCCAGTTACCGGCCATGGGGCGCGCGTTTCTGGCGCTTTACGACGCCTATCGCCGGGGCGGCGCCAGCGATTTCATGCCCGGCGATGATCCTGACGCTGAACCGGCGGCCGGCATCCCCTCCGAGGAGGTGACCGACTTCATTCAGGGTCATCGCAACCACTTCCCGGAGCTGGAAGCCGCTGCCGAGCATCTCTGGTTCGAGAACGGGCTGGCGCTCTTCACCCTCCAGCAGGATCTCGTCAAAGTGCTCTCGATGCGCTTTGCTGTGGATGTTGAAATCGCCTCCGCCGAGGCGATGCAGGGTTTGCTGCGGCAATATAACCCGCTCACGCGCCGCCTGCTGCTCTCGGAACTGCTGCCGCTCCCCTCACGCACCTTCCAGCTCGCGCACCAGATCGCCTTCTTGGGCTTTCGTCGCGAGATCGAAACCTTGGTCTCGGGCGGCAAGTTCTCGACGCCGGAAGCGGATTCGCTCGCCGCTTCGGCGCTGGCGAACTATTTCGCCTCTGCCGTGATGGCGCCCTATGACCGGTTCCTCGAGGCGGCACGGGCCACGCGCTATGAGCTGAACACCCTTCAGCACCGCTTCGGCCTCTCCTTCGAGCAGGTGTGCCACCGCCTCACCTCGCTCCAGCGACCGGGCAAGGAGGGCATCCCCTTCCACCTGATCCGCGTCGATATCGCGGGCAATATCTCCAAGCGCTTCTCGCTCTCCGGGATTCACATCGCGCGATTCGGGGCTGCCTGCCCGCGCTGGAACGTCTATGACGCTTTTGCCACGCCGGGGATGATGCGCGTGCAGGTGTCCAAGATGCCGGACAATTCCTCGTTCTTCTGCGTGGCGCGCACGCTGCATCCCGCCGGGCGCACGGTGATGCGCGGGGGCCTCCCCCAACGCGCGGGTACGCTCGCCATCGGCCTTGGCACGGCGCTGACGAATGCACGTGACATCTGCTACGCGGATGGTCTCAACCTTGAAGATCCGCAGATCATCACCCCCATTGGCGTCTCCTGCCGCACCTGCCCGCGGCAGGATTGCTCGGACCGCGCCATGCCGGCGCTGGCCCAACGTCTCGTGATTGATGAGAACAAGCGCGGGCTTTCCACCTATTCCGTCACCGTGTGACGGGCTTTGCACCGGGGCTCTCACAGGTTAAACGGGCAGAAGAAAGAAATCCGGGAAGAACGCCATGACCTCGAAACTCGATCAGCTCAAATCCATGACCGTTGTGGTCGCCGATACCGGCGACATGCGCATGGTGGAGCAGTTCAGCCCCGAGGATTGCACCACCAACCCCACACTCATCCTGCGGGCCGCCGAACAGCCGGATTGCGCCCCGGTGGTGGAGGAAGCCCTTGCTTTTGCCAAGGCGAAGGGCGGCACGATCGAGGCCCAAGTGGGCTTGGCGGCGGATCGCCTTGCGGTCAGCTTTGGCATCCAGCTCAGCCAGCGCGTGCCGGGCCGCGTCTCCACCGAGGTCGATGCCGATCTTTCCTTCGATACTGCCAAAACCGTGGCCAAAGCGCGCGCGATCATCGCCGATTACGCCGCGCGCGGGGTGAACAACAACCGCATCCTGATCAAGATCGCCTCGACCTGGGAAGGCATCAAGGCCGCCGAAATCCTCCAGAAGGAGGGCATCGACACCAATCTCACCCTGCTCTTCAGCCCTGTGCAGGCAGCGGCGGCGGCGGAAGCGGGCGCTTACCTCATCTCCCCCTTCGTGGGCCGCATTCTCGACTGGTACAAGAAATCGACGGGGCAGGAGTACACCTCTGAAACCGACCCCGGCGTGCTCTCGGTGCGCTCCATTTTCGCCTACTACAAGGCCCATGGCTACAAGACGATCGTGATGGGGGCCTCCTTCCGCAACATCGGCGAGATCGAGGCGCTGGCGGGCTGTGATCGGCTCACCATTGCGCCCGCGCTGCTCGATCAGCTCGCCAAGGATGAGGGCAAGCTGGTTCGCGCACTGGACGCTGCAACAGCCGCGAAAGCCGAAAAGCCCCCCAAGATCGCGACCGACGAGGCGTCCTTCCGCTTCGCGCTCAATGAAGATGCCATGGCGACCGAAAAGCTCGCCGAGGGCATCCGCCTCTTCGCGGCGGACCTGAACAAGCTCCGCGCGATGCTGCGGTCAAAGCTCGCCTGAGGTGTTTTTCCGTTTTCTCCTCGCACTGGTGCTGGTGTTGGCCGCCCTATGGGGCGGTGGTGCGCTCTATTACCGCGCCCCCCTGCCGGGCTTCGCCAATATCGCGCTGATCGCGGGATTTGTCGGTGTGCTTTTGGTCAGCGCCGCCCTCCTCCTGCGCCGGAGGCGGCAGGGCGCGGCGCTGCTGGCCAGCCTTGCGGCGCTTGGCGCGCTGGGCCTCTGGTATGGCACCATCCGCCCCTCCGATACGCTCAATTGGGCCCCTGATGTCGCGCGGCGCTCGCTGGTTCACATCGATGGCGATGTGATCCGTGTCCGGAACCTGCGGAATTTCGACTGGCAGGGCGAAAATCACGGCATCGCACGTTGGGAGGAGCGAACCTATGCGCTGAGCCAATTGCAGACGCTCGATATTTTCCTCTCCTATTGGTCCGGCCCGACGATTGCGCATCTGATCACGAGCTTCGGCTTTGCGGATGACCGCCAACTCGCTTTTTCGACCGAAATCCGCAAGCAGGTGGGGCAGGATTACGACCCGCTCGCCGGGTTTTTCCGCTCCTACACGCTGGCACTGATCGCGGCGGAGGAAAGCGATGTCATCAAGGTGCGCACCAACAAGCGCGGCGAGGATGTCTTCCGCTACCGGCTGGATCTGAAGCCGGAAACCGTGCGCCTGCTGTTCGCGGATTATGCCGCGCTGACCCAAAAGCTGGAGGCGCAGCCGGAGTTCTACAACACGATCCTCGACAACTGCTCGATGGTGCCGTTTCGCATGGTCCGCCTGCGCGACCCCAAGGCAATTCCCTTCGACTGGCGCATCCTGACGGTGGGTGCGCTGCCGGAATACCTGCTCGAACAGGGCTTTCTCGACCCCTCGACGCCGCGCGAGGGCCTGCGCGAGCGTGCCCGCATCACGCCAAAGGCCATTGCGGCGGAGCAAGCACCCAATTTTTCCGCGGCCATCCGCGCCCCGTGAGGGGCACCGCTTGCATATATTCATATGTTAGAATATGTATCCCTGAAGCGCTTTCAGGGAGCACGCCATGTCCTTTCTCACCAAACGCGCCTGGTCACCTTATGCGGCGGGCATTGTGGTCGGGCTTTTGCAGATTCCGGCCTTTCTCTTCATGCAGACCGCGCTCGGTACTTCATCGAGCTATGTGACGATCTCGGCGAACCTCGCGAGCTTTGTCGACCCGTCCATCACCACCATCAAGTACGCCTCGAACCATATGAGCGGGGCAAAAAACTGGTGGCAGGTGGCACTCATCGCCGGCATCGTGCTGGGCGCTTTCGTCTCCTCGCGCCTCTCGGGCACGCCCCGCTGGGGCGTCTCGCCGGTCTGGGCTAAGGCCATGGGGGCGCATAGCCCGGCCAGACGCTATTTCATGGCTTTCCTGGGCGGCGTGATCATGGTGTTCGGCGCGCGCATCGCCGATGGCTGCACCTCGGGCCATGGTGTCTCCGGCATCGCCCAGCTCGCTGTGGGGAGCTTCATCGCTGTCACCGCCATGTTCGGCGCAGGCATCATCGCTGCCAATCTCATCTACAAGCGCGTTTAACGCATCCGGGCGCAAAAGTGGTCTCCGGTTTTGCGCGAAAAGGATGCGAGGAAGGATAAGAAAATGTCCGTTTTTGCTGCAATGTTGCTGGGTCTTTCCATGGGCGCTGTGTTTGGCATGGCGCTGGAGAAAGGCCGCGTGTGCGAGGGCGGCGTGATCCTCTGCCAGATGCAGATGAGCCGCCACACCATGCTCAAGATGTTCCTCTCGGCGGTCATCACCGGCTTGATCGTCCTGAGCGTTATGGTGGGCTTCGGCTTTGCCAAGCTTTCGCCCAAAGCGACGCTTTTTGCTGCGGATGTTGTTGGCGGGGCGATCCTCGGCGTCGGCATCGTGATTGCGGGCGCCTGCCCCGGCACCGTGCTCGCGCAGATCGGCACCGGCTACAAGGATGCCATCTTCACCTTCATCGGCGGGCTCTTTGGCGCGTTGCTCTTCACCTACCTTGAGCCGAACCTGCTCAAACCCGTGCTGACCTCCGGCGCTTACGGCAAGCTCACGCTCGATCAGGTGATGGGCCTGCCCTTCCCGGCGGTGGCGCTCTCTTTCGCTGCCATCCTGATCGGCTTTCTGGTGTGGCTGGAGAAGGTTTCGCCGTGGCAGGGCGAGATCGGGCCGAAGGCTGACGGGTTGGTGGAGACGCCGTCGGCTCCGGCAGGCGAGCCCGCCAAGGCTTAAGTACGAGAGAGGCGGGGAAACACCCCGCCTTTTCTATTTCTGTTGGCCTTTTGCGCCACTTGAGCTATCTCGCGTGCCATGACCACGCAGCCGATCTCCAACATCCGCAATTTCTCCATCGTCGCCCATATCGACCATGGCAAATCGACCCTCGCTGACCGCCTGATCCAGAAGACGGGCGGGCTTGCCGAGCGCGAAATGGTCGAGCAGGTGCTCGACAATATGGAGATCGAGCGCGAACGCGGCATCAC
Organism: Pseudomonadota bacterium; assembly: GCA_020161475.1. Taxonomy (GTDB): domain Bacteria; phylum Pseudomonadota; class Alphaproteobacteria; order Rhizobiales; family Beijerinckiaceae; genus Rhabdaerophilum. Next base: position 848 of record JAIUNQ010000157.1, on the reverse strand, counting down.
CATCAAGGCGCAGACCGTCCGTCTCACCTACAAGGCCGAGGATGGGCAGACCTATATCCTCAACCTGATGGATACCCCCGGCCACGTCGACTTCGCCTATGAAGTCTCGCGGTCTCTCGCCGCCTGCGAAGGCTCGCTCCTCGTGGTCGATGCCGCGCAGGGCGTGGAAGCGCAGACACTCGCCAACGTCTATCACGCGCTCGATGCCAACCACGAGATCGTGCCGGTTCTGAACAAGGTGGACCTGCCCGCCGCAGAGCCCGACCGTGTGAAAGCCCAGATCGAGGAAGTGATCGGGCTGGATGCCTCCGAGGCCGTGCCGATCTCCGCGAAAACCGGTATCAACATCGAAGGCGTGCTGGAAGCCATCGTCAAGAAGCTGCCGCCGCCCTCGGGCGACATCGACGCGCCGCTCAAAGCCCTGCTGGTGGACAGCTGGTATGACGTGTATCTCGGCGTCGTCGTGCTGGTGCGCATCATTGATGGCAAGCTCAAAAAGGGCATGCGTATCAAGATGATGGGCACGGATGCGGTGTATGACATCGACCGTGTCGGCGTGTTTACGCCGAAAATGATCGATCTGGCCGAGCTGACGCCCGGCGAGGTCGGCTTCATCACCGCCTCGATCAAGGAAGTGGCGGATACGCGCGTCGGCGACACCATCACCGAAGACAAGAAGCCCTGCGCCCAGGCGCTGCCGGGCTTCAAGCCGGTGCAGCCTGTCGTGTTCTGCGGCCTCTTCCCGGTCGATGCGGCGGATTTCGATGAGCTTCGCGCCGCCATGGGCAAGCTGCGCCTGAATGACGCCAGCTTCACCTTCGAGATGGAAAGCTCTGCGGCGCTCGGCT
>JAIUNQ010000156.1 GCA_020161475.1 Pseudomonadota bacterium | reverse complement strand
TGCACATGCGGCACGCGCCCCTCGGCATTGGCGACAATGCGCAACCCATAGGGGGAGAGGGGAGTAATGGCGGGATCGAGGTGCGAAATCGCTTCCTCGGCCTTGATGCGGATGATTTTGAGCGCATTCACGCGCAGATCGAGCGGCGCGCGCGCAGCCATGGCAGCAAGCTCGGCAACGCGGCTTTCGCTGAAAGCCTTGGCAAAGCTGGCATCGAGCCATTCGGGATAATCGCCCTGCACCCACGCGGGCGCGCCCTCAAGGCTGTTGGCTTCCAGCGCCTTGCGCTCATCATCGGTAAGCGGGGCAGGGGCGAAGCGCTCACCGGAGAACAGCTTCTCGATGGCGGAAATCTCCATGCCGCGCATGCGGCGCAGCATGCCGAGGATCACCGCGCGGGGGCTTTCCGCATCACCCGTCACGCCCATGAGATAGCTGGCGGAAGACTTCACGCGCAGCGAATCATGCACAAGATTGGCAATGGCGTTGCGATCGCCCGAACCGGCATAGCGATTGGCGACGCCCCATTCTTTCAGCGCAAGCGCAAGCGGACGTTTGCCCACAAGAACGGTGTCGAGCAGGGCGATGGCGGCAGAAATGCGAGCGGCGGGGGTCATGGCCCTTGAAGCCGCGCCGAAGCGGCAAAGTCAAGCACTCAAAGCCACCTGAGTTGTGTTGTTTTTGTCATCAGGAACAGGCAAAAGGCAGCCTCTGCCACGATTGCGCCATATTCCGGCGTGAAGCGGGGCGCATATCGAAATCAGGAGCATTCCCATGTCCAAGATCATCCGTGGCGCGCTGGCCGCCGCTCTTCTCGCTGCCGTTGCCGCCTGCACCACCGCCCCGGCTCAGGACACCAACTACCCGGCTCCGGGTCGCAAGCTCGACGCCAAGACCCAGCTTGAGTGCGGCCCCAAGCGCGGCTGCTAATTCAAGCAACGCTTGAAACGATCAAGGCCCGCGAAAGCGGGCCTTTTTTATTTTGCGCTATTTGTCTCGTAACTGGGCATAGCCAGAATCCACAAAGCCGACAGAGCAACTACAGCGCCTATGGGAGGATAAATCCCAACAATCAGCCACGCGATCATCTGGTGTACGACATAAATCCAAAACACGAAGGGCGATGGTGAGATATCCTTCGCCCGTTGGAACGAAAAAACCAGATTAGTGACTATTGCTAGGACAATCACACCCCCGAAAAGAATGCGACCAACGAGCGGCGAGTCGATATTCGCGGATATGAGCAAAACCAACGCGAGCAGAACGCTGTACAGCATCTGCATTCGGAGGAGCTTGATAAAATACTGGCGTCGCCCAAGCCGCGGAAATCGCTCTTTCACGAAGGCCACCTTCACGTCCTAGTAGGATAGTTCGGGCTCTCACGGGTGATGGTCACATCGTGAGCGTGGCTTTCGCGCAGGCCCGCGTTGGTGATGCGCACGAACTCGGCCTTTTCCTGCAACTCGTCGATGGTCTTGGCACCGACATAGCCCATGGCGGCCTTCAGGCCACCGGCGAGCTGGTGCAGCACATTGCCCACCGGCCCCTTGTAGGGCACCTGACCTTCGATGCCTTCCGGCACGAGCTTCATGGTGTCCTTGATCTGGGCCTGGAAGTAGCGATCGGCCGAGCCGCGCGCCATCGCGCCCAGCGAACCCATCCCGCGATAGGACTTGTAGGAGCGGCCCTGCCAGAGGAAGGTCTCGCCTGGGCTCTCATCGGTGCCCGCGAGCAGCGAGCCCACCATCACGACCGAGGCACCACCGGCCAGCGCCTTGGCGAGATCGCCCGAATACTTGATGCCTCCGTCCGCGATCACGGGCGTGCCGGATTTCGCGGCCGCCTCGGCGCATTCCATCACGGCGGTCAGCTGCGGCACACCCACACCGGCGACGATACGCGTGGTGCAGATGGAGCCGGGGCCAATGCCCACCTTCACCGCATCCGCACCGGCATCGATCAGGGCGCGGGTGCCGGCACCGGTGGCGACGTTACCGGCGATCACCTGCACCTTGTTGGAGAGCTTCTTCACACGGGCAACCGCATCAAGAACCTTCTGCGAATGGCCATGCGCGGTATCGACGACGATCAGGTCGACGCCCGCATCGATCAGCATCTCGGAGCGGATATGCCCGTCCTCACCCGTGGTGGTGGCGGCGGCAACGCGCAGGCGGCCCTGCTCGTCCTTGCAGGCGTTGGGGTTGAGGATCGCCTTGTCGATGTCTTTGACCGTGAGAAGGCCGACACAGTGATAGGCATCATCCACCACCAGCAGCTTTTCGAGGCGGTGGCGATGGAACAGCGCGCGGGCTTCATTCTGCGAAACGCTCTCACGCACGGTGACCAGCTTTTCCTGACCGGTCATCAGCTCGCGCACGGGCTGGGCCATGTTGTCGGCAAAGCGCACATCGCGGTGGGTGAGAATGCCCACGAGCTTGCCGGAGGCTTCGACCACCGGAAGGCCGGAAATGCCCTTGGCGTTCATGATTGCCATGGCTTCGCCCAGCGTGGCATCGGGGCCAACGGTGAGCGGGTTCATCACGATGCCGCTCTCGAAGCGCTTCACCTTGCGCACTTCCTCGGCCTGCTCGTCCGGCGTGAGGTTGCGGTGGATGACGCCGAGACCGCCCGCCTGCGCCATGGCAATGGCAAGGCGCCCCTCGGTCACGGTGTCCATGGCGGAGGAGATGATGGGAAGGTTGACCGAAATCGTCTTGGTAATGCGCGAGCGCAGATCGGTTTCGTGCGGCAGAACCTCGGAGTGACCCGGGCGCATCAGCACGTCATCGAAGGTGAGGGCCTCGGGAATGGGACGGGAATATGCGCGCGACATGCCAACAGCTCCGATCAATTGCCGGGGGATATGGGCCCGGCGCTTCAGAAGGCCACCCCTGAAAGAACGCCTTCCGTGGCCGCCTTAGAAAGGCAGCGCCATGAACGGAAGATGACACGCGGGGGAAAACCGTTGACGAGGGCGCTTAACACGCTCTCACCGGAGAAGGAAAGCGATTTATTGCGCCTGCAACACAGTTATGCGCACCCGTTTGAGCACAATGCGACGCTCGTGGATCAAATCGCACCCCTTGGCGGTGATGCGGGTAAAGGAAAGGCTCGCCACATCGCCCACGGTGTCAAAATTGCGCCCCTCGGCGCGCTCGTCGATCAGCGAGGGATAGGCGGCGACAGAGGGCAAACCACAGGGCGACTCACCGAGAAGCGGCGTCTCCATCACCAGGGTCGGGTCTGACCACGTGATCAGATCGCGCGAGGCCGCAAGATAGAAGCCGGAGGCGGGCAGGGCACCCCCGCGCATATCGCTGGAGCCCTTGGTGCCGGGAAACAGCGCCAGCCACAGCCCCGAAGCCTGATGCCGCGTGATCGATCCCGGCACGAGCAGAAACGGCCCCAGCGGCTTGCACGCGCCCTGCGGCTTGAACGCCGGATCATAGGGGCTGGGAAAGCGTGTGTTGAACCCCTGGCCATCCCACGCGCGCCAACCGCCCCCCTCGCGCCGGAACAGGCACACACCATAAGGCTGGCCCGTCCAACCGGTCTGCGCGACCATGAAATGCTGCGCGCCTTTGTGGGTGATGATGTTGGTCGGATTGAAGAAACCGCGATGCCGCCCCACCTCGTCTTCGGCTTTCAGACCCGGCACAGCGACCGGCCCGACCCGTTCGAAATGTGCCCCCCCATCCGCCGAGCGTAAGCCAATCACCGACACCCAGCGGCACTTGAGCTGATCCTTGTAGGCGCAGCGGCCGGGGTGTGATTCCGCATGGTATTCGGCATGGCCCAGCGCCTCGATGCGGCGGCCATCCTCGGTATGCACCGCAACGATCCAGATCCGGTCGTCGAGCTTGGCAGGATCGGCATCGCCCGTGCCGCGAAAGACGACAGGACATTCAATCTTGAGGCTCGCAAGGCTCGTCCCCGTCAGGCGGCGATTATCGTAGTGCAGACCAAAAGCGGCGATCCGCCCATCCGCGAGGCGATAAGCCCGCAGCGGCGCATCGGGAATGTCATTGCCGTCGCAGCCCTGCTTCGGCCCTTCGAAGATCACCTGATCAGCCCCCACAGGGGTTGCCACCACCTGCGGCAGCGCCATTTGCGCAAGGGCGAGCGAAGGCGCGCAGAACCCGGCAAAAAGCGCGATCAGCGCGGTTGCGCATTGCCGGGCGATACGCTCAACTCCGCCGCGCAACGCGCTCCCGCCATCACTTTGGAAAACAGCACCATGTCCCAACTTCTTCCGCTCCTCGCGGGCCTCGTGATCTTTATGACCGGACATGCATTGCCCCGCTGGTTCGGCCTGCGCGAAGCCATGGTCGCCAGAATGGGGCAGGGCGGCTATCGTGCGGTTCATTCGCTCTCGTCGCTCGTCGGGCTGGCGCTCATTGTTTACGGCTACGGGTTCTACCGGGCGCAGGGCTACATTCCGCTGTGGGAGGTGCCGCGCTTTTTCAACCACATCGCCATCCTTCTGCTCTGGCCCGCCATGATTCTGGTGGCAGCGGCGTGGCTGCCCGGCACCATTTCCGCCAAAGCGAAGCATCCGCTGCTTGCCGCCGTCAAGCTATGGGCGCTGGTTCACCTCATCCTCAATGGCGATCTGGGCTCGGTGCTGCTGTTCGGCTCATTTCTGGCGCTGGCCGTGGTCACGCGCATCCGTCTGGGCCGCCTTGGCTCGGGCGAGGCGCTGCCGGGGGCTTCGAGCATGCCCAGCACCCGCAACGATATCCTCGCCATTGTCATCGGCACGCTCATCACCGGGGCGATGGTCATGGGCCTGCACCGCATGCTGATCGGCGTCTCAATCCTGTGATGCCGGGCGGAGGCGAAAAACGCTTTCCCCTTTTCGCTGAAATGCTCTAAACGGGGCCTCAATTTGGTCTTCGAGCGGGCTTTCGCTTGAAGATCACCGAAAGATCGCACTGTTTTATGTTGTCGCATTTTCGTGACGCGCACGGGTTTCCACCGCGCGTGAAAATGCCCCTGAGGCCGCCATGAACGATATTTTCAACGAAGTTGACGAAGAAGTCCGCCGCGACAAGGCGGTCGCCTTTTTCAACAAGCACGGCACCAAGTTCATTGTGGCGGCTGTGGCCATCGTGGCGGGCGTCGCAGGCTGGCGATTCTATCAGGATCAGCAGTTCCAGCAGCGCGCAGCGCTCGGCGCACGCTTCGAGGCCGCGCTGGTGGACGCCAATTCCGGCAAGATCGAAGCGCTGACGGGCCTTGCGGAAGACAAGGTGGGCGGCACTTACCCCGCGCTCGCCAAGTTCCGGCTCGCGTCCGAGCTGGCGCGCACCGGCAAGGATGAGGCAGGCGCCAAGAACGCCGCTTCGGCCTTCGACGCTCTGGCGAACGATTCCTCTATTCCGGCGGATTGGCGTGAACTCGCCAAGCTGCGTGCAGCCTATGCGCTGCTGAACACCGCGCCCTATGAGGAGATCGAGAAGCGTCTGCTGCCGCTCTCCGAAGGCAAGGCGGCCTTCCGCCATTCCGCGCGTGAGGGCATTGCCATGGCTGCCTACAAGGCCGGCAAGTCGGACAAGGCGCTCGATGCGCTTCAGGCGATCATTCTGGATGCGGATGCCCCGGCAGGCCTGCGCCAGCGCGCCGAGGTGATGCTCTCCGTCGTGCGTGCGGGCGCTAAATCGTAATGCCTTTCCTTCTCGCGCTCGTAGGTCGCCCCAACGTCGGCAAATCGACCATGTTCAACCGCCTCGTGGGCAAGAAGCTCGCGTTGGTGGATGATCAGCCCGGCGTCACGCGCGACCGCCGCGAGGGCGAAGCCTCGCTCGCCGACCTCAAGTTCACCGTCATCGACACGGCAGGCCTTGAAGAAGCCACCGCCGGTTCGCTCACCGCCCGTATGCGCGAGCAGACTGAAGCCGCGATCCATCAGGCCGATGCCGTGCTTTTCATGATCGATGCGCGCGTCGGCATCACGCCCGATGACCGCTTCTTCGCGGATCTGTGCCGCCGCTCGGATACCAACATCATCGTGGCCGCCAACAAGGCCGAGGGCAAAGCCGCCAGCCCCGGCATCATCGAAGCCTATGAGCTGGGCTTTGGCGAACCCGTCGCCGTCTCTGCCGAGCA
>JAIUNQ010000155.1 GCA_020161475.1 Pseudomonadota bacterium | reverse complement strand
TGGGCGGCGGTGGAACACCTGCACAATGAAACCCGCTGCCGCGCGCTTTTCGCCACCCATTTCCATGAATTGACGGCGCTGGGCACCACCTTGCCGCGCCTGCATCCAGTGACGATGAAGGTTACCGCGCATCGCGGGGATGTGGTGTTTCTGCACGAAGTGATCCCCGGCGCGGCGGATCGCTCTTACGGCATTCAGGTCGCGAAACTCGCGGGGTTGCCCGCGCCCGTCATCAAGCGCGCCGCCACCCTTCTGGCCGAGCTTGAAAAGGCCGACAGGGCCAACCCGCGCCTGAAACTCGTGGATGATCTTCCGCTGTTCCGCGCAGCCGAGCCGGTGGAACCGGAGGAGGATTCCTTGCGCGATGCGCTCCGAGCCATCAACCCGGATGACCTCTCCCCGCGCGAGGCGCTTGAGGCGCTCTACACGCTCAAAGCTTTGGCAAAAGAGGGGCGCTAACCCGCCCGCCGCGCCTTCCACAGCGCCAGCGCGCTGTTCCATGCCACGGCAACCAGCAGGCCCATGCCCAGCGCGCCGAAGCGCCCGGTGTAGGGCACGCTGGCGGCAGCCGCCGCCAGCCCCGCCCCGAAGCCCGCCAGCCCCGGCACCGCCGAGGCGATGAAGGCCGCCGTGGCCGGCCCGCCGATGCGCGGATGCAGGATAACAACAAGGCTGGACAGCACGATGGGAAACACCGCGAGAAACGCCGAGACATAAGGCCCGACATGAGCGCTGGTGAGGGTAACCAGCGCAACAAGGCACGAAACACCCGTGGCGCGCATCAACAGGGCATAGCGGCTGCGCGGTGTGGCGGCCGGTCTGGGTGCCTTGGTGAAAGGCTCAACAAGGCGCAACATCACGATGTAGAGCGCAATCGTGGCGCCAATCGCGCCGAGCAGCGTCCAGGGGATGGGGCGCAGCACGCTCCCGGCGATCACCCAGCACACAATCGCCCCACCCAGCGCCACCACCAGCGGGCGGCGCTGCGCCAGGTTGGCGTAAGCCAAAACGTAGGCGCAGCTCGCGAGATTGGCGACCATCGCGCCGATCAGGGTCGCCTGAAGGAAGGCGTCATCATGATCGAGCGCGAGAAAAAACAGCGAAGGCCCCGCCGAAACCGGAAGCGTTGCCACCATGGCCGCAAAGAAGGGGCGCGCACGCTCGGCGATCATGGAAACCACCACCACGATTCCCGCGGCGACGGCCATTTTGAGCGGCAGGGTGAGGAGCAGGGACGACAAAGGACAGTTCGCGATAGGCGTAACAAAGAGTACGATTCACCTTTTGTAGCATGATACCGCTAACGAGGGAGGCCAAACTTTGCTGACCAAAGCCAAAATTGCGTGAAGGCGTTATCGCCTGCCCAACCCTCGCGCCCGCCCTTGCCTCGCGCGAGGGGGCGCTTTAGATTGGAATTATTCCAAACTAGACAGGAGCCGGAGGGTGCTGCCTCCGCGATGCGCCCATGTCCTTCTCTATGCCCCTGTTTACTTCCCGCAAGGCCTTGGCCGAACTGAGCGAGCGCGAGGTGCTTGCGCTGGCCATCGCCAACGAGGAAGAGGACAGCCGCATCTACATGGCTTTCGCCGAGAAATGCGGCGAGGAATTTGCCGCCTCGCGCAAGATTTTCGAGGATATGGCCGAGGATGAACGCGGCCATCGCCAGAGCCTGTTCGAGTTCTATCGCGCGCGGTTCGGGGAGCACCTGCCGCCCATCCGCCGCGAGGACGTGCGCGATTTTCTCACCCGCCGCCCGATGTGGTGGACCAAGATCCTCTCGCCCGAAAAGATGCGCGAAGAAGCGGCGATGATGGAGCTTCAGGCCGCCAATTTCTACGAGAAGGCCGCAAGCCAGACGCTCGATACCCGCATCCGCGAGCTTTTCCTCAGCCTGGCCGAGGTGGAGCGCAGCCACCAGAAAACGGCGAGCCATCTGGTGGAAGAACACCTGACGGAGGACGCGCAGGCCGATGAAGCCGCCGCGCGCCATCGCCAGTTCGTGCTCACCTATGTGCAGCCGGGCCTCGCCGGGCTGATTGACGGCTCTGTGTCCACGCTGGCGCCCCTCTTTGCGGCGGCCTTTGCCACCCATGACAATTGGAACACCTTTCTGGTGGGGCTGGCGGCTTCTGTCGGTGCGGGCATTTCCATGGGCATCACTGAGGCGATGAGCGATGACGGCATCATCTCCGGGCGCGGCTCGCCCTGGCTGCGCGGTCTGGTGTGCGGCGTGATGACCACCATTGGCGGGTTAGGGCATACGGTGCCCTATCTGGTGCCCTCCAGCTGGCCCAATGCCTTCCATCTCGCCACGGCGATGGCCGCCATAATCGTCGCGATCGAGCTCGTGGTGATCGCTTGGGTGCGCACCAAATACATGGATACGCCCTTCCTGCGCTCGGTGTTTCAGGTCGTGGTCGGCGGCGTGCTGGTGCTGCTCGCGGGCATTTTTATCGGCTCCTCCTGACCTTCCCACGCGTGAGGTGACCCGCTAGTGTCTAGCCGGAAAGAATTCCGGGCAGAGAAGAGCACCCGAAAGGGCATCTATGGTTTCGCGGGTTGCGACGGTGGCGTTCGAGGGGATCGAGGCGCGCCCTGTCGATGTTCAGGTGCAGGTCGCGGCAGGCTCCGTCGCCTTTGTGCTCGTTGGCCTGCCGGACAAGGCGGTGGCGGAATCGCGTGAGCGCGTGCGCGCGGCGCTCACCGCCTCAGGGCTCGCGCTGCCTGCCAAGCGCATCATCGTCAACCTCGCCCCGGCGGATATGCCGAAGGAGGGCTCGCACTTCGATCTGCCCATCGCGCTCGGCATCATGGCGGCCATCGGCGCGATTCCGGGCGATGCGCTCGATGGCTTCTGCGTGCTGGGGGAGCTGGCGCTCGATGGCACGCTTTCCCCCGTGGCGGGCGTGCTGCCGGCGGCGATTTCCGCTTCCGCGCGTGGCCTTGGCCTGATCTGCCCCGCGGCCTGTGGGCCTGAAGCGGCCTGGGCAGGGGAGGGGCTGGAGATTGTCGCGCCGCGTTCGCTCATTCAGATCGCCAATCATTTCAAGGGTACGCAGGTGCTTGCGCGGCCCCAGCCCGCTGTCGGCAAGGCCCCCGGCGCGCTGCCCGACCTCAGGGACATCAAGGGGCAGGAGGGGGCCAAGCGCGTGCTGGAGATCGCCGCCGCCGGTGGCCATCACTTGCTGATGAACGGCCCGCCGGGTGCAGGCAAATCCATGCTGGCCGCGCGCTTGCCCTCGATTTTGCCCCCGCTGACCCCTCGGGAACTGCTCGAAGTCTCGATGATCCACTCGATTGCGGGCCTTCTGACCGAAGGCGCGTTGACGGATCGTCGCCCGTTCCGCAGCCCGCATCATTCGGCCTCCATGGCGGCGCTCACGGGCGGTGGGCTTCACGCGCGCCCCGGCGAGGTGAGCCTTGCGCACAACGGCGTGCTGTTTCTCGATGAGCTGCCGGAATTCGCGCCCCAGGCGCTTGATAGCCTGCGCCAGCCGATCGAAACCGGGGAGGTCAATGTCAGCCGCGCCAACACGCGCGCCACTTACCCCGCACGCTTCCAGCTTGTGGCGGCCATGAATCCTTGCCGTTGCGGCCATGCGCTGGACCCCGGCTACACCTGCAAGCGCGCGCCCAATGCCAAATGCATCGCACAGTATCAGGGCAAGCTCTCCGGGCCGCTGCTCGACCGCTTCGATCTCTCCATCGAGGTGCCGGCGGTGGATCTTGCGGATCTCCTGCTGCCCCCGCCGAGCGAGGGTTCGGCGGATGTCCTCGCCCGTGTCCTCAAGGCTCGCGCTGTGCAGGCCGCGCGCTATGAGGCGCTGGGTCGCCCGGAAATCCGCACCAATGCGGCGGCGCCCGCCTCCCTCATCGAGCAGATCGTCACGCTCGATGAAGAGGGCACCAAGCTGATCCGGCAGGCCGCCCAAACGCTCAAACTCACGGCGCGCGCCTTCCACCGTGTGCTCAAGGTCGCGCGCACGCTGGCGGATCTGGCGGGGAGCGAAAAGGTCACCCGCAGCCATCTCGCCGAAGCGCTCTCGCTGCGCTCGCGTGAAACTGAATTGTAACCCCTTGAATACCGGGCCTTAACGACACCGCGAACTTGGGCGCTCCGGTTCAGGGCGCATCAACCTTCTCGCCCCATGCTGCGCGCATAAGGCCGGAAAACCGGTCAGGGCGAAAAGCCCAAAGGGCAATGTCCCAGGGGTGTGGTGTCATGAGTATCAATGCGGCAGGGCTTGGCGCCCTCGCAGCCTATATGGCGGGCGGCGCGGCCATCGCCCTCGGGCTGGCCTGTGTCCTTCTTGTTCACGAAATACGCGGGCTGCATCGGCGCATCCGTGCGCTTCAGGATGAGCGCAGCGCGCTGGATGCCACGCAGGCCAAGGTGAGCGCGGCCAGCGAGGCCAAATCGCGCTTCCTTGCCACCGTGAGCCATGAAATCCGCACCCCGCTCAATGGTGTGCTCGGCATGGCGGACCTGATGCTGGATACGCGTCTTTCCGGCGAGCAGCAGCACTATGCCCGCGCGATCAAGACCTCCGGTGAGGCGCTGCTCTCGCTGATCGAGGAAATTCTCGATTTCTCCCGTATTGAAGCGGGCAAGCTGGAAATTGCCGCGCATCCCGTCGATGTTGCCGGCATGGTGGAGGGCGTCGTGGAGCTGCTCGCCCCGCGCGCGCAGGGCAAATCCATTGAACTCGCCGCCGATATTGCCGCCGATCTTCCCGCCCGCGTGTTGATCGATGGCGCGCGCCTGCGCCAGATCCTGATGAATCTGGCCGGCAATGCCATTAAATTCACCCACAAGGGCGGCGTGGTGCTGCGTGCCCGCGCCAGCAAGGACCAGCTCGTTCTGGAGGTGCAGGATACCGGCGAGGGCATTGCGCCCGAGCGCCTCGATGCGATTTTCGAGGAGTTTGAGCAGGAAGAAGCCGCAACCGCCACCCGCCACGGCGGCACGGGCCTTGGTCTTGCCATCTCGCGTCGCCTCGCCCGCCTCATGGGCGGCGATGTCCATGTGCGCAGCATGCGCGGCAAGGGCACTACTTTCTCCCTGCACCTGCCGCTGCACAGTGTTGAAAACGCGCTCGAGGCCACCGCCGAGCCGCAGCTCAAGGGCCGCAACGTGCTTCTGGTTTCGCCCGGTCCCTTCGAGGCCGCCGTGCTGGCGCAGCATCTGGCGCAGGAAGGCGCCGAGACACAGGTTGTCGCCTGTACGGATGCCGCCCGCAGCGTGATTGCGACCCGCGCGCCGGATCTGCTCTTGGTGGATGCTGCCTTCGGGCCGGAGGCCTGCCGCGCCTTGGTCAAGGCCGCCCGCAAGGCCGGTTGCCCGCGCCATCTTGTGCTGCTCTCCCCGTTCGAGCGTCGCGCCTTCGGGGCACCCTCGGCCTCCGGATTTGATCGTTACCTCGTCAAGCCCGTGCGTCGGCGCTCGCTGCTCGCGCAGGTCGGCGATTGGGAAGAGGGGGCGCCGCCCGTCCTGGAAGCCACGCGCGATGGTGCGCTTCTGGGCGAGCCGCTCAAGGGTCGCCGCATCCTCATTGCCGAGGACAATGACATCAATGCCCTGCTGGCGGGCAAGCTGATCGAGCATCTGGGCGGGCGTTCCGTGCGCGCCTCCACGGGGCTGGAAGCATTGGCCCTGCTCGAGGCCTCCGTGCAGCCCGGCGCAACTCCGTTCGACGCCATGTTGCTCGATATCCGTATGCCGGAACTGGATGGCCTCTCCACCATCCGCCGCTGGCGCTCGCGGGAGCAGGAGGCAGGCCGCCCCGCGGTTCCGGCGCTGGCGCTCACCGCGAACGCCTATGCCGAGGATCGCGCGGCCTGCATGGCCGCCGGCTTCGATGGCTTCCTGCCCAAGCCTTTGGAGCGCGGGGCTTTCGTCACCGAAATCGAAGCCCTGCTGGGCACAGGACGACGCGCCGCGTAAGCGCCGTCAAAACGTCATTGATTTGTCACGCCGTTGCAGCATGAGATGACAACGCCCTGAACCTCAGGGCTTTGCCATGGAGTTCTCTCCCATGCTCGCGCCGAAGACCGGCCAGCTTTTCACCCGCCTTCCGTTCTATCCCCAATCGCGTGCACTGGTCGGGCGGCTTAATCCGCTCG
>JAIUNQ010000154.1 GCA_020161475.1 Pseudomonadota bacterium | reverse complement strand
TCGCCTTGATTTCGAAGGGTGCGCAAGGTGCTGCCTCGAAAAACAGGTTTTCGCTCTCGTTGGGGAAAGCGAGAGGGGGTCGCCCATCGGGCGACCCTTTCTTTTTTCCGCACGCCCGCGCCGCCTCGCTCTGCCCCTTGCCAGCACCCCTTGCCAGCCCCCGCCGCTCGCGTATTCTTCAGCAAGACCTCAACAACAGACGCAAGGATCAACCTCGCGCAGAATGTTCCGGGGTCAGGGAAACGCCGCCGCATCTCTGCAGGTTGAGTTCAGGCTCATCACGCCGGGAAGCATTTGCAACAAGGAGACAGGCAGCAAGACGTGCCCAAGGCACGCTGCCGCGGAGCCACCATGAACGAATCCCTGCCTTCCAATGCCTCGCCTTTCGAGCGCACAAACCTCCCCGAGATTCGCCCCGTCACCATGGCGGACCTCAAAGGCGCGCTGGCAGATGGGATTGCCGATCTGCGGCGCGCACCGCGCTACAGCCTGGCAGTCGGCGCCTTCTATGCTTTTGGCGGCCTGCTCATTCTCTATGTCGTCAATGTGCTGGGCTACGGGTTCCTCGGCTTTCCGATCATGGCGGGCTTTGCGCTGGTCGGCCCCTTCGCCGCGATCGAGCTGTATCAGGTCTCGCGCCTGCTCGAGCGGGGCGAGCCGCTGAGCTGGCAGGCCATCGCCCGCGCAACCCCCAAGGGGGTGATGCTGGAATGCGCTTACCTCGGCATCCTGCTGATCTTCTTTCTCGCGATCTGGCTCAAATCCGGGGCCGTGGTCTATGCGATGTTCTTCGGCCTGCGGATGATTGCCCTGCCGGAGTTGATGCAGGCGCTCTTCACCACCCCGGCGGGGTACGGCTTCCTTATCCTTGGCCACATCATCGGCGCGGGCTTTGCGCTGCTCGTCTTCTCGCTCTCCGTCGTCAGCTTCCCGCTGATGGTCGATCGCGGCACGGATTTCATCACGGCTCTCATAACCTCCATCCGTGCCGTCAAATCCAATCCGCGCGTCATGCTGCCGTGGGGGGCTTTCATTGCGCTGTTGCTGCTCTTCGGCTTTCTCACCTTCTTCCTCGGATTGATCGTGGTGCTGCCGATCCTCGGCCATGCGAGCTGGCACCTTTACCGGCGGATCGTCGTGTAAAAAATTTTCGCAGCCTTCTGAAAAATGTCGAAATGCATCCCTATCTGTGGGAGCGCTGCGGTCCCGACAGAGGCGCAGCTTTGGAGGAGGCCTGAATGAATCAGGAAGAACGCGCCGTCATCGACGGGATCTTCGACCGCCTGAAGGGCGTGGCCAATCAGCCGCGCGACCCCGAGGCGGAGAAGCACATCGCCGACCTCGTGAGGGCGCAGCCCTATGCGCCCTACGCGCTGGCACAATCCGTTTTCGTGCAGGAGCAGGCGCTGCTGAACCAGCAGCAGCAGATCGAACAGTTGCAGGCACAGGTGCAGCAGCTGGAAGCCATGGCCCAGCGCGCCCAGCAGGCGCCGCAGCAGTCCGGCGGGTTCCTTTCGGGCCTGTTCGGTGGCGGCGCGGCAGCCCAGCCCCAGCGTGACATGCCGGCCTATGGCCAGCGTGGCCGCGAAGCACCCGCTGCCCCCTCGCCCTGGGGCGCCCCGCAGCAGAACGCGGCGCCGCAGGCTGGCCCCTGGGGTCAGCAGGCCCAGCCACAGCAGCGTCAGGGCATGGGCTTTCTCGGCACAGCCGCCGCAGCCGCGGCCGGTGTGGCGGGCGGCATGATGCTCGGCAATATCCTTTCCTCCGCCTTTGGCGGCGGGCAGGCCCATGCGGCAACGCAAGGGCTCGGCAACCTCGGTCTTGAGAACAAACAGGGCCAGCAGGGCACGGAAGATGCCGGCAACTATGAGGATGAAGGCTACGACGAAACCGACGCCGGTTATGACGACGGCGGCTTCGACGACGACACCTACGAAGCCTGATCCCTGGCTTCACCCCTGATCCCAAAAGCAAGAAGGCCCCGGTGTTCCGGGGCCTTCGCGCTTCGGGGGGTCGAAACGGGAAATTTTACATCACGATGACTTTGGTGCCGACTTTGACGCGGCCATAAAGGTCCACCACATCCTCGTTGCGCATACGGATGCAGCCCGAGGAAACAGCCCGACCAATGGTCTCGGGCTCGTTGGTGCCGTGGATGCGATAGAGCGAAGAGCCGAGATACAGCGCGCGCGCCCCCAGCGGGTTCTCCGGCCCGCCGGCCATGTAGGTCGGCAGATCCGGACGACGCTTGAGCATTTCGGCGGGCGGGCGCCAATCGGGCCATTCGCGCTTCATCGACACGGTCTTGGCCCCGGCCCACTCAAAACCAGGGCGCCCGACACCGATGCCGTAGCGCAGCGCACGGCCATTGCCCTGCACGAGATAGAGGAAACGACGCGGCGTATCGATCACCAGCGTACCGGCAGCATGCGGCCCCGTGTAAGGCACATCCTGCTTCTCGAACTGCGGATCGAACGCGCTTTGCGCCGGGGCAGTCACATAGTTCTGGCGCTGAGCACGCGCAGGCGCGAGGCCACCCTGCTCGTAGGGATCATCGATGCGCGCATTGGCCACCATGGCGGGGGAGGGCATCGGCTCCGCCATCGGCGCCTGATAGACCACGCGGTCCGCACGGCGCTTGACGCCGGGCTGCGGATACACCGCCGGGGTGCCGGAACGCGCAAAATAGCCGGGCTGTGCAGGCGCCTGGTAGGTCGGTGCACCCTGACGGCGCTGCTGGGGAGACTGCCCGGTCATCAACATTTCGATGAAGCCGCCGCCGAGATTTCCACGCGGCGGCTCGGCCTGCGCAGCACCCGGAACGAGAAAGCTGCTGCTGGCCAGCAGAGCCAGAAACAGGCGGGAAGAACGCCCCGACATGGTTTTACTCCCATACGCAACAAGAACGCCTGCCACATCTCCTCCGAGAAGCGACGATGCATATGGTGAAGGATTAACCCGAACATCCGCCTAAGATTTATGCTTAACGCTTCGCTAGTGCGGCACGGCCCGCACACGCATGAAATGGATCGGATATCAACTTTAACACCCCCGTAAGCATAGAAATTCAGCGAGTATTGATGATAAAAAAACTTGCCCCCTTTCCTAAAATTGCGCGCAACACTGCCTTAAGGTTTTGGGTAACACTGTGGCATCACGCCGTATTTGTGAGACAGCCATGACCGAAGCCGCACGTCGTTTTCGTATTGAAGGTGGAGCACCGCGCATGACCCGCGCTCCCGTCCAAGACTTTGCTGCCTTTGACATGCCGGAGGCGGCTCCGGCGTCGGTCCCCATGATGGAGACCGCAAGCCCGATTCTGGAAGAGATCCGGGCCATCCGCACCATGGTGTCGCCTCTGCGCGGGATCATTGAAGGCCTGAGCGAGAATTATCGCGCCGAACTCCAGAAGGTTTCGGGCCTGCGCGCGGACATTGGTGAAATTGACGATGCCATCCGTGGCACCAAGAAGGAACTGGCGGCCATCAAGGTGGGCGCGCACATCGGCGGTGTCGATGTCGCCGCGCATGAGCTGGCCACCGTCGTGAGCCAGACCGAACAGGCCACCAACGATATTCTGGCCGCTGCGGAAGGCATCGAGACCATCGCCGGTTCGATCCAGTCGGAAACCACGCTGGAAGCCGCCAAGGCTCTGGCCGGGGACATCGCCGACAAGGTGACGACCATCTACATGGCCTCGAACTTTCAGGATCTTTCCGGCCAACGCATCGCCCGCGTGGTGGAAACGCTCAACTTCATCGAGAGCCGCGTTCACCGCATGATCGAGGCTTGGGGTGGTCTTCAGGCCCTGCACGACCTCATCGAGACCGAACTTCAGGTCAAGGAAGAGGAGCGCGCCACCGAAGGTGCCGCCGCCCTTGCCAATGGCCCCAAGCTCGAAGGCGCGGAAGATCACGTGGACCAAAGCGAGATCGACGCCCTTTTCAACTGATCTCCTTTCCCGTCAGCCCTTGTTTTGGGCGGCGGGATCGGCAAAACGGAACAGGCCGCGCCTCACGGTGCGGCTTTTTTCGTGATTGCAACCTGATTTGCCGACCCCATGACCACCGCCCTGCCCAACGACAAGCTCGAAGCGATCCTTTCCCGCCATGCGCTGGCCGCGCGTGAGCTGGAAAGCGCCAGCGACTCGCAGCGCATCGTGACGCTCAGCCGGGACGTGGCCGAACTCAATCCGGTGGTCGAGGCCATCCTGAACTGGCGCAAGGCGACGGCTGAGCTGGCCGAAACAGAAGCCCTGATCGCGGACCCGGCCACTGACGCCGAGATGCGCGACCTCGCCTTTCTCGAAAAAGCCGAACTGGAAGCGGTGGAAACGCGCCTCGTCCATGATATCCGCATCGCGCTCCTACCCAAGGATGCGGCGGACTCGCGCTCCATCATTCTGGAAGTGCGCGCCGGAACGGGGGGCGATGAAGCCGCGCTCTTTGCGGGTGATCTTTTCCGCATGTACCAGCGCTACGCAGAGCTGCGGGGCTGGAAGGTGGAGGTCTCCTCCGCCTCGGAAGGCACCATGGGTGGGTTCAAGGAAATCATCGCCGAAATCCATGGCGAGGGGGTGTACGCGCGCCTCAAGCACGAATCGGGCGTCCACCGCGTCCAGCGCGTGCCGGACACCGAGACGCAAGGGCGCATCCATACCTCCGCCGCCACCGTGGCCGTGCTGCCGCTGGCCGAGGAGGTTGATGTCGCCATCAACGATGCGGACCTGCGCATCGACACCATGCGCGCACAGGGTGCGGGCGGCCAGCACGTCAACAAAACCGATTCCGCCGTGCGCATCACCCACATCCCCTCGGGCGTGGTGGTGCTGGTGCAGGACGAGCGCTCGCAGCACAAGAACAAGTCGCGCGCCATGTCGATCCTGCGCGCCCGCCTCTTCGACATCGAGCGTCAGCGCCTCGATTCCGCCCGCGCAGCGGATCGCAAGGCGCAGCTCGGCTCCGGCGATCGCTCGGAGCGCATCCGCACCTACAATTTCCCGCAAGGCCGCGTCACCGATCACCGCATCAACCTCACGCTCTACAAGCTCGACAGCGTGATCGAAGGCGGCGGGCTCGATGAACTGGTGCAGGCGCTGATCACCGATCATCAGGCGAAGCTTCTCGCTGGGGAAGAGGCGTGATCGACGCTGCAACATCGCTGCGCGCAGCCCTCGACGAGGCCACCCGGACGCTCGCCGCAGCCGGCATCGACGAGGCGCGGCTTGAAGCCCGCCACCTCATCAT
Source organism: Pseudomonadota bacterium (assembly GCA_020161475.1). Classification (GTDB taxonomy): domain Bacteria; phylum Pseudomonadota; class Alphaproteobacteria; order Rhizobiales; family Beijerinckiaceae; genus Rhabdaerophilum. The sequence continues at coordinate 887 of JAIUNQ010000154.1, read as the reverse complement.
GGCCGTACTCGACCTCTCTCTTTCGCAACTCGTTTTGCGGGAAAAGGAGCCGTTGGGCGCAAAGGCCAGCGCGCTGAACGCTGTTCTGGCACGGCGCTCGGCACGCGAGCCGCTCTCCCGCATTCTCGGCCTGCGCGAGTTTCGCGGCCTCGATTTTGCGCTCGGGTCCGAGACACTCGATCCACGCCTTGACACCGAGGTGCTGGTGGAGGCCGCTCTTGAAGCCCTGCCATCGCATCAAAGTCCACACCTGCTCGATCTGGGCACCGGCACCGGCGCCATCCTGCTGGCGATGCTCCATGCCCTGCCACACGCCTCCGGCATCGGCATCGACATTTCAGACGGCGCGGCGGCGGTTGCCGCTCGTAACGCGGAGCGGCTCAACCTTGGTGGGCGGGCCCGCTTCTTAGTGGGCGATCTTTTCGCGCCGCTGGCACCAGAGACCCGCTTTGAGGCCATCCTGTCCAACCCGCCGTACATTCCGAGCCGCGATCTTGCCACGCTGGACCCGGAGGTGCGCCTGTTCGACCCCGCCCGCGCGCTTGATGGTGGAGAGGACGGGCTCGACTTCTACCGGCGCATCATCGCGGAAGCGGCTAGGTTCCTGACACCCGGCGGCTTGCTCGCGTTCGAGGTCGGCATGGGGCAGGATAAGGACGTCGCAGATATGCTGGCGGTTGCCGGCTATGTGCGTCCCAAAACGCGCAACGACCTGTCCGGCATTGCCCGCGTTGTTTTTGCCCATGCGCCGGAATAGCGTTTCATACGCGTTTCTTCATGCATTTCATTCGAATGGACGCATGCTTCCCCTTGCGCAGCGCAACGCAGCCCTGTATGCAGAGCCTACCGGAGCAGCGCGCTTAACGGACAGGGCCGGGGGGCCTTCC
>JAIUNQ010000153.1 GCA_020161475.1 Pseudomonadota bacterium | reverse complement strand
GTGTCGCTGCGCGGCGAGCCTGATGCTGCCACCGGGATGCTGATCGACCTCGCTTTCTTCGTCAAAGCGCTCGAAGGCGTGCGCGACCAGCTGGATCACCACTTTCTCGATGAGGTGGAGGGGCTTGGCCCCGCCACGATGGAGAACCTCGCCATGTTCATCTGGCGGGCGCTGAAGAACCAGATGCCGCAGCTTTACTGCGTGGCCGTGCATCGCGATGCCGCCCATGAAACCGCGCGGTACTGGGGTTAGCGCCCACCCAGCGCCAGCACCTCGGCCATCACGCGGAAGACGAAGGTGTTGTCCTTGCGGCCGCGAAAGCGCTCCGCGCCCGGCCCCATGGCGGTGAGGATACCGTCGTCCGCCGCATGGACACCCTGCGGCATGCCAAAGGGCAGATTGCCTGCTTTGCGCACGGCACCGGGGCGCGCGCAATCTTTCTCATTGGCTACCATGGTTTTCCCATCCGGCCCCTTCACGGCAGGCACCCGCTCCCCGTCCATGTAGGGCCGTGCGATATCGCAGGTGTCCGGGAAGGTGCCGAAAATCACCGCCAGACGCCGCGAAGTGTCCATATCCGTAGGGTAACCTTCGGCATCACGCGGGCCGTAATTGGGCGGTAGGGAGAGATCATAAGGCCCGAGCCTGTCACGCGGGAGCTGGCCGGGCCGGGCATCATCATAGGTGCCGACAAGTGACACCGCATGGGTGTGATCCGGTACCACGATGATGAGCGTATCGTTGCGCCCGGCGGCGAAATCTTTCGCCACCTGAACGGCGTTATCCAGCATGATGGTGTCGAAGACGGCGCGTTCCCAATCGAGGGAGTGGGAGTATTTGTCGATGCGGCCGGATTCCACCATCAGAAAGAAGCCGTGGGGGTTCTTCGAGAGCATTTTGAGCGCGGCACGGGTTTGCGAGGGCACATCCGGCTGATCCGGAAATTTGGACACCGTCCCCTTTTTCGCAAGACGCAGATCAAAAGCACCATCGATATTGCTATCGTTGAAGAGGCCAAGCAGCTTGGTTTTGCCGGAGGCGGCGGCCTCCAGCATCGCTGTTTTCGTCTCGACGTAGGTGTAGCCGACGTCCCGGAACTTGCCGATGAGATCGAGGTCATCGGTGCGTTTGGACCCCTCCCCCTTCGGTTTGAAGTGCGGCTTGCCGCCCCCCATGATCACATCCGGTCGAACGGCCTCGAACATGGTGGCAATGGCGTTGTAATCGCGCCGGTGGCGCGTGTGCGCGATGATGGAGGCCGGGGTCGCATCCACAATCTCCGTGTTGGTGACGACGCCGAGCGATTTCTTCGTGCGGCGACGTATCAGCTCGCCGATGGTTTCCACCTTGGGGTGATCGAGGTTCAGCGCGTTTTTCGCACAGTAAACCCCCAGCGCGGCATTGCAGCTCTTGTGACCCGTGGCATAGGCCGAGGCGGAGTTGGCACTGTCAGTGACGATGGAGTCACTGCCCGAGGTGGAGATCAGCGCCATATGCGGCATGTCGTCCATGGCGAGATCGCCGTCGTATTTGCCCTCCCGCCAGTTTTTCGCGATCACGCGCGCGGCCGTGCGGTGCCCCACGGACATGCCATCGCCGATGAAAAGAATGACGTTTTTTGCGCGGGGCCTGCGCTGTGTGCCATACACCTCCCAGACCACGCTTTTGCGCGCGTTGCCCTGCGTGGCCTCCACGAGATAGCGGCCCGGCGGCAGGGCGACGCCGCGCGCCCAGAGCGCGGAATGCTTCTGCCCCTCCTCCGCTTCGAGGAAAGTGGTGGGCTTGCCGAAAACGGCGTCCACACTCTTGCCATTGATCGTGACCTTGACGGCCTCCGGCTTGGGCGCATCCGGGAACTCGACCTTGAAGTCGAAGCGGGAGCCCGCGAGAAACTCGGCACGGTCAATGGGGTAGATCGTCTGCGCGTGCGGCGCTGCCGTAAAGGCGCCGATCAGGAAGAGGCTGGCGGCAACGGCATGGCGCATGGCGCGATCTCCAGTGGTTCGGTGCCTTTTGGCGCTAGTGCGGTGGGGTGACAACGGCATGACTATAAAAGCCCTGCCCCGACGTTGACCCAAAGGCCGAGGATGAAGGTGTTGAAGAAGAATGACAGAACGGTGTGCGCTGTCACCGTGCGGCGCATGGCGGGTGTTGTGATGCTGACATCGGAGGTGGCGAAGGCCGAGCCGATGGTGAAGGAGAAGTACAGGAAGTCGCCGTAATCCAGCGCGCGCTCCGGCCCCGGAAAAGCCAGCCCCCTGCCCTCGCTGCGCACGAAGTAATGGTGCGCGTAATGCAGCGCGAAGATGAGCTGCACGAAGCACCAAGAGAGCAGGATGGTGCCCAGAATCATGGCGATTCTCGCCGCCTGCTCCCAGCCGTGGGTGTTGCGGATGTATTTGATCTCCACCGCAATGGTCATGAAGCTCAGGAAGGCAGAGAAGACGGTGAGCAGCAGGATCACGTGTTGGCCAATGTCCTGCTCGGCAGAAAGGCGCGGCACATCGGCGGCCTTGCACCGATACATCTGCTGGAACATCGAGAGGATGAAAAACGCCAGCCCTGCATCCCACCCCAGCAGCATCCGCGTGGTGTGGGCTGAAAAATATGGCCCTGTCGCCAGATAGATAGCCACCATGATGACCAGCGCGGTGAAATAGCGCGGGCGTGACGCCACAAGGCGCAGGGGTGCCCAAAGGCGGAGATTCGGGGGCCGATGCGGGGCACCCGGCGAGAGCTTTTCGCCCATGGTGGTTTCCTTCCGGCCAGAATCTCAGCGCAAAAGCGGTTTCAGCGTAAGCGGTCAGATGACGCTGTCCACATCGCAGCGCTTTGCGTTGCCAAAAATTAACTTGGGTGAAGGCGCACCGCTTTGTAGGGTCCGGGCGTGTTCAGGCCGCTCCGGGCCGAATTTCAGGCATGGTGCATGGCCAAGGCGGCGATTTCCCTTTTACTGAGCGGGCTTATGCTCACGGCCTGTGCGCCGCTGGCCCGCGAAGAGGCGACGCCGGTGATCCCTGCGCAGTTCGAGCGGACCGCCAACCGCCCTGCCGCCGTCAATTCGCGCTGGTGGACGCGTTTTGGCGCGCCCATGCTCAATACGCTGGTGGAACGGGCGGATGCGGGCAATTTCGATCTTGCCGCCGCCAATGCGCGCATAGAGCAGGCCGAGGCGCAGGCGCGCATTTCCGGTGCGGTGCTGTTTCCGGCGTTGAACGCCAGTGGGGATGGCACGCGCGCGCAGGGCTCCGGCACGATGGGAAGCCGTCGCGGTCCGTTCCTTTCAGGGAGTCCTTCCAACAGTTTCTCGGGTGTTCTTGCGGCGAGTTATGAACTCGATCTGTGGGGGCGCAACCGTGATCTGCTGAGCGCATCCAAAGCGGAAGCAGACTCCAGCCTTTATGCGCGGGAGGTGCTGCGCCTTTCGATGCGCGCGGGTGTCGCCAATGCGTGGTTCGCGCTGGCGGCGGCGCGCGAGCGGCTGCGCATCGCGCAGGAAAACGTCACCAATGCAAGCCGCATCGCGGAAGTTGTGAAGCAGCGCCTAGCGGTTGGCACAGGTTCCGCGCTGGAAGTGGCGCAGCAGGAAAGCCTGATCGCCCAGCAGCGCGCGGCGATCCCCGAGCTGCGGCAGGCTGCTGAAAACAACCGCCTCGCGCTCGCGCTGCTCATGGGCCGCGTGCCGGAGGGGTTGACCATTTCCACCCCGCCGCTGCGCGCCATCGGCCTTCCCGGTATCAAGGCGGGGTTGCCGAGCCAGCTGCTCGTGCGTCGTCCCGACATCCGGCAGGCCGAGGCGCAGCTCGAGGCCGCGCAAGCGAGCCTCTCCGCAGCGCGCAAGGCCATGCTGCCGCAGATTTCACTGTCCGGCCAAGGCGGGCAGCGCTCAGCGGCGCTGGCGAACCTGCTGCGGCCCGAAAGCGCCATATGGTCGCTCGCAGTGGGGCTGACACAGCCGATTTTCGATGGTGGGCGTCTGGCGGCGCAGGCGGATCTCGCTGAAGCGCAAAAGCGCGAATTGCTGGAAAACTACCGCAAGAGCATCGTCTCCGCGTTGGTGGACGTTGAAAACGCGCTGGTGGCGGTGCGTGAGGGGGCCGCGCGGGAGGCCGCGATCAGCGTTGTCGTGGCGCGCTCGCGCGAGGCCTTCAAGCTGGCGGAAGAGCGCCTGCGCGCGGGTACCATTGACCTGACCACGCTGCTCAACACGCAGGCCACACTTTTCAACGCGCAGGACAATCTGGTTCAGGCGCGTCTTGCCCGTCTTAATGCGGCGGTTTCGCTGTTTCAGGCGCTTGGCGGAGATTTCACGGTTGAAATTTCCCCCGCCCAGATCGCCGCCATGGACCCCGCGCCCGAGGTTGAAGCCCCATGACATTGTTTACGAAGCGGCGCGTTCTTCTTGGCCTCGGCCTGCTGATGGCGGGCGGTGCGGGCTGGTATTATTTCGCGCCCAAGGCGGAAGCCCCGGCCAGCGCCCAAAGCCAGCCCGGAGCCGGTATGCGTCGGCGCGGCGCAGGCAGCGACGGACCGGTGAGCGTGGATGTCGCAAAAGTCGCGCTACGCGACATGGCGGTTTATCGCGAGGGCATCGGCACCGTGCAGGCCAATGCGCTGGTGACCGTGCGCGCGCAGATCGACGGCACTTTGCTCTCCGTGGAGTTCAAGGAAGGGCAGATGGTGAAAAAGGGCGATGTGCTCGCCCGGATCGATCCTGCCATCTACAAGGCGCAATATGATCAGGCTGTCGCGAAAAAGGCGCAGGATGAGGCGCAGCTTGCCAATGCGCGGCTGGATCTGAAGCGGTACGAGCAACTCGCCGCCACCAATGCCGGGCCGCGCCAGCAGGCCGACCAGCAGCGCGCGCAGGTGGCGCAGCTGGAAGCGCAGGTGCAGGCCGACCAGGCCGCCATCGACAATGCCCGCACCTATCTGGGCTACACGACTATCATCGCCCCGCTCGATGGGCGCGCGGGCCTTCGCACCACCGATCCGGGCAATGTGATCCGCGCCTCGGACGCCAGTGGGCTGGTGTCGATTGCGCAGGTGCAGCCGATTGCCGCCGTGCTCACCCTGCCCCAGCGCGATCTCGCCATTGTGTCAGAAGCGATGAAGGCCGGTGCGGTGGGTGTCGAAGCGCTGGATACCGATGCAAAGAGCCCGCTGGCAACCGGCACGCTCGATGTCATCGACAACCAGATCGATTCCACCACCGGCACCATCAAGCTCAAGGCGCGCTTTCCCAATGCCGATATGAAGCTCTGGCCGGGGCAATTCGTGACCGTGCGCGTGAAAGTGCGCGACGTGAAGGGCGCGCGTGTTGTGCCCACGCCCGCCATTCGTCGGGGGGCGCAGGGCACCTTTGTTTATGTCGTGACCGAGGGTGACGTCGCCAAACAGCGCCCTGTCACCGTGGCGCAGCAGGATGAATCGCTCGCGGCGATCTCCGAAGGGCTGAACGAGGGCGAGCGCGTCATCACTGCCGGGTTCTCCCGCCTCAATGAAGGCTCCGCCGTGATTGTTGTGTCCGAGGTCGGTGTGCCCGGTGCCGCGCCCGAGCGTGTGCGTCGCCCTGAGGGCCAGCGCAGCCCGGATGGGCAACGCAACCCGGATCAACGGCGGCGTGAGCGCCCCCCCGGTCAGGGCGGCGCGCAACCCGCAGCGCCTGCGGGGGCCGCCCCGTGAATGTCTCCGCGCCCTTCATCGGGCGTCCTGTCGCCACCTCATTGCTGGCGGTGGCGTTGCTGATCCTCGGCGTGCTCGGGTTTCGGGCGCTGCCCGTTTCTTCGCTGCCGCAGGTGGATTTTCCCACGATTGTGGTGACAACCACCCTGCCCGGCGCCAGCCCTGAGACCATGGCCTCGCTGATTACCGGGCCACTGGAGCGCCAGCTGGGGCAGATCCAGTCGCTGGCGGCGATGACCTCGACCAGCTCCTTCGGGCGCAGCCAGATCACGTTGCAGTTCCAGCTGGATCGCAGCATCGACGGTGCCTCGCAGGATGTGCAGGCCGCGATCAATGCGGCAGGTTCGACCCTGCCCCGCACCCTGCCTTATCCGCCGACATACGCCAAAGCCAACCCGGCGGATGCCCCGGTGATGACGCTGGCGCTGACCGCCAATGCCACCCCCCTGCGCAC
>JAIUNQ010000152.1 GCA_020161475.1 Pseudomonadota bacterium | reverse complement strand
CCAGTGTCGGCAGATCGAGCGGGCGGAAGCCGTAATGTTGCAGCCAGCGGATGTCGGCCTCAAAGAAGGGGCGAAGGTCCGGCATGCCGTATTTCAGCATGGCGATGCGATCAATACCCATGCCCCAGGCATAGCCCTGCACGGCATCGGGATCGAGCCCGCAATTGCGCAGCACATTGGGGTGCACCATGCCGCAGCCGAGGATTTCGAGCCAATCCTCGCCCTCGCCGAAGCGGATTTCGCCGCCCTTGCGCGAACACTGGATATCCACCTCCATCGAGGGTTCGGTGAAGGGGAAGAAGCTCGGGCGGAAGCGCATCTTGACCGAGGGAACCTCGAAGAAGGCCTTGCAGAACTCTTCCAGCACCCATTTGAGCTGGCCGAGATTGGCGCTCTTGTCGATCACCAGCCCCTCGACCTGATGGAACATGGGGGTGTGGGTCTGGTCCGAGTCGCAGCGATAGGTGCGGCCCGGGCAAATGACACGGATCGGCGGCTTGGACTTGAGCATCGTCCGCACCTGCACCGGCGAGGTGTGGGTGCGCAGCAGCTTGCGCTCGCCCTTCTCATCGGGGTTGAAGAAGAAGGTGTCGTGCATCTCGCGCGCGGGGTGCCCCACGGGGAAATTCAGCTTGGTGAAGTTGTAGTCGTCGCTCTCGACATCCGGCCCTTCGGCAATGGCAAAGCCGAGGTCCGCGAAGATGGCGGTGAGTTCATCCATCACTTGGCTGATGGGGTGGATGCGCCCGCCTTCCAAGCCGGTTTCGCGCAAGGGCAACGTGACATCCACGCGCTCGGCCGCAAGACGCGCCTCAAGGGCGGCCTCCTTGAGCACGGATTTGCGGGCGCCCAGCGCCTCGGACACGCGATCCTTGAGCTTGTTGACCTCTGCGCCAAAGCTCTTGCGCTCTTCCGGGGCCATGGAACCGAGCTGCGCCAGCAGCGCAGAGACCGAGCCCTTTTTGCCGAGCGCCGAAACACGAACAGCCTCAATGGCCTCTTCCGACCCCGCCCCGGCGATCTGAGCCAGCAGCGAAGTTTCGAGCGATGCGAGATCCGACATGAAACCCTCTTGATGCGCCGACGGCCCCGCATGAGCCTCCGGCAAAAACCCGCGCGTCACGCCCGCAGGATCCTGTGCCTTCGCTTGTCACGCCATGCGCGCATGCGTCAAGCGAGGACACGAAAAAAGCCGCCCGGTGGGGCGGCTTTGATCTTGATGCAGGCCTTGGTGGAGGCCGCCGACCCTTCAGATTAGAAGGTGTAGGCGAGCTTCAGGCGAGCCTGGTTGACCGGGAACACGGCGGTACCAAGCTTGCGGCCCGGGCCGGTCTTGTCGGTACCGGCAATCTGGGTCCGGAAGGTGCCGTTGAGGGTCCACTTGTCGTTGATCGCCCACAGGAAGGTCGGGCCGACATAGGCAGCCGAGGCGCGGAAACGGCCATCAGCCCACATGCCGGTCTTGGCGATCTGGACGTTGGCTTCGGCACCCACGAACAGGGCGTCGGTGGCAGCGTAGGTCAGCGCGCCGCGAACGTTGAACTGCGAGAGGTTGCGGAAGCCCGGACGGGTGTTGTCATAGGCCGACTGGAACAGTTCGATGTTCAGAGCGCCGTAGAGCTTGTCCTTGACCAGCTCGGCATCGACGAGCATGCGGTAGGAGTTGCTGAAGACCGAGCTGTGGCCGCCGTAGATGGTGAAGCCGTTGTAGGCACCGAAGTTCGGCGAGACCGCGAGGGTCATGCCAACGCCGTGGGTGGCGCGACCGAACACCTTGTACTTCATTTCCACACCGCCGCCGAGGACAGTGCCCTTGGTCTCGGCGCCGCCGAACGGCTTGAAGCCGGCGAGCGAGTAGTAGAGGTACGGGCCGACTTCAAGGCACGGGAAGAACGAGGTCGAAACCTGGGCAACGCCGGTGTAGCCATAGGCCTTGCCGCCGCGACCGCCAGCCACATAGGTGTTGTCAACGGCACCAGCCCAGGCACCCAGATCCATCACGTCCGAGCCGGTGGCGAAGCCGAAGGCATCCGCCGGAAGCGCCTTCTTTTCCTTGCACATGGCCGAGGTCGCGGCGACAGGCGCCGGCTTCTTGTAGCCGAGGTCGGCGGCGAAGGCCGAAACGGAAACCAGCGCGGCGCCAGCAATAACGAGGGAACGGAACATCTCTAAAAACCCCTTCAGGTGTGAAACTCGTGGTTTTAATTTGCCGCCTCGCCCCGCTGAGTCAAAGCCAGATTTGCCTCTTTTGCGCCGCAATGTCGGCGCGTTACAAAATTGCAACAAACCCCTTGATTGCGCTGTATATTTTTTAGGCAAGCTGGCGATTTTATCTGCTTTTACCGCCATTCGATGCGCAGGCTGCCCTTGGTTCAGGCGTGACCTTACTGATCCGTTAACGCGACACCCGAACACACTCAGGGGTTGAGCCTCTTGTTCACAGGCTTTGGAGTCGAATCAAACAAAAAAGGCGGCGCTTTTCAGCACCGCCTTTCGAAGAGATAACCGCTTGCGGGATCAGGCCGCCGGCAGGGCCGCCTTGGCCTGCATCACGATGGCCTTGAAGGCCTCCGGCTGCGAGATGGCAAGCTCCGAGAGAACCTTGCGGTCCACCGAGATATTGGCGCGGGCCAGACCATCAATGAAGCGCGAATAGGTGAGACCGAAATCGCGGACAGCGGCGTTGATGCGCTGGATCCACAGCGCACGGAAGGTGCGCTTCTTCAGGCGACGGTGCTCCGTCGCGTATTGCATCGCGCGATCAACGGCGGCCTTGGCGGTACGGATGGTGTTCTTGCGGCGGCCATAAAAGCCCTTGGCGGCTTTGAAGACCTTCTTGTGCTTGGCGTGCGAAGTGACGCCCCTTTTCACACGAGACATTGTTTAACTCCTGAATTCCAAATCGCCATCAAAGGCGAGAGCGCTCCGCGCTCGAAAAAATTGCGATCGAGCGAAGGATTTAGCCGTTGGGCAGGAAATACTTCTTGATGTTGTCGCCGTCGGTCTTGAACAGCACGCGCATGCCGCGGTGATCGCGGATCTGCTTGTTGGTGCGCTTGATCATGCCGTGGCGCTTGCCCGACTGGGCGTGCTTCACCTTGCCAGTGCCGGTGAGCTTGAAGCGCTTCTTGGCGCCCGATTTGGTCTTCAGCTTGGGCATTTGCCTCTCCATTCAAGGAAAGCCCCTTTTGGGGGCGGAGCACCTTCAAATTTCAGGGAAATCATCAGGCGCGAAAGAACAGCCACGGCAGCCCTTATCAGCCGGGCGGTTCAACGGAAGGGGCGCTCTTAAATGAAAACGGGCGGGAGTTCAAGCGAATTTGATCCTTGGACACGTCGCTGCTTTTCCCGTTTCATGCCAGCTTGGCGAGCAACAAGAAACAATGGGAGGGACAGATGTATTGGATAAGCGTCAGAGGTGTATCCGGCGACACTTTCACCAATGATCCAAGTGATCTTGGAAAAACCAGATATCTTGTCGTTCCGCATGGACAGACGCCGCGCCCCGGACATGCGATCAAACCATCGGCGTGGCTCAAGGCCGTGATGGCGCATTTTCCGCCCGACAAGAACGGCAAGCGCTGGGGCGACATCGTCTTCTTTGTTCATGGCTATAACAACACAGTCGAGAATGTCGCCCTTCGCCAGAAACTCCTCGCTGAGGGGCTGGAGAGCGCTGGCTTTGACTCTCTGGTGATCAGCTTCGACTGGCCTTCTGGCGACACCGCGCTCGGCTATCTTGATGACCGGCACGATGCGACCATTACCGCATTCCGCCTCGTGGATGATGCTATTCGCCTATTCTTGAACGTCCGGGACGAAAACTGCTTCATCAACATCCACGTCGTAGCGCATTCCATGGGCGCCTTTCTCGTACGCGAAGCCTTCCGGGATGCCGACAATACGAGCGCCTCAGTCGCATGGACCGCCAATCAGGTCGTCTTCGTCGCGGGGGATGTGTCCTCAAGTTCACTTGCAACCGGCAACACCATCAGCGATGGGCTCTACAACCATAGTCAACGCCTAACCAATTACTTCAGCTACATGGATCAACCACTCCAAACCTCCAACCTCAAGCGCCTTGGCCTTGCGCCGCGCGTGGGGCGTGTCGGTTTGCCGGAGAATACGCCGGCTTCGGCGCTAGATGTGAACTGCACTGCGCGTTTTCGGGTTCTGGGGCAAGATGTGCTTGACGCCGTTACCGGTGACCCGACGCACTCGTGGTATTTCCATGATCCGCAGTGGCTGCAGGATCTCGCCTTCACGTTGGCGGGCAAAATCGACCGCAACGCGATCCCGACACGGGAAAGAGCCAGTTCGGTTGAGAACGACTTCTCGCTGAGCGCATGAAAAACAAAAGAGGCGAGCCGAAGCTCGCCCCAACATTCGACTGTCCGGCAACGTAGAAGCTTATCCTAGGCCCGGGCCTTACTTGGGCGCGAGCACCATGACGACCTGACGCCCTTCGAAGGACGGCTCGTTCTCGACCTTGGCGATCTCGGCGGTGTCCTGCTTGACGCGGTCCAGCACCTTCATGCCGATATCCTGATGCGCCATTTCGCGGCCACGGAAGCGCAGGGTGATCTTCACCTTGTTGCCTTCCTCGAAGAAGCCCTTCATCGCCTTCATCTTGACGCCATAGTCATGGTCATCGATGGCGGGGCGGAGCTTCACTTCCTTGATTTCAATGGTCTTCTGCTTCTTGCGGGCTTCGGCGGCCTTTTTCTGCTCGGCGAATTTGAAGCGACCATAATCCATGATCTTGCAGACCGGGGGCGTCGCGTTCGGCGACACCTCGACCAGATCGAGACCCTGCTCCTCCGCCAGCTGAATGGCATCGAAGGTGGACAAGACACCCTTGTTCGAACCATCGGCGTCGATGACCTGCACTTCACGAATGCGAATGTCGCGGTTGACGCGCGGACCGCCCTTCTCGGGAAGGGGGGCATTTCTCATGGGCCTGCGAATGGTCGTTCTCCGTAGCTGTTAAAGCGATGACGCTTGAGTGCCACGAATCCGTTTTCGCAGCATTCAGGCTGGTGTTGCAATATATGCGCAAAAGCATTCCCGCAAGGGTTGGCGCGCTTGATTCGGCTCAAACCCGGGTCAAACCAAGGTTTATCCTGCCTGCCGCAAGACCGTTCTTCACCGGGGAACGCCGCCTTCCAGCAGCGCCTGATAGCAATCGAGCGTATCGGCGCACATCTTGTCGAGCGAAAAGGCGCTCTCGACATGCGTCCGGGCGCGCCGTGCCATGGCATCGCGGGCGGAAGCGCCCATGTCGAGCGCTGTGGCAATCGCTTCGGCCAGAGCATCGGCATCATCGGGGGGCACGCGCCAGCCGGTACGCTGCTCCGGGCGCGATTGGGGCGGGGCCAGCACCGTTTCCGGCACCGCGCCCAGATCAGAGACCACCACCGGCACGCCCATCGCCTGCGCCTCCACCGCTACGCGGCCAAAGGCTTCCGGCTCGGTCGAGGGAACGGTCACCATGGCCGCCGCCGCCAAGGCCGCCGGCATATCGGTGACATGCCCCACGCGGCGCACGACGCCGCCCAGATTGTGCTCGTTGATCAGGGCATCGAGTTCCTGCACATAGGCGTCACGCCCCTGCGGATCGCCCGCGAGCACGAAAACCACGTCCTGATAGCCCTTGGCGCGCAGCTTCGCCGCCGCGCGGATCAGCACGCGCTGGCCCTTCCACGGCGTCAGGCGCGCGGCCAGCAGCACAATACGATCATCCGGCGAGGCCAGCCACGCGCGGCGCATCTTCTCCACCCGGTCCGGGCCGATGCGATCGGGCGTAAAGGCCTCCAGATTCGTGCCGCGCGGGATCACCCGCAGCTTGTTGGGCGGAATGCGGTGCGCGCGCTGAATCAGGTCCGCCGTGAAATGCGAATTGGCGATGACAACATCGCCGCGCGCCATCACGGAATTGTACAGAATTTTCGGGGCGGATTTGCCGGAATAAGCCCCGTGATAGGTGGTCACAAAGCCGCGCTTGGTCAGGCGCGTTGCAGCAAAGGCGACCCAGGCGGGAGCGCGCGAGCGTGCATGCACCAGATCGACGTGCTCATCGATGATGAGACGGCGCAGCGTGCCGATATTGGCGAGCATCGAGAGCGGGTTTTTGGTCGCCGCCGGAAACGGCACCCAGATACCGCCCTTGGCCTGCAACTCGCCCACCAGACGCCCGCCCGTGGTTGCCACCAGCG
>JAIUNQ010000151.1 GCA_020161475.1 Pseudomonadota bacterium | reverse complement strand
AGCCCCGTTCCGTGATCTGACGCACCGCGTCGCGCTTGAACTCGTCGCTGAATCTGGCGTTGCCCATCATGGCCTCCTTGCCTCAAAATTAGGAAAGAAGGCGTCCAGAAATCTAGGGGCTATTCAAACAGGATCATTGTCCACCGCGCAAACCACATCCCAGCCTGCAGCCTTTAAGCCGGCGGTGACCCCGCCAGAGCCGGAAAAAAGATCAATCGCAATTCTGGTCATTCGTCCCCGAAAAGCACGCGAACGTGGACTTATCTCTCCGGGCCGCGCTCATGTTTAACCTAGCCTCATAGTTGTTGAAAGTGAAGGGAAAGTAGCTGACCTTGACCCTCTGACTTAATCTGGTTTGAAGTTCGTCATGGCCGTATCGAGAGGAGCAGAGCATTAAGCGCAGCCGTGCCCGAGCCGTTCTGGTCGCCTAACGCGCGGACTATAAGATTTCGCGTCCATACTCGCAGCCCCGGCTAGAAAACGCTGGTCAAGCTCGCCTCCGTCTTCAATCCGCGTCGAGCGTCTGCACTGTGCGATGCCAAATGCTTAGCGCAGTCGCCTGCAGAGTCCCGCCGAGCCCGCCAGATTTAACACCGAAAAAGAACTGAAAATCGGATAAGATTGGGGCAGCGTTAGAGCGAATGATGGCTGCTTCTCTCCATAGTGTGAAAGTGGGAGTTCACACTATCTAAGCGCGGCGCAATTTGATCGGCAGTTCCGCTGACAGTCCCTGGAATTCCACTCGTGACATATTTGTGGGTTGACTTGTCGGTCGCTCGTGGTCACGATGGAAAAAACTCAATAAATTCAATTGCTTACCAGAAAAACTGGCGGACAGGGAGGGATTCGAACCCTCGATACGCTTGCACGTATACACGCGTTCCAGGCGTGCGCCTTCAACCACTCGGCCACCTGCCCGCACGCACCTGAGGCGTGCTGGACCTTGTGCGATCACGGATCATATCCGTCAGGCCTTCAAATCGCGGGCCTGCTCGCTTGCGCAAGGCGCAAACCTTTCCCGGAGGCTGGAACCAAACCGGGAAGAGCGCCTTATGGCGGCACGAAAACGAAAATGCAAGAACCTAAAGCGGCTTCCTTTCACGTTCCGCGGAGCGCCCCTTGTCGCAGCACCTCAGCCGCACCACCCTAGGGGCCTGCCCAAGGAGGACACCATGCTGTTCATGCGCAAGAAACTGGCCCTGCCGACCCCGGATGAGGCCTTGCCGGGCCGCTCGACACCTCTTCCCACCGCAACGGACCACGCCGTACTGGGGCGTGCGCTGGCAGGCCCCTACCCTGACGGCATGGAATGCGCGCTTTTCGGTCTTGGTTGCTTCTGGGGGGCGGAGCGCAAGTTCTGGCAGCTGGGGCAGGGGATCTGGATCACCGCCGTGGGCTACTCGGGCGGGATGACGCCCAACCCCACCTATGAGGAGGTGTGCTCGGGCATGACCGGGCATAACGAGGTGGTGCTGGTGGTCTTCGACCCTGCCGTTCTCTCCTATGGCGCACTGCTGAAAACGTTTTTCGAGAGCCATGATCCCACGCAGGGCATGAGACAGGGCAATGATATCGGCACGCAATACCGCTCCGGGATCTATGTGACCAATGCGCGCCAGCGCGCGGAGGCCGAAGCCGCCCGCAGCGCCTATGGGCAGGCGCTGGCGCGCGCAGGCCATGGCGTCGTGACCACCGAGATCGTGGACGCCGGGCCGTTCTATTTCGCGGAAGGGTATCACCAGCAGTATCTGCACAAGAATCCGGGCGGATACTGCGGGCTGGGCGGCACGGGGGTTTCCTGCCCCATCGGGCTGAATGTCACATAAATGCGGCGAGGCGATCGCTAGACTGCCGATGGCGTGTTCTGTGGGCTTCTCCTGATGTTGGGGCGATGCTAAGCGGAGGAACGCCACGCTGCCGCCGGAGCCGACCCATGATCGAACGCAATCTCGAACGCTTCATTTTCTTCAGCCGCTGGCTGTTGGCCCCCTTCTACGTGATGCTGGTGCTGGCGCTGGTCGGGTTGCTGATCAAGGCGGGGCAGGAAACGCTTCATTTCGTCACCCATGCCGTCACGGCCAGCGAATCGGACGTGATCCTCGGTGTGCTGGCGCTGGTGGACCTGACGCTGACAGGGTCGCTCATCGTCATCGTAATCTTCTCGGGCTACGAGAACTTCGTCTCGCGCATCGATGTGGCCGATACGACCGATTGGCCGGAATGGATGGGCAAGATCGACTTTGCCGGTCTCAAGCTGAAGCTGCTGTCCTCCATCGTCGCGATTTCCGCGATCCAGGTGCTCAAAGCCTTCATGAACATCCGGAACGTGACGGATCGCGAATTGATGTGGCTGGTGGGCATCCACATCGTCTTCGTCTGTTCCGGCCTGCTGATGGCGCTCACCGATCGCTGGGCCGTGGGCCATGGGCACGACGACGGCGACGAAGGCAAGAAAAGCGCGAGCGCGGGCCATTGAAACAAAAAGGGGCGACATCATCGCCCCTTTGTCATTTCAGCGCTGTTTGGCGCAGCAGATCAGGCGGCGCGATTGGCGTTTTCCGCCGTCAGAATGGCATAGACAGTTGCCTCGTCATCGGCCTGACGCAGCTTCTGGGCGAGCGTGGGGCCGCGGAACAGACGGGCAATGCGCGCCAGCGCCTGAAGGTGGTCCGCCCCGGCATCTTCGGGTGCCAGAAGCACAAACATCAGATCCACCGGCTGGCCGTCCATCGCCTCGAAATCGACCGGGCGGGCGAGCTTGGCAAACAGACCGACAAGGCGGTTGAGACCCGCGATGCGCCCATGCGGGATCGCGATGCCCTGCCCCACGGCCGTGGTGCCAAGGCGCTCGCGCTGGCGCAGGGTTTCGAGGATAGCGCGCTCATCCAGCCCGGAGAGCGTGGCGAGTCGCTCGGAGATGACCTGAAAAACCTGCTTGCGGCTGTTACCCGGCACATTGACCATGACCGCCGAAGGCGAAATCAGCGAGGCGATCGTCATGCCGGTCTCCGCGAATGGGCCAAAGCGTTGAGGATCACGCGCAAGTTTCCCAGTGGTTGTCCGGCGATGCTCTAAGCAGAAAGCAGGCCAAAAAGCCAGCGCGCAAATGCGCGCTGGCGGGGAAGTGCACAATCAGCCGATGTCCACCCAGCCAAAATGGCCATCGAGACGGCGATAGAGCACGTTGATTCGCTGCGTACCGGCGTTGCGGAACACAAGGACCGGCGCATCCGAGCGTTCGAACGCGGCCACCGCCGTGGTGGTGGAATGCACCGGTGCCTTCTCCACCGGCTCCGCGATAATCGCCGAGCCGCCGCCCGTCATTTCGAGGATGTCATCCTCATGCTCATCGTGACCATTGACGAAGGGCTCCTTGACGGAGGCAAAGTCATTGGCCTCAAGGCGATTGTCGGCGCCGTGGCGGTCACGCTTGCGCTTGAAGCGGCGCAACTGCTTGGCGATTCGCTCCACCGCGATGCCGACGCTCTGGTAGGCGTCGGTCGCCTCGCCGGTCACGTGCATGACGGGGCCGTGATCGAAATGGACGGCGCATTCCGTCTTGAAGCCAATGCCGTCTTTCGCAACGGTGACATGTCCTGAATATCCCGCATCGACATATTTCCGCACCGCCTCGTTGAGCCGATTTTCGGCCTGGCCGCGCAGCACGTCGCCCAGATCGATATTCTTGCCGGAAACACGAATAGCCATGATGAACACCCTTTGTACGGGACCGCCGGCCCTTGCCGCACGGTCAAAAGCGGATTTGCCGGCATGCCGGCGATTGTTCCCAAGCCTGAGGGGTTTCCCCAGACGCCAGGATCAGCGGGTGAGCGGGATCAGTCCTTGATGTCACCTCCTCCGGCCTCTTGCGCAGCGCTTTGGCTGCAGGGGGCATTGCGAGACGAGGGCGCGCAGCGGGGCCACCGGTTGCGCGTCACCACTTGTGCGAAGCAAGCGGTAGAGGTCAGGCTACGCCCGGCCTCCTTGCGAAGTCAACGCAGCGTGTGCGGTAATTTCAGGGCAATGGTTGAGGAAAAATTCAGCACGGCGCCCGGCTTTGAACCGTCGTGCTGTGCGCGAGGGCGTAATCTGACACGAGGGAACCAGATCGGCGCTCCAACCTCTTGTTTTTAAGCATTTTCTTCCGGCAATCCCGCCCGGCTTCGCCTGACGATGCGCTTAACACTAGACGGCCTTGGCGCGGGGCATGGCGGCCTGTTTCTCGCGCCGGCGAATGGAGGAGGAGGCAATGCCAAGCCCCTCGCGGTATTTGGCGACCGTGCGCCGCGCGATGTCGATGCCCATGGCCTTGAGCTTATCGACGATGGCGTCGTCCGAGAGAATGGCGTTGGCCTCCTCTCCATCGATGAGCTGCTTGATCCGGAAGCGCACGGCCTCGGAAGACACCGAGGCGCCGCCATCAGCCGCGGCAATCGCGGTGGTGAAGAAATACTTCATCTCGAAGAGGCCGCGCGGGGTGGCCATGAACTTGTTGGCTGTGACGCGCGAAATGGTCGATTCGTGGAGCGAGACCGCATCCGCGATCATCTTGAGGTTCAGCGGGCGCAGATGCGCCACCCCGTGGGCGAAGAACGCATCCTGCTGGCGCACGATCTCGCTGGCGACCTTCAGGATCGTGCGGGCGCGCTGCTCCAGCGAGCGGACGATCCAGTTGGCATTGGTCCAGGCCTCATCGACAAAGGCGCGCACCTGCTTGTCGCCGCTCGCGCCCTTGGCGGCAACCTTGGCGTAGAAACTCTTGTTGGCCACCACACGCGGCAGGGCGTCTGAGTTAAGGTCCACCTGCCAGCCGCCATCCGGCGTCGGGCGCACGAAGACATCGGGGGTGACGGGATCCACCGGAGAGGCGCCGAAGATCAGGCCGGGTTTGGGATCGAGCCGGCGCACTTCGGCGATCATGTCGGCGAGATCTTCCTCATCCACCGCGCAGAGCTTGCGCAGCAAGCCGAATTCGCGCTTGGCGAGCAGTTCCAGGTTCTCGATCAGCTTCTGCATGCAAGGATCAAAGCGATCCTGCTCCTTCAGCTGAAGGGTGAGGCATTCCTTGAGGTTACGTGCGCCGATGCCGGTGGGATCGAAGGTCTGAACCAGCTCCAGCGCAATCTCGCCGCGTTTGAGCGGCACGCCAAGGCGTTCGCACAGGGCTTCGAGCGGCTCCATGAGGTAACCGGTCTGGTCGATCTGATCGATGATCTGCGCTGCGATCATACGGGTGAGATCGTCGGTATCGGTGCAGCCGAGCTGGTTGTCGAGATGCTCGTGCAGCGTGCCGGCGGCGGCGCAATAGGCCTCAAGATTAGGATCGTCATCGAGCGAGGGGCCCTTGCCCGAGCCGCCCGAGAGGTTCCAGAACGGGCTGTCCGGCTGGGGCAGCGCCTGATCGGCCACGGCCTCGTCCGGGAAGGCATTCTCGAAATCGGTGCCGGTTTCGCGCTCCAGCGTGGCGCGGTCCGCAGGCATTTCCTCGCGCGCCCAATCGCCGGGTTCAGCGGTCTGGGCGGTGGTGTCGAGCCGCTCTTCCGGGGCGATGGGAGCGTCATCGGCGCGCGAATCCCGCTCGAGCAGCGGGTTCTTTTCCAGCTCGCCCTCGACGAACTCCTGAAGCTCGGTGGTCGAAAATTGCAGAAGCTTGATCGCCTGCAGGAGCTGCGGCGTCATGACCAGAGACTGGCTCTGGCGCATCATCAATTTCGGGCCGAGCGACATGCCCTGCTTTATCCCCCAAACCTACACAAGCCGCCGCACAGGCGGCGCCCGCAACTTCGGCATGAATATTGCTTAGAATTGCTTGCCCAAAGATGAAGCGCAAGGGATAACTTGCAGGCACGACAACGTTTTTGCGCAGCAGCAAAAAGAATTGGGATGCAATTCCTTTTTTGTGCCGCCTCCCCCTGCGCCTAGAGGCGGAAGTCCTCACCCAGGTAGGTGCGCCGCACTTCCGGCGAGGCGATGATCTCCTCGGGCGAGCCTTCCATCAGCACATGGCCGGAGTGGATGATGAAGGCGCGGTCGATAAGACTGAGCGTTTCGCGCACGTTATGGTCGGTGATCAGCACGCCGATGCCGCGCTGCTTCAGGTGCTTCACCAGATCCTGAATATCCCCCACCGCGATGGGGTCGATGCCCGCAAACGGCTCATCGAGCAGCATGAACTTGGGGCGTCCGGCCAGCGCGCGCGCAATCTCGCAGCGGCGACGCTCGCCACCCGAGAGCGCGATGGAGGGCGATTTGCGCAGGCGGGTGATCGAGAATTCCTCGAGCAGCGAAT
>JAIUNQ010000150.1 GCA_020161475.1 Pseudomonadota bacterium | reverse complement strand
CGACGACCAGTGCCGTGAACCATTCGTTGATGGCCGCCGCCGCCACAATCGCAATCGTCATGGAGAGTTCCATGGTCATGCGGCGGGCGAGGAGGTTCTCCACCGCCTCGCTGAAAATCGGCCAGCCCGCGAAGAGCAGGGCCGCCAAGCCGATCACGCTCACCTGCGGCAGGGGCTCCCACAGCCGGAACCACACAGCCGCCGCCCCCAGAATCGCCACCCCGATGCGGGCGATCGCCATGGGTTCGAAGGGGGCATGGTCATGCACGCTCTCATGGGTGCAATCACAGGCAGCGGCGGGGGCATCAAGGCTCGTCATGGGCCATCCAATCCTGAAGGGAGGCGACGCTTTCGCGTGCCTCCCGGTTTCTTCATGTCATCACGTGAGGGGCGTTCTGGGAATGACCCAGCGCATTCATGCTGCCGGGCGGGAGGGGAGCATCCGCGCCAGAACGCCGTCCTTGAGGACCTTGTGGTGATAGATCGCCGCTGCGGCATGCAGGCCCGCCAGCGCCATCATCGCATGGCCGAGCACCTCGTGTGCTTCCTCCAGCGTATGGGCGAGATCACGATTGACGGCGAAGGGCGAGGGCAGCGGCAAGCCGAAGAGGCCCACCGTGCGGCCCTTGATCCAGGCGGCGAGAAGCCCGACCACGGGCAGGAGCAGCAGCAGCAGATACAGGCCGATATGGGTGAGCTTGGCGGCCAGTGCCATGGGCGGTGCCATCGGCACGGGGGGCAGAGGCGTCGCCACCATGCGGTTAAGCAGGCGCGGCACCATCAGCAGCAACAGGGATAGCCCCAGCGACATATGAAGCGCGAGCATCGCCGTGCGGGCATCACCCTTGGGCATCACCTCGCGGAACAGGCCGATGCCGTAGCTTGCCACCACCAGCAGCGCGATGAGCCAATGCAGGCTGCGTGTCAGGGTATCGTAGCGGGTGTCAGTCATCGTCGCGGTCCTTGCGCAGCATTTCGAGGGTTGCGGGGTCGAATTTGGCCTTGAGGCGACGGCCATCGGCATGCGCGGCACGCACCTTGTAGCAGCCGTCATCCACACGGATACGGGGCTGGCTCCAGCCCTCCGCCGTCAGTTTGGCTTCCAGCGCCTCCTTGGGCTGCCATTGCGCCATGGGCACGGAGCAGCGGGTATCAGCCATCAGCGGCGCGGGCAGAACGAGCAGGCTCGCCAGCGCCATCAGGGGGGGAAGACGTCTCATTGTCCGGGCTTCCTTGATGTTAGGGCCGGATCATCCCGGCATCTGGCCGTCAAGAACCACGCGAAACTGACACCAACCTGAAACCACCGAAGATTTTTCTTCAGCTTCGTGTCAGCTTGCCTGGCTAGGCAGGGGCCTGAAGCCTTGCAATGACGGAGAGCCGGACGTGCGTTTGCTGTTGATCGAGGATGATCCGCTGATCGGATCGGCCGTGCGCGACAGCGTCAACGCGCAGGGCCACGCTGTTGATTGGGCCAAGACTCTGGGTGAGGCGGAGGCCCTGCGCGCCGTGGTGGCTTATGATCTGGTGCTGCTGGACCTGATGCTGCCGGATGGACCGGGCCTGCGGCTTCTGAGCGCGATCCGGACGCGGGGCGAGGCCCTGCCGGTGATCATCCTGACCGCGCGGGATCAGGTCTCGGACAGGATCGCCGGGTTGAAGGCCGGGGCGGATGACTATCTCGTCAAACCCTTTGATCTCGATGAGCTTTCCGCCCGCATCGGCGCGGTGGCCCGACGCTCAGTGGGGGCACCGAACCCGTCCATCCAGCTGGGGGCGCTCACCATCCATCTCGCCAACCACCGCATCGAGCGCGCCGGAAAGGTTGTGAGCCTGACCGCGCGGGAATGGGCGGTGCTGGAAACGCTCCTGCAACGCCCGCAGGCTGTCATTCCCAAGGGGCAGATCGAGGAGCGCCTCTATGCGCTTGGCGCTGAAGTGGAGAGCAACACCATCGAGGTTTACGTCGCCCGGCTGCGCAAGAAACTCGGGGCAGAGCTGATCGCCACCGAGCGCGGCTTGGGATACCGTCTGGGTCTCCCCCCCGGAGCCCCCTCTTGAAACAAGCCGTGCCCTACGCCCCCGCCCCCAGCCTGAAACGACGCCTCTCGCTCGGCATTTCGGTGCTGGTCACGCTGATGTGGCTGATGGCGGCACTGATCTCCAGCCTGCATCTGCGTCAGGAGATCGACGAGGTTTCCGACAGCGCCTTGCAGGAGGTGGTGCAGCGCGTGCTGCCGCTCGCCTATATGGAGCTCCTCAACCGCGACGGCACCGACACCACCGCCGATGTCGTGGCACCGGTGGGTCCGCACCGGGAATACATCACTTATGTTGTGCGCGGGCCGGATGGGCGGGTGATGTTGCAATCGCATGATGCGGACCCCGCGCAGTTCCCGTTTCCGCCCAAGCCCGGCTTTCAGGATGGGGCTGAGACGCGTTTTTATACGGAAACCGCCGTGCAAGGCAGCGTTCAGGTCACCGCCGGGGAGCGACCGGGACACCGGCAATCGGCCATCCGCCATGCGGTCTTCACGCTGCTGTGGCCTTTGGCCCTGCTGTTTCCGATGGTGCTGATGGCGACGTGGTGGCTGGTGGGGCGGGCTTTCGTGCCGCTGCTGGCCATGGGGCGCGAGATCGAGGGCCGCGGCGGCGGCAATCTTTCTCCCGTCGAGGCCGCTTCCCTGCCGCGCGAACTCAAGCCGGTCGCCGTTGCGGTTAATGCCCTTCTGGAGCGGTTGCGGCGCGCGCTGGAGGCCGAACGCAGCTTTACCGCCAACAGCGCCCATGAGCTACGCACACCGGTTGCCGGAGCGCTGGCGCAGGTGCAGCGGCTGATCGCAGAGGTGGAGGCTCCTGCCGTCCGCCAACGCGCGCGGGATGTGGAGGCGTCGCTGCGGCGGCTGGCGCGCCTTTCCGAAAAGCTGCTTCAACTCGCCAAGGCCGAAGGCGGGGCCCTGATGGCGCATGAAGCGCAGGATCTTCAGCCCGTCCTGGATCTGGTGATCGAGGATCTGGGGGCCGAGGCGCGCATCGAGCGCATCGACGAGGGCACGCCCGTCCTCTCCCCCATGGATGTCGATGCTTTCGCCATTCTGGCCCGCAACCTGATCGAAAACGCCCTCAAGCACGGCCAACCCGGCGAACCTGTGCTGGTGTCGCTGACGTCAGACGGGGTTTTCCGGGTACAGAACCGAAGCGCGGTGGTGCCGCCCGAAACACTGGAAACCCTGCTGCAACGCTTTGAGCGCGGCGCGAGCACGGCGGAAGGCACGGGGCTGGGCCTGCCGATCGTCGCTGCGATTGCGGCCGGTGTCGGCAGTCGGCTCGACCTACGCTCCCCGGCGCAAGATCTGCCGGACGGCATGGAAGCGCGTGTGCAGCTGCCGTGCGGGATGAACTCCGGGGCTGTCTAGACGGTCATCACCTTTGCCCCGAACGTCATCGGGATCACAGGGTGACAATTCGAAGGCGTGACCTATTCGGCCACCGCCCTGATCTGGACCTTGTCCGTCATGGCGGCCATGCCGCCGCGCGCCAGCAGGGCCGAGAGCGGCAGCTTGGCCCCGGCTTTCGGTGCGATCGACACCGTCAGGCTGCGCGGCGCCTCGAAGAAGCGGATCATCGCATCCGGTACGGTCTTGTCGGTGAGGCCTGCTGTCATCTGGCGGATGGTCTGGGTGGAAACGGTTGTCACCTGCGCCTTCACATCGTCCACGCTCCGGCCGCTGTTTTTTGCGGTGCGGGCCACCGCGCGCTCATAAAGGCCGGTGTTGCGCAGCACCACGCTCATGGTCTCAACCAGCGCCTGCCCCCATTGTTCGGTGGCGGCGGTGCCGGTCTGCGTAAAGACGTCGGGCGCGACATTGGCGAGGCGTCCGCTCAGGGTAATGGTCCCGAGGTTCTGGATGGCGACACCCAGCCGCTCGAAGGTCAATTCCTTCTTGCCGGGCTGCCAGGTGCCCTCAAGGCCGGCGCTTGCAACGATCGCTTCCAGACCAAGGCCGCGAAGATTGCGAATGGTGGGCGAGGGGTCGCTCTCCGGCAGCGGAACGGAGAGATCCTCCAGCTTGGCGCGATAACGCGTGGGCACATCATCGCTGGTCGGCTTGTCCGCGCCGACGATGAGCGAGCGCAAACGCACCTCACCCTTGGAGGCGGGCGCGCCGCCTGCGGGCAGGGGCATCCGCATCTCGGAGATTTCAAGCGCTCCCAACGCGCCAAACCGGCTCTGCCCTTGGGGCGTCACGCGCATGTCCTTGAGGGTGATCTTCTGCGCGCTGAGCCAAAGCGCTCCGCCCGGACGGCTCTCGAAGCGTTCCATCACTGCGCTGGCCACCAGCGGCTGGGACACATCAGCGGGTTCAGCCTGCTCGCCCAGAAGCCGCAGCAGGAAAGCGGCATCCAGCTCACTGGCCGCAAGGCTGGCAAACTGGCTTTGCTGCCCCGCCCCGATCTGCCATTTGCCCTCCGCCCCCTGAAGCGCGCGGATCTTCCCGCCGGAAACCCCTGTCAGCACCAGCTTGCCAAAGCCAAGCGTCTTGGGCGGCCCGCCCTGCGTCCGCTCAAGCTGAAAATCACCGAAGGTGATGCTCGTCGCCCCCAACTTGCCGAGCTGTTCCACCAGCTTGGCAGGATCGCCGTTCTTGAGCGCGGCCTCGACTGTTGTGCGCGAGAGAGAGGAGCCGGAAATCTCGGCGCTTTTCGCGCGCAGCACGAAGCCGTTCGCGGAAAGCTGAAGATCCTTGAAGCTGGCGTCCTCGGCGGTGGCGGCGAGCGGGGCGAAGCCCACCACGGCCACCAGAAGCGGACGGCGAAACCGATGCCATGAGGATGAAATCGTCATTGTCGCTACCCTGTCCTGCTTGACTATCGGCGATAGGTGGCGCCCCCGCCACCTGATGGGGTGTTGGCACGCCCGGGCGCGGTGCCGGAATCATCGAGATCGACGATGCAGGCCGTGCCGGAAGCATTGGGCGAGCGTCCCGGCGGGCAGCGCAGGGCCTGACGCGGCGCAGGGCGCTCCGGAGTCTGCGCACGTTCACGCGGCGGGGTCGGGCGCTGGGGCTCCGGCGCGCTGGTGTTGGCGCGAGTGGTGGGCGGCACCGGGCGGCTCGCGGTGCGCGGGACCGAGAAGACCCCGGTGAAGGTATAGACGCAGCTCTTGTGGTCCCGGCTCGCCACCATGCCGGTCGGGCAGGTCTGGCAGGTGCCTTGCGTGATCGAGCCGCCCCCGCTCGTCATGGAGACGGTGGTGATATAGCGCTGGTTGGCGGCGCAGGGCTGGCAATAATCGTTGCGCGCGCTGCCGGCGTTGTTGGCGCCTGCCCCGCCCTGCTGGATGCCGGTATGGGCATTCGCCCCCAAGGCACCGGAGACGCCCTTGGTGTTGTTGGCGGCAGCCACTGTTGCACCGCTGGCCGAGGCATTGCCCTGCAGCGCGGCCCCGGCACCCGGCGCAGCCGCTGCGCCCGCATGGCTCAGGGTCAAGCCGCCCGAAGCCAGCGTCGTGGGGGTGCCATCCGTTGCGGCGGGCGGCGGCGTGACATAGGTGGAGCCGGGGCGGCACACCGGGGAGCAGGTGGTGGATTCGCCCGCCGCATTGGAATTGTCACTTGCCTGAGTGCCCGCCGGGCAGGCCTGACAACTATCCCCCGTGCGGATGGCCCCCTCGGCGCAGAGTGGCACGCAGGTATTGTCCACCGAGGTCATGCCCGCCGCGCAGGGCACGCAGCTGGGCGGCGAGGTGTCCACGTAATGCATGTTGGCGCCGGTGCAATAGTTGACGCAGGTGCCGGTTTTCTCATCCGCGCGCTGGTAAGCCGGACATTCGAGCTTGGTCACACAGCCCTTGCCATCGTTGTACTGGCCCTTGGGGCAGGCGCAGACGCCACCACTCCACGGCGGCACCGAACCGAAACCGCCCGCGTAATAGCCGGCGGGGGCGGCGGAATAGCCCTTCTCCAGCTTGGTCCAGGGCTGGGCCGAGCAATCGGGCGTGCAACCCGAGCCATCGGCGGCGAAGACGCTGCCCGCGGGGCAGGCATAGCAGCCCGAATTGTCCGGCTTGATAATGGAACCTGAGGGGCAGACAACCGGCTTGGAGCACTGCCCGGTGGCCGGGTCCTGATTGAAGCCGGGCGGACATTTGACACACCAGCCGCCCTGATTGCCCTCATTGGCGGCGCAGGCGCGGCATGTCTTGACGTCGTACTTCTCCTGCCCGCCATACAGCGCGCTGTAACGATATTCCGTGGACCACACCCAGCCATTGGGCTGCTGGCAGGTGC
>JAIUNQ010000003.1 GCA_020161475.1 Pseudomonadota bacterium | reverse complement strand
CCTGATGCGCCCCATCGGCGATATCCCGCCAGCCGAAGCCGAGGAGCGCTACTACGCCATGCTGGACCAGCCAGCCATGGCCGCATAACTTAAACCAAATGGCCTCCGGTAAACCCGGGGCGGTTCACCCCCCGATGTCGTCAGCCTTGTTCGACTGGCGACCGAGCCATCGGCTGACAGTCGATTTGTCCCTGCCGGCGATCTCACCGATATCCGCCATCGAGAAGCCTAGCGTCGGATCATCGTGCATGGCCCTGAACAGGAGGGCCGGCTCACCGAACAGTAGAGCCCGTCGCTCGCTTTGGAGGCGGGCGGCGTTAAGCGTCGCAAACTGCTGGAGCGTATCCAACAAACCGCGTCGGTGCTCTTCCCGAACTGTGGTTGCTTTTTTGTATGTGCGGACCAAAGCCTCGATCTCGGCGCCGGTCGATCCTTCAGTAAACCACGCGATCATGCGGAGGTGGCTGTCAGGCGCCTTCACCGGCGGCATGAAGTGCGCCGCGATGGCCTTTCTCACCTCGAAATCGGGCTTCGGTATCTCGAGCTGGATCTCAAAACGCCTCCATACGGCCGGATCGAGTAGCTTCGGATGGTTAGTGATGCCGATCGTGATGCCGATGTGCTGCCTCACGTCCAGATTTTGCAGCAAAGCATTTACGACGCGCTTGATCTCGCCTACCTCCTGAGGGTCGTCACGCACCTTTGCAACGGCGTCGAACTCGTCAAGGAGCAGGATACAGCGGTAGCGGTTGGCGAAGGTGAACAGGTTTCCGATGTTGCGTGCGGTCGTGCCAAGGAATGACGATACAAGCCCGTCGAGTTTGACGAGAATCACAGGCAGGGCGAGTTTGTGTGCGATCCAGAATGCCAGTCGCGTCTTGCCGGTTCCCGGCTGCCCATAGATCAAACAGGTCTTTGAAGGTGAAATATCGACTGTCGAGAGCGCCTCAAGGTTCGCCCATTCGTTGACGATCGTGCCGACGGCCTGGGAGACCACGGCGTTGAACAGCGGAGCCGTGGCGTCGATTCCGCCTGGGAAGATGATTTCGGCGAGTGGAGCGGCCGTCTCCCGATCTACTGGGACCGGCACGTTCCGGCCGAGCGTTTCACCGGGAAGATGCGCGCGGGAACGTTCGATACGGCTGGGTGCTACCTCTTTAAGGCGTTCCGCCGCCACCAGAATTTCGGCAAGCGAAGCCGCTTGCCTCTTCTCACCATCCTTGACGAGCGCATCACGCAGTCGCTCGACCTGCTTACGCAGTGCAGGCGAAGGCGCGGCCATGGCCGACCGGCAAAGCGCCTGAATGATAGAGAAGTGCTCCATGTGCGCTAAATCCACGGCTTGATGCAGAATTTGTGTCTAATGATGCATTTAGCCCGATGCTTGTTGCATGTCAATCAAAAACGTTGCAAATCCCAGGGCGTTCGATGTGCGCTGCTTTCCATCTGTTGCGCCTGATTGCAGGTTCGTTGCGGCAAGGGGCGCAGTCCACGGCAAACAAGAGGATTTAGCCATTGCTTAAAGGCGAGAGTAGCGGGGTCACCCGTCACCTCGTCCTCACCCAACAGGCGGACAGGATTAAGGCCTGGAGGCCACGGCCGGTTCTGTGGTGCCTGTGATATTAAGCAAGATGCCGTGGATCGCGGTCGTCTGGTCGGCAGAAATTCTGACATGCAGTTAAATTTCCATAGCCAGGGTCGGGCTGCTGAATCGAAAGCACGCCCAATTCCGTTATGTTGGCGTCTATTGCCAGAACCCGCCATTCCGGTTTCGGCCCCTTTTTTGACACCCATCACTGCCCGAACTCCCGCTTGCTCCCGCGCAACTGGCCATTGATCAGCGCCATCAGGATCGGACCGACGGAGAACTCCCCTGCACGCTTTTTCTCGGTCAGGGCGCGCAGGTAACCGCCGGGGAAGCGTACCTCATCGCCCTTCTGCAGAATTGCGGCGATGACGATCGAGGCATCGACCATGCCCATAGTCTCTACAGCATCGCGCCAGGCGTCTGGCGAAATCCCCAGCATGGCTCGCACCAGCGCGGCGGTTTTCAGGAAAGCGGTCCAATTGGCGATGGCAGGCTGCGCCGCGATCCCCTCCCCTGCCCTGTCGCTGGAATATTCGACGATGTCCGGGCAGGCCTGAAGCACCATGCCGAGGGGCGTTCCAAGGTCGGAGCGCGCAAGGGTTGGCTTCTCGCCGGGCAAACCGGCTTCATTGGTGGTTGTCAGATCGCAGGACGGTGCCGCGCCCCTGTCTTTTTCGAAAGCAGGTTCAAGTTCGTAAGATTCAGTATTTGAATTCTGTTTGTGATGGCCATTACGGGACTCATTGCCATCTGATTTTTGAGAATTGACGAAAAGTTCCAGATGGTTGGCGATTTCTCGGGCAAGGTCTTCGAGGTCACTGGCCACCTGAAGCAGGGCTGGCGTTGTTGCAGAGCGTTTCAGGCCGCTCACTAGCGCCAAATAAGCGGCATGAAGCCCCGCCCAATCGCCCGGAATACCCTCGTCGATCCCCAAAGCGATCAGCTTGGTGATGTCGCGGCGCGCCAACGTGACACGCTCACGGGCAAGCCGAAGCGCCTTCTTCTCGGCCGCAACCTCGGAGGCCAGTTGCTCGAACTCCTCAGCACGCGCCACCAGCGGGGTGAGATCGAACCCGAAGGCCTCGCTGATCTCGCCCCCCTCCCCTCGCCGCGCGTAACGCTTGCCGTTGGGGCTATCTCGCCGGATGACGATGCCGGCATCGACCAGAATGGCCAGATGCCGCCGCAAGGTGGTGGGCGCCACGCCATGCGCCCGCGCCGCGAGCTTGGCATTGGAGGGAAACACCACCAGCGCGTCACCGGCGGTGAGCGTCGTCTCCTGATGGAAGGACAGCAGCGCGTTGAGCACCGCGAGTGCCCTGTCCGGCAGGCCGAGCCTGTCCTTCGCTTCGGTGAGAGCCTGAACCACCTTCCACTTGTGGACGGTGGCGCCCGGTTTGATCGCTTGCGCCTGTGCCTGCGTTGCTAATAGGCCAAGCGACATAGTGCGCCGCCCGAAGGGCGTCGTTGCAAGTCCGTGTTTCATCGTTTTTGCCTGCAATCAGGCAAAAGAAATCCGCCCGCCGAAATGGCAGTTTCCCTTTCAGGACTCTTGACAGCGATTCGCGGAAGTGGGATTCTCAAGGTGCGAACAAGAGAGGGCTTCCGGTGGAAACATCGGGGGCCTTTTTCTTTTGTCGAATTGTCCTTTCCTGGTTAGGTCAGTAGCTCTGATTCACTTGCTCACCCTCTCGTACTCTTCGAAAAGCGAGGCGAGGCGTGTGCCAAGAAATGCGGCGAAGTCTTTTGGGACGACCGCGTCGAAACGCAAAATGGTTCGGCCGCCGTCTTCCGCTAGGAAGGCCAGCCCCCGCCCCTCACCGTTCGACCAAATCGGTTGTGACGGAATAGGTGTTGCTGACTTCGTGAGAGCGGCCAGAACCCTCAAGAACCGAGTATCTGAATCTCGGCTGAGATCGGGATCGGCAAGAATACGCTGAACTGCGGCCAACGCATTGTCCTGGTTGAGGCGATCCGAGAGATCCATCCAACGACGTCGGCCTGCCTTCGGCGCGGGGCCAATAGCTCGCGCGATCTGCTCGGGCACCGCTCTGGCAACAGAAATCAGCTTAGAGAGCTCTGTCTTATCCGTCGATAATGCCGCCATGATCAGCTGGCGGTCGGTTCCTCGATCCTCGAGAGATTTTGCGAACATCGCCTTCTCAATGAAGGATAAATCTTTCCGAGCGGAGTTTTCTAACCCCTGCGCTAGAACCAGAGCCTCATCATTGAATGCGCGAACTACGGCCTTTAACGGCAGCCCCAGTTCCCTCGCAGCTCGCCACCGGCGATGCCCATAGGCAAGCTGAAAATGTCCATCGCGGATCGGATGCGGGCGCACCAAGACCGGAACTTCTTGTCCGTGCTCGCGGAAGGACGCTTTCAGTTGCTCAAACGCCTCGTCATCCACGTGGTCGAAACGATCTAGAACGAAGGACGGCTCGACCCTCGAAGGGTCAATATCAACGACGCTCTGCCCCTTCGCCAGCGCCTCTTTCAAGGCCCGCGCTTCATCTTCAATCTTGTCCAGCGTCAGTCCCATCGTTCGCACGGGACCTGCAAGGGTGCGTTGCGTTTGCGGCGTAGGCAAAAGCGGCTCAGTTGGAGCCTCGAGCGCAGGCGCTGAGTTGGCCGCGGCCAACTGTTCCTCGATCAGGGATTTGATGAGATTGCGGCGCGTCATGCGTCCCTCCCCCAAGCTCTGCGGATGAGTCCAAGGATCTCACCATTCACTGCGTCAAGCGATTCAATGGCCCGATCATAAGTTGCGCGGCCTACGGTGCCCCGATCAAGTTCATAGAGCGACTGTTTAGTGAGCCCGGCGTCGGCGATAGCGGTGGATTTCCACACCGTCGCTGCGAGCACGTCATCTCCGAAGAGCCCGCGCAGCAACGCCACGACCTGCGACTGCGGCCCATCATGGGGTTCGTGTCGCGTGACAACGTAGCGGATGAAATCATGGTGCAGATCACCGCCTGCATTTCGGACAACAGACATCAAGTCGGCCGTCATCAACAGAAACTGCGACATCGAAGCGACGTCGACCATTTGCGGATGAATTGTCACGAGAAGCGAGGTCGCGGCACAAAGCGCTCCGAGCGTCAGGTAGCCGAGCTGGGGCGGGCAATCGATGATGACCACGTCATAATCAGCCTCCACTTCGTTCAGCGCCTTGCCGACGCGTTGGAAGAATAATCCGCCGGCTGGGCGCCCGCCCTGATGAAGTGCCCGCGGCGTATCATGCTCGAATTCCATCAACTCGAGATTGCCGGGGATAAGGTCGAGGCCGTCGAAGTAGGTCTTGCGAATGCACGCCTTTGCAGAACGGCGGGACTCGTCATAGCGGATAGCGCCATAAAGAGTGTCCCCTTCCCCCAGATCGAATTCCGGCTGAAGGCCAAGCATTGCCGTCATCGACGCCTGAGGATCGAGGTCCAGAGCCAAAACACGGTATCCGCTCAATGCTAGAAATTGTGCCAGATAAAGCGCAGTTGTTGTTTTGGCTGAGCCGCCCTTGAAATTCACGCAGGCGATCGTCTGAAGCCGCTCACCGGGCTTGCGGTGAGGCAGAATAGTGTCAGCATCACGAGGCTTAGCATTGGCGATATAGCGCCGAAGCTCGTTGATCTGAGCTAGGGTGTAGGAGCGGCGGCCAGTCTGAGAAACCTCCGGCGTCGGTCCAATTCCATCAATAGAGAGCTGGCGGAGATACCCGTCAGACACATTGAGCAACCGCGCAGCCTCACCTGAGGTGAACGACCTCAGAAATTTCCTGCTGTCTGGTGGGAATAGTCGCGAGCCAAGCGACTGCAACTGGCCAGACAAAAGCTTCGCATGCGCCGCAATTTTAGCGTCTGATGCAACTTGGCCGGAACGAAGCGAAGCCGTGTCCACGAATTTAATTCCTTGATACGGATTTCAGGGCGATGCACCCAATATTCCGTATCAGGAAAGACACGATTCCTTGGAACCGGCAAGAACTTTATCGTTAAGCAAGTTTAACCCGATTCTGGGGTAGCCCCGCAGAGAAAGTTGGCCGCGGCCAACTCAACAAAAGCCGCCCGCCTTTCGGCGAGCGGCCTGCACATGCCGTCATCAGTGCCGGGTGCGGCTGTTGGTACTGCGCGGGCGGTTCCAGAGGAGATCGAAGCCGCCGTCACGGTTCACCACCAGATTGGCGAAGATCGGCTTGGGCAGGCTCGGATCGTCGATGCGCACCTGGTGATACTCGCGTCCGGACTTCTGGGCGGTCTTGGGCCAGGCGGCACCGAGCTCGACGTCGCCCGCATAGAGACGGAAGGAGGGAGCGCCTTTGCTTTCGCTTTCCACCGGCTCGAAGGTGGCCTGAGTATCGAGGGTGAGGGTCTTGATGGAGCCTGCGAGGAAGCCGTCCTTGGCGAGAGAGAAAGTGCCGATCGTAGCCATTGTCGTATCTCCGTTTGTTTGGCGTTTCAGGTCACGTCTGATGCGTGCCTGATGGCGATCGAAAGACCGGAGGCGCAGCGACCGACACCCACCGGGCCGGAACGAATGTGGAGGACGGGGCTCACCTTAAAATTTGTCTCGCGATGCAAAGGCGGATTTCCCGCCGGCGGAAATTTTCAGGGGAGGCCTGTTGGCGGATCGATGCGAGGATGCCCCGAGGCATCCGCCCTCCGGTCAGATCAGCCCATCTGGACACGCAGCTGACGAGATCACGGACGCGCAACGGAGGCGAGAACGATGGATGCGGATCGGTCTTCCTCCCTTCAAGGGGGCAGTGCTCATGGTGGTCGGGCCCCGCCCTTCTTCCGGCCATGACAACATTTGGTGGCACAAAGAATAAGCGCGCCTCTTTGGCTTCGGGCATGGAGTAGCGACGCTGGCGTCGGTCCAAGGCTCAAGTCCCGGAGTTCCGTTGCTTTGGATCACCCCCCGCGCGTCACGAGATGGATGCCGGAGCAGTCACATCCTGATCTGGTTCACAGTCGCGGGCAGCCCTTCTCATGCGGAACGCTCCTGCCCCTACCTTCCCGCCCCATGACGCATGAGAGCCGGGTCCGCTTGCAGGAAGGCGGCGGCTGGAGGTCACAACGCTACGATCGATGCGCCATGTTGAACCGGCCAGTCACAATCGACATCGACGGGGAGATTTGTCACGCGCGGGGTAGCGCACGGCGTGGGCAGGATGAGAACTACAGTCAGAGTTCGAGCAGGCAGCCGCCAAACCGCGCGCGATCTCATGACGCACGCGGCTCTTTTAATTGCGGATACCGCTTGAAGAGAAACGGGGGCTTACGCCCCCTGCCCGCATCGCCAAACCGGAATGCCAAGCTTGCGAGCCTTGTCACCGAGGTTTTCGACAATTCCCGAGCCCGGGAACAGGATCAAGCCGATCGGCAAGGCTTCGAGCAATTGGTCATTGCGCTTGAAGGGAGCGGCATTGCGGTGCTTGGCCCAGTCAGGTTTGAAGATCACCTGCGGCACCTTGCGGTTCTCGGCCCAGCAGGACGCGATGCGCTCGGCACCGCGGGCGCCACCCCCATGCAGGAGCACCATATCGGGGTGCTTTGAGCGGGTCTTGTCGAGGATGTCCCAGACCTTCGTATGATCATTGTAATCCGTGCCTCCGGCGAAGCCGATGCGATGCCCCGCAGGCACCAGCACGCTCGTCTCAGAAATCTTGCGCGCGTTGATGAAGTCGCGACTGTCGACCAGCGCCGAGGTCAGCGCGCGATGATTGACGAGCGAACCCGAACGGGGACGCCAGAGAGAGCCCGTCTCCGCGGCAAAGAACTGCGCGGCGGTTTCGCGAAAGAACTCGAAGGCATTGCGCCGCTCGATCAGCGAAAGACCCAGAGCGGTCAGGCGCTCAAGCTCGACCGAGCGAACCTCCGAACCATCCTGCTGAGCCTGGGCATTGCGCTGAGCGGTCTCGTTCTCATCCAGAAGCCGCCCCATGCGTTCGGTCTGGCGATGAAAGAGGTTCACGAAGCTCCAGAGAAGATCGGGCAGGTCATTCTCGAGCCGCGTTTCCATGAAGAGGGTCGAGGCTGCCTCGAACATGGCGCCAAGCGATTGCTCTGCGGCCTTGGGCGAGGGGAGGGGGCGCGGATCCCCTTCTTCCTCGAGCGGGCGATAGCCGTGGAGCTGGAGCTCATCGAGAAGATGGGGAGAGGGTGAAGCGCCAATCGCCTCGCTCTGGTGGAATTCCTGATCGTGATACATGGCTCGCTCGCCTCCTGAAGGATCACCCGCACCATCGCGGGCCTTGACGGGCGATAAACGGGCGCAGGGGCGGCAACGCTGCATCCCCAAGGGGGCATCAAGCCCCCGGCAGGGACCGGAACGAAGAGGAGGACGGCACCGCCGTTGCAGCAGGGGCAGCGCCTGTGGCCCGATCGACCGTCTCTTCCAAGGCCCCGGGCTGCGGATCTCTCACGGGGAGTCAGGAGCCTTCACCGATCAGCCGCCAGCGGGCAGGTTAACAAAACCTTACCCGTCAACGATCACAAGATCCGGCACCTGCCGCGAGAGGTGATCGGCCAAGGCGGCCCACCCCAGCAGGCGCAGATCGGCGTTGAAGTCCTTAAGGACGGGGCGAAAGATCGCGCTGGAGATACCCGCTTCACGCGCACGGGCTGCCAAGCGCCGTGAGGCCCTGATACCCGCCGGGTCATTGTCCTGGAGGATGAGAAGCCGCTTGCACCATTCAGGCCAACAGAAGGCCGCAAGATGGCTCGCGGAAAGGCAGGCGATCAGGGTTGGGGTTCGCAACACTTCAGCCACCGAGAGCACCGTCTCAACACCTTCACCGGCCACGATGACACCGCTCTCCTGAAAGTGCCGTCCATGGCGAAGCCAGACGCCGTTGCCGTGAAGATGTCCGAGCGACTTGCGGGGCGCGATGATGCCACCAGTTCGATCGCCATGGCGAAGCCACCGACGCTGGATACCGGTCAAGCGCCCAGCAGAATCGGTGACCGCAACCACATAGGCGGGGAGCCTAACAGGCCCGGCGCGATCATCGGCCCGATAGGGGAGGGCGGGATGAAAGCGGATTGACGATATCCCGTCGAGGCAGACCCCGCGCCCCTTCAGATAGGCCTCCCCCGCTGTGCCGCAGATGGGGCGGCATTCCCCCCAGATGCGCTTGGCGAGCAGGGTGGTGTCAGAAGTGGCTCTATACGTTTCCTTGAGGTCGCGGGCGAAGCCATGTTCGGGAGCGAGGTCCGGTTGTCCAAGAAAACGTCGCGCCTCCGCCAGGGTATCTGCGAAGCGGGTGTGGCCCTCCCGTGCGGCAATCAGATCGAGAAGATCACCGTGTTCTCCTGTGGCTGCATCCTGCCATTTGCCTCGGTTCGATCGACCTGCCGGGCCACCATTGAGACGCACGAAGAGCGAGCGGCCCTTGGCATTCCCTAGATCGCCCACAAGCCAATAGGCTCCTGAGCGATATCCATTCGAAAGATAATGGCGGCAGACCGCTTCCGCGCGCTCTGCCAGCTGTTGTGAGAGTTCCCTTGCAGGCGCAGCCATCGCTTCCGCCTTAACTGCCGACGCGAGTGGAACGAACGATGCGCTGGATTGGGTAGAGCTCGAACAAGCGCGCCAGAATGGCGGCGGCCTCATCGCCCACAGGAACGAAGAGCCGGAGTTTCCAGGTGATGATTTCGGACATGAGCCCCAGCGCTTTGAGGCGCGGAACATCCCGATCCGAGAAGCCGGTCATCTCGATGCGCTGACGCGTCATGACGAGAGAACGCTTCAGAGCAAGCCCATCGCGCAGCAGAAGCCCCGTGTTGTCCTTCAGGATCGTTGCCACGGCATCCTGAGATGAAAGGGCAGGGGGCTTGCTGAGCAGCGCCTCCCTCAGTGCAGCAACAGTTGCGGGAGAGACCAGACGCCCGATGAGCCGCTGTCCGCAATCGCTCTGGAGGCGATAGACACGCGTGTTCTCCTCCGGAAACTGCCTCCACACCGGCAGCAGCAGCCCCACCACCATGTGAAAGCGCGTCTGGGTGAAGGGCGGGATGCCCCGGACCTCCTCCTCCCAAGCAAAACGGAAGGCGCTCTCATCCGTATCCCGCCATTGGGATTTCTCGAACGCTTCAACCGGCATCACCTCGCGCGCATTGGGCCGGATGAGGCGAACGCGCGGGCAAACCCTCCCGTCATCCTGCATCAGGCTCGTCGTCGGCATCACGAGCGCGGCCCGGTCGGACTGCCGGTTATGCATCAGCCGCGCCCTAGGGTTTGTGCTCAGCTGGGCGAAGATATCTTCAATCGGGGTGATCTCCGCTCGATCCTTTCGTTCGAGCGTGAGCAACGACGTGGTGGCGCCGCTCCCCGCATGGGTCGCAGTCACCTGACGATCCTCTATCGCGATACTCTCGGCGCTCACCGTCTCGACACCGATATCAAAGGTTCCAGCCTGCATCGCCCCCTCAATCGCCGCTTCCATCAGGCTTTCGAACACCTCGAACAGTCGGTTTTGCAGTGCAATCGGGAGCGCGAGGATGCGATTGAGAAAGGTCGTGATCGGGGGGAGGTCTTCAAGCAGGCTGCCATCCCGATCCGTCAGGGGCAGACCCGTCACCGCCTCGAAGCGTTCCAGCGAGCAGGCCTCGACCTTGCCCATGTAGATCAGCATGTAGAGCTGGCGCAGTGCGAGCCGACCGTAACTGGATTCGAGATTGTCCTCCGCCCGGAACATGCCCTGACCACCGGTCTGACGCTGCCCCCTCGTAATGGCACCCAAGGTATCGAGGCGCCGGGCAATGGTGGACAGAAACCTCTTCTCGCCTTTCACATCACTCGCCACGGGCCGAAAGAGCGGCGGCTGCGCCTGATTGGTGCGATTGGTGCGCCCCAAGCCTTGGATGGCGTTATCGGCCTTCCAGCCCGGCTCAAGAAGGTAGTGAACGCGCAGGCGCTGGTTCTTCGCGGATCGCTCGGCGTGATAGCTCCGCCCCGTACCACCCGCATCAGAAAACACCAGAATGCGCTTCTGATCTCCCTGAAACGCACGCGTTTCGCCGAGGTTTGCCGAGGCCGCCCGGTTCTCGACGCAAAGACGCTGTGAACCATCGGCATTGGTCTTTGCCACGATACGCCTTGAACGCCCGGTGACCTCCGCAACCATATCGGTGCCGAAGCGCTGGATGATCTGATCGAGGGCCCCCTGCACCGCCGGAAGGGACGCCAGATGCTCGATCAGTCGATCTCGCCGCTCCACCGCCTCGCGGGACTGAACCGGGTTTCCATCCTCATCCATCGCTGGTCGCGATTGCAGGTTCCCGTCATCATCCGAATAGACCTCGAAGAGCCCTGTCGGAAAGGAATGAGCGAGGTAATCGAGGACATATTCGCGCGGGGTGATATCGACCGATAGATCGTTCCATTCCGAGGTCGGGATCTCGGCTAGGCGACGCTCAAGCAGCGCTTCATTGGTTGAGACGATCTGGATAACGGCAGCATGGCCTGCCTCCATATCCGCCTCGATCGCCTTGATCAGGCTCGGTGCCTTCATCGCGGTGATGAGATGGGCGAAGAAGCGCTGCTTGTTCGATTCAAACGCGGAGCGCGCGGCGGATTTGGCGTTCTTGTTATACGATTTACCGCCCTCGCCAGTGATGTTCGAAGCTTCGAGCGCCGCATTGAGATTGTTATGGATGATCTCGAAGGCGGAAGCGTATGCGTCATATATACGGATCTGCTCGGCACTGAGCTGGTGCTCGAGCATCTCAACCTCGACACCGGCGTAGGAGAGGGCGCGCGCCGTGTAGAGCCCTAGCGCTTTGAGATCGCGCGCGAGAACCTCCATCGCGGCAATGCCACCCGCTTCCATCGCCTCGACGAAAGCCTCGCGCGTGGCAAAGGGCATATCGGTTGAACCCCAGAGACCAAGACGCGAGGCATAGGCGAGGTTCGACACCGTCGTCGCGCCTGTGGCCGAGACATAGAGCACGCGGGCCTGAGGCAGGGCATTCTGAAGACGCACCCCGGCACGACCCTGCTGGGACGCGGATTTGTCGCCCCGCGCCCCCTTCTCGCCGGCCGCATTAGCCATGGCATGGGCCTCATCGAAGACGATGACGCCGTCGAAGTCGGCCGCTGCGCCAGCACCGGCATCCTTGCCAAGCCAATCGATGACCTGCTTGAGGCGCGAGGCCTTGATCTCTCCGCCCGGCCCCTGACGCTCATCCGAGCGCAAGGTGGCGTAGGTGGTGAACAGGATCCCCTCGCTCAAGGTCACGGGCGTGCCCTGTTTGAAGCGCGAGAGGGGGACAATCTGGAGTTTTTCTTGCCCAAGCGCAGCCCAATCGCGTTGGGCGTCTTCGAGCAGCTTGTCCGATTTGGAAATCCAGAGCGCCTTCTTGCGCCCCTTGAGCCAGTTATCGAGCACCACGCCTGCAACCTGGCGGCCCTTGCCCGCCCCTGTACCATCGCCCAAGTAGAACCCGCGTCGGAAGGTCACGGCATCTTCGGCGCCCTCTGCGGCGGCTTCGAGTGCATCGAAGGTCTCGTTCACGACCCACGAGCCGCCCAGCCGCTGGCCATGCGCTTCACCGGCGTAGACGATGGTCTCCAGCTGGGCATCCGAGAGAAGACCGCTTGAGACAATCGCTTCCGGCAGATGAGGGCGATAGCTCGGCTTGGGCGGAGCAACAGATGCCATGGCGGCGGACTGGACCAGCACACTCGGATGGGGCTTGGCACCCTCGATCACCATCGACTGGACGAGGTAGGCTTCATAGAGACCTGCATCGAGGCCCCCCGTGGGCGAAGCCACCCAATCCTGCGGCGTATACTGCAACTCGATAACCGCGCCCACAGCAGGGGAGGGGGCTGAGCCGTTAGATTCCGGGGGCTGGTGCTGCGCCGAGAACGCCTCACCAACCTTCCGCTCTTCAATCGAGAAGAGGTCCAGCGGCTGCTGATCAACCACGAGAGGGTCGACGCTCGCGGCAGACGCCAAGAGGGGAGGGGACTTCGCCTCCAACTGGGATGGACGCTCCATCGTTTCTGGGGCCGAAGGCAAGGCAACAGGACGCTTCAACCGGCCGAAGGCAGAAAGGCGAGACGTGGAAATGGAGGTGACGACGGGTGCAGGCGAAGCCACACTCGGAGTAGGGGGACTGGTGATCTGCGACGTCACCCGTGGCGGGACATGTTCTTCGATGAGTGCGAGCAGATCGCGCAAATTCGCTGCCGGTGCCGCCGGAGCCGGAAAGGTCGATGCGTTCGAAGCCGGCAGCTTGTCGATGACCGTCAAGCGGCTCTCGACATCGGTTCCATGGCGACGGAAGAACCCCCGACATAAGGCAAAGCTCACCCGGACACTCGATGACGCCTGCAGCTTTTCGAATGCGGGGCGCCAAGTCCGACCGTAAGGCGACAAGCTTTCCCCAGTGATGGCCACGAGGCGACCGTTGGGTTCCAGACGCGCGAGCGCCGAGCGGATGTGCTCGAAGGTCGCATTCGCATACCGCCCAGCAACCAAGGGCGATGCCGAAAACGGCGGGTTCATGAGCACCACGCTGGGCCGGATCGTCGGATCCAGTCGATCATGGATCTGGGCCCCATCAAACTGCGTCAGCCGTGCCTTCGGGAACAGTCCCGCTAAAAGGCCATGCCGCTCTTCTGCCCATTCATTGAGAACGAGGCTGGCACCCGCGATTTCGGCGTAGATGGCCAGCATCCCGGTCCCGGCCGAAGGCTCGAGCACAAGGTCTGAAGACGAGAGACGAGCAGCTTGTGCTGCAAGAAATGCCAGTTCCACAGGCGTGGAGAACTGCTGCAGCGCCTGCGAAGCCTCCGAGCGACGTGTCTGCGTCGGGAGCAAGGCGCCTAGGGTTTCGAGAATGCCGAGGATTGCCACAGGGGAGCGACCGCCCCCGAGAATGGAAGCGCCAAACTGGCGAAGAAAGAGGATCTGCGCGGCCTCAATGGCCTCGTAGGCATCCTTCCAGGACCAGGCGCCCTCAGCGTCTGAGCCGCCGAAAGCCTCCTCCATCGCCAAACGCATAACGTCGGCGTCAATGCGGCGGCCCGAGGACAAGGAGCGCAGCAACAAGCGCGCAGCCTCAAGAAGGCAGCCACCAGAAACAGAGGGGAGGTGGGGGCGAACGGAAAGCGGCGCAGCAAGCGCCAAGGCAGCAGGAGGGGTCATCGCAAGTCTCCGGATTGGCAGGAACCAGCCCGGAAAACTCTCTCTTCACCTCCCGGGCTTCAAAAACCGGGAATAAGACCCTAGAGCTCTAGGGTGGGGACGTAGGACCGGATTGGCAGCGCGGTTTCCATATGAGATGCTGGTATCTCCGGCATTCATTCTATGCTCGCTGGGCACAAGAGTGCACGAGACGAACCGCTCGAAGGACGCAGACTTGGGCTACTGGGAACCAATCGCGCAGGACAACGAGGCACACCGAGAAAAGGACCGCGCGCGCCCGTTGTGGCGCCGCCTCGACTGGATATGGGCACCCGCAATCGCACTGGGGATGCTGTACTGGTGGGGCGTCGGCAACTTTCTCTGGCGCGCGTTCTTTTGGACCCTTTAAGCTTCCCGTTTCACGCTCTACGTCGGTCTGTTATAGTCGTGGTTCTTCTCCTAGTCATGGTCGCATCCCTCACATGGGGCATAACCTCCGCTTTGGCTCAGCCGTACGGCAACAGGGTGCGCGAGGTTGCTGGAAGCCCCGTCATCACGGATGGCGATACCGTCATTGTTGCCGACACCAAAATCCGTCTTCAGGGGGTCGACGCCCCGGAAACCGACCAGATCTGTCTAGATCATGAAGGAAGCGATTGGAATTGTGGCATTTCAGCCCGCGACGCCCTCATTCACAGAGCGGGCAAGGAAATCTGGCGGTGTCAGCTTCGGGGAAGCGATGCTTACGGGCGCGCGCTAGGCACCTGTTTCGTCGAGGGCTGGAACATCAATCGGTGGCTGGTTAGCGAAGGATGGGCCCTCGCATTTCGTCATTACGCAAGAACCTACGCTTATGAGGAAGACTACGCCAAAGCCAAGAAGAAGGGCCTCTGGGCGGGTTCCTTTATTGCGCCATGGGACTGGCGCCACAGAAACTGCGATACGCAACTGCATTCCCTGGCTCCGATCTCGATCGAGGCCCATTGGCGCCTTTGCGGCTCCCCCGCCCAACCGCCCTCAACCAAATGTTCGATCAAAGGCAACCTCAAGCCTAGGGCCTGCATCTACCACCTTCCCGGCGGCCGCCATTATGGCAAGTTGTCCATGGAGGGACCTAAGCGGCGATGGTTCTGCTCTGAAGATGAGGCCATAGCCGTCGGATGTCAGCGTGCGAAAAACTGACCAAAAAAACCAAGGCATCAAGCTAAAGGACATCACATGCAGACACGTCGGTCATTTTTGACATTCTTGGGTCTTGCAGACGCAGTCGTTATGTCCGCCCCCTTTATCCTTTCTCCAAGTAAAGCTAGAGCCCATCCCGGCACTTTGAACGTCAGTGGTTGCCATAGGGTGCGCCCAACCGACTAGCGATGCCACGCAGGCCGCGCTAGCCGAGGCGCGAGCGGCGCTTCTGAGGCTGGGTGGGTGCGCACCATTTTTCGCGCCGACGGCGTCACCGGCGCTCTCGGCAGCGCCATTGAAATGACACCAAAACAATATTCATTTTAGACGCTGTCTATTTATGGTATTATAAGTCGATCAATGACAGGTGTATACACTTCGCAACTGCATGCGTACGATTCCTTGCGTCGATCTTACTGACAACATTTGAAATGTGCTTCTCGACCGTATCTTTGGAAAGCCCCAAAATTTCTGCGGTTTCGAATGCGGTCTTTCCGCGAGCAGCCCACGAAATCACGTCTCTCTCGCGATCAGTTAAGCGGCGTTCGAAAACATCGGATGGTGTCTTGAAGAGGGAAACATTGTCTCGGACAGACAGCGCCAACAATTCCATAGAGTGAGTAATAAAATATATAACAATCATATGAAGATAAATACGAATTTCTGGTATTTTGGTTCGAAATTCACTTTCTTCGCTGGTCCAATAGAATACACAAACAACAGAATGTCTTCGACCTATCCTGTCATTAAAATGACACGGAAAAATTAGACCTTCCTTAAATCCGTTATCGTAAGCTGATTCCATCAGGAATTTAAATTTTGACTTTGGTCCTCGCTTTGTTAACGGGTTTGGAATTGAGCTCCAATCGAATGGAGTATTTTCTCGACGTGCTTTCGCTATATAGGGGTCAATGTGCACAAACCCGTTACTCTTGTAGTGATTGACCCAGGTGGCGCCGGTTGTCCCGAAATTAAATGGAACATCTGCATAAGCACGCCCAGCGTCGACCATGCACCATGAAGTGAAGCCAAAGTGCTCAATGATGCGCTGCATAACTTTAGTCAGTGAGTCCAAATCGGTTGTCAGCTGGATCTGATCAATCCATTCTCCGAGATCCATAAATACCCCCCAAAAACCGGTATTCTTCCGGCTCCACTGCCCTGCCATCGTAGCTCTCCAAAATAGGAGGCGACGGATGACAGAACGGCTCCGTGCGATCATAACCCACTCCAACTCAAACCCTAACAGGGCGAGCGAGTTTTTTCGCTTTAGGAAGTCACTTTTTGTCGATCAGCTAGGTTGGCAGTTGGAAGTCAGTGCAGACGAAGAGCGCGATCAGTTTGATACTTCGAGGGCTGTTTACGCGCTGATTGTTCGGGGACAGAAGATCGTCGGCGGCTTTCGAGCTCTTCGGACAGACGGCCCCTACCTTGCCGAGCACATTTTTCCGCAGCTCGCAGTTGATCGGCCTTATCCAAAGTCGATCGATGTTTGGGAAATCTCCAGATTTGGTGTTGAGCCGGGCGCCGACCAGCGACGGCTAGCTCAAATCAACTATGGGCTAATGTTCCGGTTTGCCTTCTATCAGCAGGCGCGCGCACTGGTCGCAATCGCAGACCTCACGTACGAGCGCTACCTGGCTACTGTCGGGATCCGGACCAAGCGATACGGTCCACCGACCGAAATCCCCCTTAACGGCACGTCAGAGCCCCTAGCAATCCTAGCCGGTGAAATCCCGATTTGCGGTCAGGATGGTGCCCGCTTTCGACGTCTCGTGTCTTCGATCAATGCAATGGAGGTTTCCGATGAAACACTGGCTTTCCGACATGTTGCCGTTTCGGCGTGATCCGCTCAACTTTATGCTCGCCGTCGGGAAGCGAGCCAAAGGCCCCGTTGAGCGGACTTATCTTGGTCCAACGCCAATCTGGATGGTGACTGACCCTGAACTCGTCAAGTCCGTGCTCAAGGCACCGGAAGAGGAGATCGACAAGGGACGCTTGGTTTATAAGCTCCGAAAGGTGCTCGGGATCAGCTCACTATCTCTGAGTGGCGAAGAACACCGCCGCCGACGCGGTGTCCTGCACAGCGCCTTTGCCCGCGGCGTTGCCAATCAGTACGTACCCGAAATGACCGCCATCGTTCGTCGTTTCATCTTGCAGTTGATGCAGCTGAAATCGTTCGATGCACACGAGATGACGTCGCGTCTGTCCCTTCGCCTCGTCTCTGCTGTCATGTTCGGCAAGGACGTCCTTCAAGAGGCAGACGAAGAAGTTATCGTTCAGGCTGTTGCACGTGTTGAAGACGACTTGTCCGATGAAATGTTCCGCGTACTGCCTTTGATGCCTTGGGAACAATTGCGCCGCGCTCGAGAGCGGAAAGCAGCTCGCGCCGTAATGGGTGCTGTGGTTCAACGAGTGCGCGGTCGATCACCTGAAGGTAGCGTCGTAAAATCGCTCGAAGCCCTGAATTTATCGGACGAGGACCTTTCCGACGAAATCCTGACAATGATTGTCGCAGGCCATCATACGACGGGAAATGCAAGTGCTTGGCTACTCTATCACCTTTCTGTCGTCCCAGGCCTCAAGGACAAGATCGCCGCAGAAGCCATGGCATTGCAGGACGAAAGCGGTGAAATCAGCGCTTATAAGCTTCCCCAAGCTTCAGTGAGCTTGGCGGCGGTTAAGGAGACGCTTCGACTGTATCCGTCTGCTCACTGGTTTGCCCGTGATGCCAAATGCGACCAAGAAATCGGAGGACAGAAAGTCAGCAAGGGCGACACCGTGCTCATCCCGACCTGGCTATATCATCGCTCGCCCGCCTACTGGGACCGGCCGAACGAGTTCGATCTGAGCCGCGACTTCACCTCGAAGGCATTTCTGCCATTTGGGGCTGGCGCACGTGCCTGTACCGGTATGGGGCTAGCAATACTCGAACTGCAGTTGATGGCCATTGAATTCTCCGTCGCAACGGAGATTCGGGTTCTGAGCCAGGTTCCTGCACCCCAACCAAAATCGGCAATCACGCTACTGCCGCCTCCAATCGAGCTACAGGTTGCACTCGCCGAAAACATCCCCCAAACGCGAGCGGCCGCATAGCGAGG
This sequence comes from Pseudomonadota bacterium, assembly GCA_020161475.1. GTDB lineage: Bacteria > Pseudomonadota > Alphaproteobacteria > Rhizobiales > Beijerinckiaceae > Rhabdaerophilum. The sequence goes on along the minus strand of JAIUNQ010000003.1, from coordinate 48,680 downwards.
AAGTGATGTCTTGCGATGATGATGATTACGCTGATCCGCGCAATTTGGTGCATGCGAATTTTCAGCCTTCAAACGATGTCGAGGCATTGTCGGTGATCGACTCGAGGATCAGCGGACTCTTGGCTGAAGCCTTGGCTATGGCCAGCTACTTTGATCGATACCGGAGCGCAAATTCGATTGTTTTGGCGCTCACGGCGCATGATTTGGAACGAAGCGCCCTCCAGGACTCATAAGTCTCATTCCAAGTTATCCCCGCCTAGTGGGGCGGGGATATAAACGAAGTAAGAAGCTACGATCTGGAAGTTCAAGATGCCGAATATGACAAAGCAAGCGCTATTGTCGCGCATGAATGACGCTACGCATCGCGACTTTGTCGCCAAGGTACTTCACCGGGTACTTTCGGAATGGCCGGTTTATGATTTGGCTGCGATAGACGCGTTGGAACAGTACCAATTGGTCGCTCATACAAAATCACAAGTCTTGTTTCAGGTCCTTCGACGTGTTGGTGCTCTTATGGAACTTATGGAGGCAGACGGGAAGAATCCGCTGCATCTAGGCGACGATTCCTATGGCGGAGACAACTTAGAAATATTGGCATCGGCTTTGGCCGATAGCCCACTTTATGAGGATTCGACAGGTCGACTTCGCCTCGATCAAGATAAATTTCACGCGAATTTGAGTTTAAACGGCGTGAAATGGAGCAGCGTCACAAGCAGCGTCATTCAAAAATACCATTAATTGACTGATTAGTAACCGTCGCACATCACAGTTGCACCAATGTCAAAGAAGGGGCCGATTGCGGAATGGCAGTTTTACGGCGGCAGCCTGGCCGGAGCGGACATTCGTGCTAAGGTCTTGGCCATCTTCCCGGGGGTGTTGGGGCTCGCCATGGTGCCAATGAAATATCGACTTGTGGTGAGCCTGATCCTACTCCTTGGCCTTGGAGCGGGGCCTGCCCGCGCGGAGCTTTTGCCTGATCTGGGTACGGATGCGGTGCTTGAGCGTCCCAGTGGCAAGCCAAGGGGCAGCATCATCCTGATGGCTGGCGGGCACGGCAACCTCGGTATCACCACTGATGGCCAGATCACGGATCTGATGGGCAATTCGCTCATCCGCACGCGCCGCAGCTTTGTGTCAGGCGGCTTTGCCACATTGGCTCTCTCTTCCTCCGGTAGCCCGTCGCGCGCAATCGAGGCCATGAGCAAGATCGCCCGACCGGTTATCGTGGTTGGCACCAGCCGCGCCGCAACGCGCATGCATCGAGCATTGGAAGCGGACGGCCTGGTCATCACCTCAGGCATTTTGGACGAATTTCAGTCCAACGTCGGCTCCAGCGGGAGTTTGCCACCGACCCTGATCGTGCACCACCGCAAGGATGGATGCCGCGTCACCTCGCCCGAGCTTGTGGCCCCCTTCATCAACTGGGCCGCCGGGCGGGCGCGTGTGGTCTGGGTGGACGGCGGGCGCGACGAGGGCGATCCCTGTCAGGCGCGCGGGCATCATGGATTCGCGGGGGTCGAAGGCCGCATGGTCGGCGCGGTGCTGGGTTTTGCCCGCTCCGTCAGAGCCCGTTGATCCATGCCGGCGCCAGCTTCAAGAGCGGCGATCTTCTGCTCCAGAACCTTGTAGCGATAGGCATTCATGTTTCGCGCGGCGCGATAAGCCGCAGCAGCCCCGGCTGCATCCTTTTCCTTTTCCAGTAGTTCCCCCAACTTGGCCTGCGCATCGGCAGCACGCCAACGAGCGAAGATGGTGCTGTCAATAGCATTGCGATACGCGGCGATGGCTTCCGTGCGCTTGCCCGCGCGCACCAGCGCATCGCCAAGATACTCCTGTGCCTCGGGCAGTCTATTCTCCAGCGCCACCGCCTCTTCCAGCACCTTGCGAGCGCGCGTCAGGTTGTTCTTTATCAGGAGCAGGCGCCCTTGCTCTGCCAGCACAACAGCAGATTTAGGGTCCAGTTGCAGGGCCACCTTCATCGCGGCTTCCGCGCCCGCCAGATCCTTCGTTTCGATCAACACGCGCGCAAGGTGGATATGGGCGAGAGCATGGGTGGGGTCTATACGGATCATTGTTTCCGCAGCCACCCGCGCTCTTGGCCATTGCTCGAGATCCCGATAGACCCGCACCAATTCGCGGGCCGCATGGAAAGCCGTGGCGTCAAGGGCCAGCGTGCGTTCGAGTGACGCTGCCGCATCCTCCATGCGCCCCGAGCCGCGCTGGATCAGGCTTGCCTGATAGAGCATCCCCGGAGAGTCGGGCGCGAGCTCCATCGCCTGTTTCACCAACGCGAGTGCATCGCCGTTGCGGCGCTGCTGCGCCCGCGCAAAGGCAAGGTTCATGTAGCCGTTCCAGGCCTTGGGAAAACGCTCAACGAGCCCATGTGCCAATTCTTCGGCTCGCTTTGGGTCAAACCGCCGCAGGGCACCTGTATAGTCCGAGGCGATGACCAAGTTGTCCGGGTTAACGGCATGGGCCTTTCCGAACCAATCCGCCGCCTCGCGCCAGTTGTTCTGGCCGCGCTCGATCAACCCGCGCAAATGAAGACGGTTAGCTGCCGCTGTGTCCGGGCCAAGTGGAGCGTCAGCAGGCTTGGTGCGCGGGGCCTGAGCTTCCATTGTTTCCACAATGCGCTTCGCTTCCGTGTAGTTGCGGCGCATGAAGTGGTAATACCCCGCAAAAAGAGGGTCGAAACGCTCCACCAGTGCAACAGCAGTCGCACGTGTCAGACTCTCCATATCCGGATATTCACGGCTGGAGCGATGGATCAACCCGTCGCGCGCGGAACGCAGGGCCATGGAATAAGAGAGTTGCTCCTCTGCTTCCTCACCCGTGCCGACCTTGCGGGAATGGACGATGATCTCTCCCGTGATGGTCTTATCCGGCAGTCCGAGCCATAAGCGGGCCTGTCGGATCACCGTCTGGAGATCGAGCTGACCCAGCGGCAATTCGATAGGGGGAAGCTGGTTCTCGAGCGGAGAGGATGAAACCTCCAGCCGCTTAACCTCGCTCATGGTGTATTGGCTGATCGAGCGCATTTCATCGAAGATGCGCTGAGCCACCACCTTGCCGAAATAGCCCTTCTCCTCAAGGCTTGTGGGGGTCGAGATTTCCTCAATCACCAGCGTGTCGCGCGTGACCAGAGCATAGGCCAGCGGCACGCTGACGGCCAACGCCAGGATCGCGAAGGTGTTCCAGAACATCGAGCGCAGATCGTCCAGCGAAGTGACGACAAAGGGCCGCCGGTACGGCCTGCGCCGCACCGGCTCCGCGTCATCGATCGCGTCTTCTTCCGGCACCTTTACCATGGTTCAGCGCGCGGCCAGCCATTCCAGAACATAGGGAACGGCGGCGACGGGCGTGGTCTGGTGGTTGGCATCCACCTCGATGCGCGTGCCGCTTGAATGCGGTGCGCTGTCGCGCATGGCCGGTCGATCCCCCCGACCAATCACCCAAAGAGTCGAACGCCCTGCGCCACGGCCTCGCGCCGCCTGCCCGGCGGGGCCATCGGGGTCAAAGAAGCTGACATAGGCCGCGGCCGTTGTGGTCACAGGCATGGTGCGCCCTTGGTTGAAATCCATGAACTGCGCGCGCTCGTTGCCGCGCCCCGCCGCCACCATTGCTCTGGCGCGATCAAGGCTGTCGCCTGTCACCGTAGCAATGAAATCAGGCCGGTGCCCCGGTGCAAGCGCGATGATGCCATCGACATCGCCGCCGGCGGCGGCATAGCCTATCGAGATATTCGCCCCCATCGAATGGCCAGCCAGATAAACCTTGCGCGCACCCATCTGCCGAATGCGCGCCACCGCGGCTGCAACCTCCTGCACCGTCTGCTCATAGGGGCGATAACCTGATTTCCATGACATATGGGGCATAAGGATGATGGCCCCCTGTTTGCGCAGCGCCTGCGCCAGTGGCTGGAGTGGCCCCTGCCCGCCGCCCTTGCCGTGAATGAGCACGACGCCCACACCGCTCAACCCCTGTGCGGAGACACCCTGCGGGGTTATCAACCCGACGAGGGTAACAACAAGTGCAGAAAACCAAATCTTGAGCCTGTTCATGGATACCTCCCGTTCGCATTCCGTCATGAAGTCTTCTTCATCGTTTCAGACGGCATCTGACTTCTTCACCAAGAAGACTGATGCGCCGCACATCGTGACATAACGAACCTTTGCTGAACCCCCCATTTGGGGTGAATCGACATGCGACATCCACGCCCGTGCGACGCCATTCCTACTAGATCATCACATGGAGGGACAGAGGTCAGAAACTGTTCCCAACTACCGGAAATTTCTTGCATACTGGAATGCTCATGTTGGTGGGAGGCTTAAATCATTTGAGCAATGACCTCGTCGACGAAATCTATGAAGCTGCGATCATCGGGGAAAGATGGCCTGCTGTTCTCGACAAGATGGTGAAGCGCTACGGCGCTACGGCGGCGGTCTGTGCGCGCCTGTGTCGCGGCAAGATGGACTTCATTAGCCCCCACGCGCTTTTCAAGGAAACATGGGAAGAGATCGTGCGCGACCATGGTGGCAGTGCCAACGAACGGACCCGCCGTCTTGTGAAGGTGGGGTCTGCTGGCTTCATTACCGATGGTGATGTCTTCGATAAGGCGGAAGCAGCGCAATTGCCCCTTTATCGCGATATTCTCATCCCGCGTGGGTTTGGCTCTGGCCTGGCGACTGCCGTTTCTGTGCCGAGCGGAGATTTCATCATTTTGAACCTTGAAAAGCCCTATGAGGATGGCCCCTTTGCGCCCAAGGTCGTCGCTGCACTTGATGCTCTGCGGCCACATTTTGCGCGCGCCGCTTTCATCTCAGGTCGCCTGGAAATTGAAAAAGCGCGGAACGCTGTCTGGGCGCTGGAGCACATCGGTCTCCCGGCCGCGGTGATCGGGCGGAACGGACGGACAATGGCGATGAATGACCGGATGGCGCAACTCACACCATCCCTGGTTCAAGATCGGCCGTCGCGGCTCTCTCTTGCCACGGCTTCCGCTGACAAATTGTTGGCTAATGCCCTTGCCGAGATCCAAGCCGGTTGTGATGGCTTGGTACGCTCGATCCCTACCCCGGCGGCAGGCGATAACCCGCCGATCATTTTTCATCTTTCACCGGTCAAGGGGGCCGCTCAGGATATATTCTCCCAAGCCATAGCAATCCTGATCGCGACGCCCGTTGTACCGCGAGACGTTCCGACGGCCAGTGTCGTGCAAGGCCTTTTTGACCTTACCCCTTCGGAGGCGAAACTGGCGGCGCTGGTCGCCGCTGGTCATCGCCCGAAAGAAGCTGCCGCACATTTGAACGTGACGACCGAAACAGCCCGAACGACCCTCAAACGCCTTTTTGCCAAGACTGGAGTTCATCGACAATCGGATTTGGTTGCCTTGCTGGCCGGCACCAATTTGCCGATGCGCAACTGAGCGCCAACGATGCGGCAGCAGCCAGGCATTACCGCGACTGACGAGGTCTGCGCGAACGACTCCTGATCGGATCCGAATTTCCTCGTCGCGGCGAATGGCCGGTTTCAGTGCTTCTCTGCGACCTCCTGAGCAGCCGCAAGGGGGCGCCTAGCCGAACTTCTGCCCATCCTCGGTGAAGGTATGGCCGTTGGCTCGCAGCCCCTCATCGACAATCCCGCTGGACATCTGGAACTCGTGTTCGCGTTCAAGCTGGCGGTAGAGCCATTGGGCAAGGTAGCGAAGGGCTTCGCAGAGCGTTTCCTCCGCACCATCAGTCGGCGGTTGCCAGGTTTGGCTCGCCCGTTCAACACTGATCTCCATGCTGTGTTCGTGAAAATACCGCCCGCGATGGGTAATGCGCGCTTCGAGCGCATAGAGGTTTTGCCGCTGGATGCGCTGAAGTTGATCAGCGATCGCGATGAGTTGTTGGTCCTTGGGTGCATAGGCCCGGATTTCGCGAGTGGCACCCTTCCGGTAGCTGTATTGTCCCTCAAAGCAGGCGCCGTCTCCCTGAGATGCGAACCCCGAAAACCAGATACAGGCCCGATGTCTGAACCCGCCGCCATGGAGGCGAACGGGTCGTGTTGCGAGCTCAACGCCAAGGATCTCGCAGACACGCTCGAAATCCTCGAAAACGACGTGGTGCCAGTCATCATGGAGAAGTGTTTGGCGATACCAGTCACGAGCGCGCTCCCTGGCGCACTCGTCGAGTTCATCGAAGGTGTAAACGAGCGTTTCGAACACCTCAGGCATGGGTGACCTCCCGTACCATCACATGCGGATCGAGATCGGCCTCGATCTTCTGGGCCCGGCCCATCCAAGGTGTCGGCTGGATGGCACGTGCCCAATCGGCAAAGCTCGGAATGAAGCCGAGATCCTCGGTGACATGCTGTTCGCCGATCCAGCGGGTGGGGATGATCCGGCCGGATGACAAGGTTGTCGTCACGCCAAAGATCGTCTCCGCCATGAAGATACCCTCGGCATGATGCCGGAGCGCTCGGTGCCGGAAATCCGCGATGATCTCCTTGGACGCATCGAACCAGGCATGGATGGCGAGATAGTCCTCGACAGAACCGCCCCATTTCTTCTGGGAGGAGAGGGCGTGGTGATAGGGATGAGCCATATCCGCTTCCTCTCAAAACGTGTGGGAATAGAATTCGGTGGCGGTGATCCGCTCGTTGTAGTCGAGCCGGATTTCGCTAGCGGCGACGTCGAAGATGAACTCGCCGTAGGCGCCTTCATTGTTCTCCCAACCGCCGTGGGTTTCGCTCAAGGCGTCGTAGACAAGGTGCTCGATCGCCTCGCCCACCGTCATGGTCCGGGCTTCGGGCTCATGCTGGCCCCACACAATTGTGACGATGGATATCGTCGCGTCTGGCAATATCACCGTCCGGTTGGTGCGATCACGCGCCTCGATGTTCTCGATCTGGCCGCTGTCGCCGTAGCCATCGAAGGGGATTGTGACGTTTGCGATACCGGCGCCAGCAAGGGCGGCAAAGACTGCAGATTTGTTGGCAGGGCGCAGTGTGGCGCGCTGCAGTTTTTCCGCTTCGATCTGAGCGACGATGTCGGACATCGTAACAGGAAGGATGACGAGGTTCTTCTCGGAAGCCTCAGGGGTCTGGGCAGGGGCATTTGCTTCAGGGTTCATGGGTCTCTCCAAAACAGGAAAAGCCCGGCACGAGGGGCTCGGCCGGGCAGGGGACTTGCAAAAAGGGGAAAGGCTTATTCGGCTGCGTGCAGCGCTGGAGCCGCCCCATCAAGGGCGGCCACGAGGAAGGCCGGCAGTGGGGCTGCCACCTCATCGTTCTCAGAAACCAACTGATCATCCGGCTCCGCGAAGTCTGCGTGATGAGTCTTCAACTCGGACCCCGCGGAAATTCCCGGCCCAGCGCGCTCAATGGCCGATTGAAGCGGGGAGGGCAGCCACCCGCTGCCCGTGATCAGTCGCTCGGCCTCGATCGCCATATCCGCCTTCTTGAGGTGATCGATCATCTGTGCCGCGCTTTCGCCCTTCACCTCGCGGATCGTCGCCAGGATCTGGGCCTTGGTCACCTTGTTGAAGAAGGCTTTCGCGGTCGGCTGCCAATGGGGATGCATGTCGAGTTCAACCAATCCCGCCAGAGCATCCGCATGGGCGAGTTCTCGCGAGCGGCGCACATGTGGAACCTCCAGCGCGTTCAGCGTCTGGGCCACACAGAATGCGAAAAGCCCCGCAAGGCTGTCCGCGTCATAGGCGACAAGCACATCCCAGAGCTCATGCGGCACCTTGGGAAGGATCTCGGCCCAACGGGTCTGGCGTGCATCCATGCGCATTGCCAATGTTGATCCCCCAAGATCGACGGCATGGGTGTTCAGATTGGCGCTCTGGACGCTGATCTCAAGGCAGGTGTCAGAGCTGGCGAAGCGATAGAAAGTCTTCAAGGCAAGGGCATGGGTCATGGCGAGGAGCGCTGTGTCCGGATCATCGACGAGCTTTTCGCGCAGCGCGAGCGTCCGATACGCGGTCAGTTCCGCGGTCAGGCGATCGGAGAGCCGGGCTTCGGGTTCGGTATCGATTTCCTCCACCTCGCCGCCGGTGACAAAAGACCCGCAAGAAGCGCCCTGATCGGGTTCGCCGCGATCAATGCCTCCTACCGGCGCGCCGGATTGAACGGCTCTCAAAGCCGCACGATCTTCGGAGCGGACAAAGCCCCGCTCGACACGCAAGCGCCCATCATGCTCGATGCTGACAAAGGCACCGGCAAAGGGGATTTCGGCAGCGTCGAAGCTCTGCAGGCGCTCTTCGATTTGGGCCATGGTGGCCTCAAGTTCGCCCATCCTGGCGTCGATTTCCTCGGGCAGCTCATCAGCGTCCGCATATTCCTCTGAGAGCGCATTGTACTGGGCGAGAGCAGCGTCATAGCGAGCCTGCTCTTCCTCGCTCACGGGGTCAGGCATCGAGGTGAGGCGCATCAATCCGTTGAGGTGGCCATAGGGAAACGAGACGGTCGTCTCGACCCATTTCCAGCCTTCAACCGAGATTTCCTGAGCGCACTGCGCGAGCTTCTCACTCGCAAGCCTGTCGAGGAGCGCCACGTCTTCAAACCACCCGCCACCGTCTTCGGCGAAGAGATCGCGATGGATGATGCCACCTGCGGCTTCGTAGGCTGCCGCCCCCACGAAGAGGACGCGCCGGTCATTGCCCTTGACCGCGCCTTCAGTGAGAAGTCGCCGGATCATGTAGGGCTCCTTGTTATAGCCATGGCGGATCTGCTCCCAGACCGCCTCCTGACGCGCATGGTCGTTCGAGACACAGAATGCCATCAGCTGATCGAGGCTCACCTCGTCCTCGGCATAGGCCGAGAGGAGCACCAAGCTGGCTGAGGCCAGTTTGAGGCGCTGGCGGACCACCTGCGCGGAAACAAAGAACTGCGCGGCGATCTCTTCGACGCTCAAGCCCTCATTGTCCTGAAGCGCCTTGAAGGCGCGGAACTGATCGAGGGGATGAAGTCCGGCCCGCATGGTGTTCTCGGCCAGCGAATCCTCGATCTCGATCCCGTCCACCTTGATCAGGCAGGGCACGAGGGTATCAGCGGGCAAACGCCCTTCCTCCACCAGCTTGCACAGCGCCGCGAAACGGCGACCGCCGGCGCTGACGGCATAGGTGCCGGTCTCCCCGCCTGCTGGATCCAGAACCGGACGAACTGACATCGACTGCAGCAGACCGCGGCGCGCGATATCCTGAGCAAGCTCATCGATGCTTATCCCCGACTTGATCTTACGTACGTTGGCATCCGAACGCACCAGCTGGGACAGGGGAATCTGCCGCAAGGTGGCAATATCCCGATGGGGAGTGAGGGTCTGAGTGGTCATGGGCGTCATCTCCGTGACGGCCGGGGTAGAACCTCTCTCTTCCCCTTCCAAACCGTCATTCCCCTGACGGCCAAACTCTATTCGCCGGGAGCCACGCCCCCAAACCGACCCGACGCCAACTCACCACATTTGAAGATCTGCTATTCAATATATTGCACATTGAACTTAGGAGCATCTTCCTGCATCTGTGCGCGCACGCCGAGAATCGGCACGCCTGCTGGAGAAAAGAGTGAAGTTGGAATTCGATACCGAGGCCTTTCCGCCGAGAGGTCCCCTGCTACCACTGGTCGAGTTCCTGAAGACCTATCCCCCTGAAAATGTGAAAGAGTTGATTGGCAGACGCATCGCTGTTGGCATCCATAAATGCGACACCAGCGAGGTCCTTTACTGGGCAAGCGTGCAAGCCCTTATCTTCAAGGGCCCACTCGACGCCGACGTGATTGAGCAGGCCCTGCCGCAGCTACAGAAGCTGGCCTGCTACTCAGCATGATAGCGAGCACCAACTACTAACGTATTTTGAATGTTAGATTTTTTATGACATGCAATATATCGCTGAACACACATTGCTGGAATCGTGCTTGCGCAATTGATGGTTCAGGTGTCATCTTTTTCGCATTGCTATCATTGAAGGCGAATTCGATGGCCCCGAAAGCTGGCCGCACCCGTTCGGTTGAAAAGACGCTCGCTTCGCTCCTCGGTCTGCGGCTTGAACAGCTCGCGTCAGAGCATGACGACCTGCAAGCCTTCCTCAGGAAGATCGGGATTTCGCCGGGAACCTATTATCACTTGGTAAGAGGTGAATCGAACCCCACGCTTGATACGCTTGAGGTCATCGCCAAGGGGCTCGGACTCTCCGTCTGGGAACTGATCGGCCTCAATGACGGCGTGGTCAAAAAGGCACTCGCCAAGCATGATATCGACCTTGAGGCGATCACCGCTGCCTGCAAGGCTCGTGTCGAAGCGCTGACAAAAATCGATGAGCAGCGGGGGGCAAAGCGCAAGGCGATCAAGCGCTCTTGACGCTCGACAACGAATTGCACCTTGGTTCCCGGTTCTTGGTAACGACAGGGATGTGCGGAGCGCGCTCTAGCTGCACAAACTCGGCACCATGTAAGATCAGGCCGCAAAGGCCCATTGATCAGGGTTTTCTGACAGGCCGATCAGAGCAAGACCCTGCGCAATCGATTCAAACTGATCCGCCGCCGTCAGCTTTTCCGCGCCGAAGCGCTCAGCGAAAAGGGCTTGGACCGCCGGGACGAACGACGTCCCACCCGTCAAGAACACTTTTTCGACGTCATCGGCTGCAACGCCGGATTTTGCCAGAACCTCGTCTACCGTCGCCGCGATCCGCGCCAGATCGTCGCTGATCCAGCGTTCGAACGCCGGGCGCTCAATCTGCGCGCAGATGCTGAGTCCTTCGCCACTGAATTCGAAATCAACGGCTTCCTGAGCAGAAAGCGCAACCTTTGCTACTGAGACAGCACGGTAAAGCGGATAGCCCAGATCATTCTCTACCAGCGAGATAAAATCATGGAGCGGTTCAGGGTCGAGCGCGAAGCGTGTCAGCTCCTGTAAGTCCCGCAGCTCCTTGCTGCCCTTCATGAAGGCAAGCTCGTTCCACCGGGAGAGAGTGGCGTAGAAGTGCCTCGGCAGAGGCAGCACCTTCTCGAAAGAACGATAGCTGCCGCCCTTTCCCAAACGGGGTGCCACGATATGATCGACGATGCGGGCATCAAAGGTATCGCCCGCAATGCCAATACCGGCATGGCCCAGCGGCTCGGCCCTGAGCCTGCCGTCCCGCCGAGCAAAACGCATCACCGAGAAGTCGCTGGTGCCGCCGCCGAAGTCCGCGACCAGCACCGTTGCATCGTGATCGAGGCGGCGTGCAAAGGAAAAGGCGGCTCCAAGCGGCTCATAGACATAGTGCGCATGTTTCACCCCGAGCTGACCAAAGGCTTTCCGGTAACGCTCCATCGCAAGCGCATCATCAGGAGCTGAGCCAGCGAAAGCCACCGGCCTGCCGACGGTCACATGGGCGCGAGAGAGATCCAGCACAGAACCAGCATGATGTTCAAGCGTTTGAAGAAAGGCTGCCAGCAAATCCTCGAACGAAAAGCGCTGCCGGAAGATGGTGGTTTGCTGGAAGGCGCTACTCGCGGCGAAGGTCTTGAACGACTGGATGAAGCGCAGCGGCGTTGATCCTTCGAGAAAGCGATCAATCGCCCACGGACCGCCCTCAACCTGCGGACCTGTCATGCCGCCCGGCGAGAAACAGAGCGTCGACGCATAGCCACTGTGCGAGGCGCCGCCATGGTCAAAGCGAAGCGTTTCCACCTGCCCGCAGTTGCGCGCAAGGGCGACGACAGTGTTGCTGGTGCCAAAATCGATACCGATCGAGGCGGCAGGAGAGGCGCTCGGCATGAACAGCTCGGATTGGAAAAGGGGCGCGATCTCTAGCGAGGGGATCCCGCCCTGACAAGGTCATTGCGATGCACTTGGCGGCACATATCCCGGGGGTTACCAAGCAACGGACCAGGCCCCAGTTCCTTAAACCTGCCCCACCCCGACACGGATATCCGCTGCTGAGGGTGCCGGTGGTTGCGCAGCTACCGGCCCAGTTCCTCCGAAATCTCCCGGCCCAAGATCGCAAGCCTGCGCGTTGGGATTGTTCTGGCAATTGGGATCGGCGTTAGATTGCGCGGCGCGGGCCATATCGCAAATCGTCGTTCCGTTTGAGTCCGCAAACCCTGAGCAGCGACCTGAATTGACCATGGTTTGGCAATTGCCCGTTCCGAGCTGAATGCAGGCCGCGATGAAGCTGGCATCAACGCGCTGGCCGTCGAAGGTCCCCATTTCCGTCAGGTGCCTGACGACACCGGTATTGTAACCGTCGTTGGTTAGTCTGGCCCAAGCGTCGACCTGCTGTTGAAGGCTCATGCAGCCGAAGGTCTGGCGATCCACCCCGGCATAGTTCCTGACGTTCGAGTTATTGAGCTGAAAAATCCCGGTGCAGCAACTGCCGTTGTATACGCCGGTATTACCCCCGGACTCGAACCGGCCAAGCCCACCCAGGGAGCAGGAGGTCGCCTTGAGTTCATCCCGAAGCGGCGAAGCGTTCACGGCATTGGTGATCTCCTGCGCCGAGTAATTGGTTCGTTCGCAGTACTGTTGCCGTTGCGCCTGAGCTGGATGGACAGCCGCAACAAGCCAGAAAGATGCTGACGCGAAAACAAGAATAGGTTTCAGCATCCCGCACCTACCGCGGCAGAACGAAATTGCGTGTGCATTCCGGGGCCCAGCGGCCACCAACAAGGCATCGCATCTTCAGAACGCCCTGAGCGGAATCGAACTGAACCTGTATCGCGTCTTGTTGATGGACGGGGGTGGCACCGCGCTCGGGCGCTTCCACAAAACAGCCGATTCCTTCCGCAACAATTCGCGTTCGTCCGGCTTCGGAGATAGCGATCTTGAGCGGGCAGAGGGATGGCTCGGGACCGCTGGCATGGTGATTTGCTCCCCCTTCGCATTTCCGGGAGGAGAGCACGGAGACCTCGATCCGCTTTACGCCCAGATCAAAGGACTGAAAAAGCGCCACAAGGGGGGCATTGCGCCCCTGAAGATCCCGCCCCAGCGTCTGGCTCACATAGGCATTCTGGTCGGCGATCTCGGCACCCCAAAAGACGCCTTGGAGCACGTCCGACGATTTCTCCGCCAGATCGCGATAATCCATGGTCTTCCATTCTGATCCCTGGCCGAAGGCTGCCGGAGCACTGAGCCCCAGTGCCATGGCCAATCCCAAACCCCTCACTGACGGTGTCATCACTCGCTCTCCCTGACTGGCACAGACTGCGAACAGCTCTCAACCGCACTTGACCCCGAAAGCACGCCCAGCCGGATCATTCGGGTGGTAGTGTCATAGGAGGCATAGGCTGCGGGCTCGTTGCTTCCTGCTTTGCCGGCAGCAAAACAACCTCGCCCTTCGCGCATTGTGCTCTTTCCATTTTCGAAGCGGATGATGCGCATCGGGCACCTGAGCACGGTGCCCACGCTCGTAAGGGGCTCGCAAAGCCGCGGGGCACCAAGGATGCTCAGCACCACGACCACCTGCGCATTGCGGATTGTGACAAAGACGGCGCTCACCGGGGCGTTACCGATCGAAGCGGGCCGAGCCACCTTTCCGGTGGGCGCAGCCTGCGTCTGGTTGTTCTTCGCGATGAGATCGCTCCATACCCCGGCCTGAAAGGTTTGCTGCGGGCCGACCAGTTGGAGGTCCATGAGCGTCATGGACCGCCAAGCCTTTGGATCAGCGGGCGCGGTTTCACCATGCGCCGCACTTGAGACGACCAGAGCGAAAATGGCGGGCCCGACTAAAAGGCTGTGCCTCCCCATCATGGGCGCACCCCGACGGGGCTATTCCCTGAGCGGGCTTGCTGATCCCGGATCGCCTTGAAGATGATGGCATTGGGCTCAGGCAGATCCGGGAAAGCCCATAGCCCTGATTTGGCGCGCTTGGCATCAAGCTCCGCGACAAAATAGGGAAGGTGCACGGGCTTGCCGTCGGGTTTGAGCGCGGCAAAGGCAAAGCCTGAGGCGATCAGCGCCGTTCCAACATCAATCCGGCTCCCTGCCGCCTTGCCCGTTTTCGGGAAAGCAAGACAGGTGACGAGCACTGGACCAGCGTGTGCGCTCTCGAGAACGGGCGTGCACATTGGCTTCAGATCGCGCACGAGACCAACCAGCATCGCAAGGCCAGCTTCGCCACAATCCCGCTTCTGACCGGAGGCATTGGTAAAGGTGGTGCCGCGCAGGCAAGCCTGGACGCCGTAGAGGCGATAGCGCGTATTCTCGACGAGCCAGCTGTCTCCCGTTTCAAAATGCGCTGTTTCGGCCAACGGCCTCCATGGCTGCGGCGCAGTTTGCGCGAAAACAGCACCGGCACCTGCCAGCAGATAGGCGATGCCTGCGAGATTGAACGTTCTGCGCATCGCTCAATAGCCCCGCAGCGAAAAATAGAACCGCGTGGTGTGCCCGCCGGTGGTGATGTCGACGTAATTAGGCTCGGCGCGCTGCGGACGCGGCGTCATAAGGCTCGCCTGATCGCAGGATGCGCCACTATCGCCGGAGCTCACACATTCTCGCGCGATGCGCGCGGGATCTGCGCAAAGGCTTCCATTGAGGTCAGCGATATACCCGCCTCCTTCGCTCGGCGGCGAATAGGGCACGCCAGGCTGAGGGCAAGGCAGGTAGGGATCATAACCCAAACCACCTGCGTTCCCCTCTGGACAGGTTGGCCAGGGCCGCCCGCGCGCAAGCATCCTGAAGAGCTGCGTCATCACCGGCACGCAATAGGGAATCCCGGACCAGGATGGTGCATTTGCTGCCGCACACAGCAGAACCTTGCAGCCAAAGGAAGCGTCCTGCGCGAGCGCGCTGGAAGGGGTCAGCACAAGCGAACCCATTGCGGCAACGGAGAAAACAAACGGACGAAGCATCGGGGTTCCAAGGCTGCCCCAAAAAGGAGCAGGCGTTGTGTTGACTTTAATATATTGTTTACTGCATATCGCTTGTTAGAGGCCGTCGCAACCCCAGAACGGTGGTCCTCATGATTCGAATTTTTGGCATCAGCCTCGCGCTCACGCTGGCTGGATCGGGAATGGCAATGGCGCAAAGGTACGAGGACCGCCTCAATCAGCATGAGAAAGTCGCGATCCGGCTGGAGCGCCCGCGCGCTGCCGCCTCAGTTGAGCCCGTTCTGGTTCCCGCCAACGCGGTCCTCGATGCAGACGGGCGAGTCGTTCCGATGCGGGCTGTAACAATCCGTGATGATGTAACGGAGGGGCTTTGCAACGGCTCCGGCAAACTCCGCCCCGCAGACGTCCGTGTGATTGCAGCGCGTGAAGCCGAGGCCATCAAACTGCCCCTGGAGACGCTGAATGCCGTTCTTCGTGCGGAGGGCCAGCTTGGGCTTGAGGGCGCGAGAGGCGAGGGAAACGCTGCGATGCCCCGCATCACGCCAACCAGCAGTTCGACAAATAAGCCGTGTGCAGAGGTTACCGCGATGATCCAGCGCGGTGTCGGCGAACTTCAGGCCCTGCGCCAGCGTCACCCCAATCCGCTTCATCACTTCGCCGCTTACCGTGATGGCGAAGAGACGTTCATCGCCAGTGGCGGGGTGCCTCGCTCGCACGAGACCCTGCGCTTCGTTGTCACCGCCATGAATGAACTCGCGGGCCCCGTCACCGAACTGCCCGCGATTGTCAGATCCACACCGCCCCAAAAGGATCAGCTCGCAACCCGCGAGCCTGTCGCCCCGCGTTCGAAAGAGCGCTCATCCCCATCGCCGGACCCGCGCTGGGCCTCCGGCTTTGTGTTCAACCTCGAGTAAAATCATGCCTTCGTTTGTCTCATCGCGCAGCGCCATCGCTGCGCGCTGCTTCCTGCCGCGCCTTGCCCTTATTGCCGCTTCTTTCGCGCTCTTCAGCGTCGAAGCCTTCGCCCAGGGCACGCTCCAGCCGGTCCAATCCACGCTGCAAACCCTCGTTCAGGCGCTGACGGGGCCGATTGCGACATCGCTTGCGATCCTCGCGGTCATTGCCTGCGGGTTCCTCGCCTGGAGCGGGCGCCTCACCTGGGGCATCGCGGGCTCCGTGATCTTCGGCATCGTCCTCGTCTTTGGCTCCGCCCAGATCGTTCAGTTCTTCCAGTCGGCCGTGGGACGATGAACGAGTTTGACGTCGAAAAACCGCTGATCGTCCCGCTGGTCCGGGCGCTCACGCGCGCGCCCACCCTAATGGGCGTGCCCTACATGTATTTCATGTTCAACGGGGTCGTGACCTCGGTCGTCTTTCTGGCAAGCCATAACCTCGCCATGCTGCTGGTGGCGATCCCGCTCCATCTCTTCGGCTTCGTGATGACGCTGCGCGATGAGCGGATCTTCGAGATCCTCTTCGTGCGCTCCGCAAAATGCCCGCCTCGCTCGCGCGCCTTCTGGGGCGCGGATACCTATTCGGTCTGAGGCACAACACATGGTCGCGCGTGCCCTTCTTTCGGAAATGACCTTTGGACCCGCAGCATCGCGCGAGCGCCCGCTCTCCCACCATATCCCCTACGCGCGCCACATCGACGATACGACGATCCGCACCAAGACAGGACTGCTGATCACGACGCTCAAGCTTGACGGCTACTGCTTCGAAACCGCCGACATGAGCGAGATCAACGCCCGCATGATGGCGCGGAACGACCTCGTGCGCATGCTAGGCAATTCCCGCTTCGCGCTTTACCAGCACATCATCCGGCGCGAGGTCGAACCCGGCATTCCCTCAACCTTCGACAACGAATTTTGCGAGGAACTCGACCGGCGCTACCACGAGGCTCTCGGCAAGCGCCGGATGTTTGTCAACGACATCTACCTGACGATTGTGCGGCGTCCGCTTCAGGGCCAAGCCGGCAACTTCGAGGGGATGCTGGATCGCTTCCTCGGCAAAACCACTGCTGCGGGCCAATCGACCAGTGAAGTTGGAGCGCTGGCCGAGCTCAATGATGTCACGACCGCGATCCGCGAAACCCTCGGGGCTTATGGTGCCAGAAGCCTCTCGGTCATCAAACGCGGTGAGGGTTGGTTCTCTGAACCCCTTGAGTTCCTAATCCAGCTTCTCAATGGCGCCACCCCGCGTCCCATGCATCTGCCGCGCATGCCCCTCGATGAGGCGCTGGCGATGAAGCGCGTCTTCTTCGGTCGGAACGCCATCGAAATCCGCGGGGCCTCCAATGAGGACACACGCTTCGGTGCAATCCTTTCTATCCGGGAATACCCCGCCTTCACCGGCCCCGGCTCGCTCGATCTCCTGCTTCGGACCCCGCACGAGTTCATCCTCACCCAGAGTTTTGCGATCATCGATCGTCCGGAAGCCGCAAAGCAGATCGATCGCGTCACGCGCCAGGTCGATATGTCGGATGAAGCGGATTCGGTTGTTGCCGATCATCTCGCCATCGCCCGCGATGAACTCCTCGCCTCCGAAGCCATCTACGGCGAACATCATTTTTCGATCATGCCGCTCGGGCGATCGCTCGACGAAGTCAATGCCGCTGTTACCGCGCTTGGGGCCGCGCTCACCGACCGCTCCGTCATCTGGGTGCGCGAGGATCTCAATTGCGAACCCGCCTTCTGGGCCCAGCTACCTGGCAACTTCGCCTATATCGCGCGTAAAGCCACGCTCTCCTCGAAGAATTTTGCGGGCCTCGCTTCCCTTCACAACTACCCTTCGGGGCAGGCAGAGGGCAACCACTGGGGCCCGGCGCTCTCGGTTTTCGAGACCAGCTCCCAGACGGCGTATTACTTCAATGCGCATATCCGGGACCTCGGGAACTTCACCGTTGTCGGCCCCTCAGGTTCTGGCAAGACGGTCTTTCTCTCGTTCCTTTCCGCGCAGGCGCAGCGGATCGTCCCGCGTCCCAAGCTCCTTTTCGTCGACAAGGATCGCGGCGCGGAAATCTTCATCCGCGCGATGGGAGGCCAATATGAGGTTCTGAGTCCCGGCGAGGCCACGGGGTTTAACCCCCTCAGCCTGCCCGATACGGGCGAGAACCGCGAGTTTCTCTTCCAGCTCTTCGCCTACATGCTCAAACCGAACGATGACCGGCAAATGTCGGCGAGCGAAGAGCAGGTCATTCGCAACGCGATCGGCGCGGTGCTGACGGGGCCTGATGAGGGCCGGAACCTTCCTGCTTTCGCAACGCTCCTGAGGGGCCGACTTCGCGCTGGCGAGGGGGATCTTCTGGGGCGCTTGGAGACCTGGCTGCGCCCCGATCAGCGCGGTTGGCTCTTCAATAACCCGGAAGACCAGTTCTCGCTCACGTCGATCTACGGCTTCGACATGACCCGCGTTCTCGATGACCCCGTCATTCGGACCGCGGCGCTGATGTATATCTTCCATCGCACCAACGAGCTCCTGACCGGTGAGCCCGTCATGATCTTTCTCGATGAGGGCTGGCGCCTGCTCGAGGACGAGGTCTTTGCCGCCTTCATCAAGGACAAGCTCAAGACGATCCGCAAGCAGAACGGTATCATCGGTTTTGGCACGCAAAGCGCCGCCGATATCGTGCGCTCCAGATCCGCGAACACGCTGATCGAGCAAAGCGCGACCAATATCTTCTTTCCCAACCCCAAGGCGGATGACGAGAGCTATCGCAAGGCCTTCCGGCTCTCCGCGCGCGAAGTCGAGTGGATCCGCACCTCGGTACCCGAGCAGCGTTCCTTCCTGATCAAGCACGGACAGGACAGCGTCATCGCCAAACTCAACCTCTCTGGCATGGGCGATCTGATCAAGGTGCTCTCGGGACGCACGGAAACGGTGGCGGATCTCGAAGCCCTGATCGAAACCCATGGCTCCGATCCGAAGGTATGGCTACCCCTGTTCATGGGCAGGAGCGGCGCATGACTCTGGCCCGCTTCGCTCCCCTCATTCTGGTGTTGATGGCCGCATCGCCCGCACAGGCGAATGTGCCCGTCAACGATGCCGCCATCCTTGAACGCAAGGCGCAGGAGAGCACGCATAAGGTCGAGCTCAAATCCGTGCTGCTCGATCAAAAGAAGAAGCGCGAAGGCATCAAATGCGCTGTGACCAAATCCGGGCGCGGCAATGTCCAGAACCCGGAACGCCAGGCCAATCCCGCCACTGGCACGGGTGCCGTTGAAAACTACGCGCCGGGCTTGCCGACGACGCCCCAGCAAGGCGTGACGGGCGGCACCTTGAACGAGCAGCAACTTGGCTCGCAAGCGGCAAAGGTCGTCTCCGGTGTCGAAGCAACACAAGGCACCATCACCCAAACGGGTGAAGCCTACCGCGCGCGCTCAATCGAGGTCGGAAGCACCCAGACGGTGACGGAAGCCCTCGATCAGAACTCTTCGATCCGCATCCAGAACGGGATGACCTGGAACCAGGTGATCGCCAGCACCAATCTGCTGGTTCAGGCTCTGAATGCCCTCAACCTCGCCAATCAGAGCGATGCCAGTCAGGCAGCCACAACCCTTGTCGGTCCGACCGATCCTCGCCCGCCCACGCCGCCGGGGCGAGCTTGCCCGACGGGCTACAGTGGATCTGGAACCTCGAACGATCCCTGCCGTCCAAGCGTGTGTTCGACAACGCCTAGCGGAACCACCCCTGATCAGGCCTGCGTTGCGCGTCGCTATATCGATAGCGACGGGAACGTCAGGGTCTATCTCGAACTGGCCTCCACGCTTGTCATCGATCCGTCGCCCGCCGCGGCAAACCGCCCTGTGATAACCCATTCCATCACACCCGCCGAGCTGATCGATGCGCTTGCCGCCAGTCAGCGCCGCGCTGGCGCCACGAACTAACGGAGAGAAAAATGAACCTGCCGCATACCAAAGCTCTTAACGTCCTTTGGGCCGGGCTCGCGCTCATGCTCGGCATGGCAAGTGCCCATGCTCAGGTTCCGGTCAACGATGCCGCGAATCTTGCCAAGGCCCAAGAAATTGCGACCTCAACCCGCCAGATTCTGGAGACCGATAGGGAGGTGCTGACCAACACCCAGCGCACCCTTCAGGCGATCACCGGTGATCGCTCATCCGCCGCCCAGGGTTCGCTTGCCCAGATGGCACTGGGAAGCGGCTTTAACATGGCAAGCGCCCCGTCGCTCGGTTCTGTCATTTCCGGGGGAACGTTGACCTTCGGCGGCATGGGATCGGATGCACAGGGCATCGTCTCAAACCTCATCAATGGCCTTCAACTCGTGCGCTCGCTCACAGGGCTCATCAACGGCACCGCGCGCCCAACGGATCAGGCCTACCAGAACTCGGTCAACGTGAGCGCCACCATCACCGGTCTTGTTTCTTCAACCCAGGGCGCGATCCAGCAGCGCAGCTCCGCCTTCATGCAGGGCGGCTCGCAGATCGGCTCGGCGCAGGATCTCAAGGGGTCGGTCGATCAGAACACGCAAGTTCAGATCCAGACCGGGCAGACGATCAACGAGTTGACCGGCGTCGTGAACACTGCCGTCACCGCCACCAATCAGGCGAACCTTGATCGTCTCGCCGCAGCCTCTGCCGCCGCCAATGCCATGACCTATCGCCCCTTCGGCCAGCAGGGGCAGTAAGGCAATGCGCAAGCTCATTCTCATTTCCACGATGGCGCTTATCCTCGTGGCTTGCGGCCATCGACCGCTCAAAGCGCCGTGCGAACCCGGCGATGCCCAACCCATTCCCAACATGCTTGTCGCCCTTCTGCCTCAAGCCCTGGCCGCCTTCGTCTTCGGGAACGTCGGGGCGAACGACTGCGGCCCGATGCGGCCTCTGTGATCACCTGCCCATGGCTCTTGTCACCGATCTCCTCACAAGCGTTGATCGCGCCGGCACCACCTATGTGGGCAGTGCCTATGGCGCGCTCGCCAATGCGCTGACCGATGGCGGCATCACCTCCGTCGGTGGGCTGCTACTCACGCTCTATGTCCTCTTCTGGGGGATCGGCATCTGGCAGGGCACGGCCACGGGCGGTCCGAGCGATCATGCCTTTCGGCTCTTTCGCGCCTTCCTGATCTATGCGCTTGCGACCTCATGGGGCGAATTCCAGCGCCTCGTCTACACCGCGATGAATGAGGGCCCCGCTGCGATCGGGAATTCACTGCTCAATGTGGTTGGGACCATGAACTACACCGGTCTTTCGGTGAACCTGACCTCGGTGAATGCCGTGCAAACCGCGCTGCAGAATCTCTGGGATACCACGGGCAATGCCGTTGCGGCCTTCGTCAAGAACGCCGGGATCACCAACCCCGGCCCCTATGTCATCGCCGCGATCCTGCTCATTGCCATGGCAATCCTTGTCGGTTTCGGGCTCTTCCTCATCATCCTCTCGAAGATCTTCATGTGGCTGCTTCTCGGCCTTGCCCCGCTCTTCATCATCCTGCTGCTTTTCGGGGTCACCTCGCGCTTCTTCTCCGGGTGGCTGGCGACGCTCGTGCAGTATTTTGTGGTGCAGGTGCTCGTTTACGCCTTCATCGCTTTCTATGTCGGGTTGACCCAGCAGTTCTTCGATCGCCTCAACACCGCGAATAACGGTTTTACCACCACCTTTGCCGATATCGCGCCCATCATTCTGGTCGCCATCATCGGCATCCTGCTGCTCCACCAGCTCAACAGCGTCGCGGCCTCGATCGCGGGCGGCATTCCCATGGGTTACACGCGCCTCGGCCGCTTCTTTGAGGCTGCCGGCAACGCCCGCATCCCCATGACGAAGATGCTCTCTTTCAACGAGCGACGCGCGGCCTTGCGCTCTGCCCGGATGCAGAACGCTGTTGCGGGGTATCGGGAGGGTTCTCTTCCCGCATTGCCACCCCCAAGACACGACAATCCCGATCAGAACCGCCTCGCCAATCAGCTGAGGCAACCGATCTGAAGCGAGCCAGTGTCGCCGCCCCATCCAACCGTTGAGATCTCACCATGACAATTGCTCAAAGCGCGGCGACGAGCCCGCCGCCAAACGGGGATTCCCGCTATTACGAGGAAGCCCGGACCTGGGAACATGATATCGCCCGCAAAAACAGGGCCTCGCGCGCGATCGCCTGGGTCATCGCCAGCGTGATGACGCTTCTGGCGGTCCTCGCGTTGATCGCGCTGGTCATGCTCGTGCCGCTCAAATCCTACGAGCCCTACATGGTGGTGGTCGACAAGGCGACGGGCTTTGTCGAGGTCAAGCGTCCCATGGCGGAAGGCGTTCTCACGCAAGATGAAGCGGTCACGACCTTCAACGTCGTGCGCTACGTCAAGATGCGCGAGACCTATGATCCCAAAGCGCTCAAGGAGAACTTCGAGATCGCGCAGCTTCTCGCCACTGGGGACGCCGCGCGCGAGCTTACCGAAATCTATTCGCCGGCTAATTCAAAGAACCCGATCAAGGTTCTGGGCCTGAATGCCCTGGTCGCTGTCACCGTCAAATCAGTGACCTTCCCGAACGGGCGCACCGCGCTGGTGCGCTTCTCGACGGAAGAAAAGAGCCAGACCAATACCGTCACCCGTCACTGGGTTTCGCTCATTCGTTTTCGCTACACCGCCACCCCGATCAAGAACGAGTATCGCTTCGAAAACCCCCTCGGGTTTCAGGTGACCGAATACCGGCGTGATCAGGAAACCGTCCCGACACCGAACACGCTGCCGGGGGCCAAGCCATGACCCGCATTGCTTTGGCAGCCCTGATGCTCCTTTCAGGCATCACCCTCGCTTGCGCTGAGTCTTCACCCCGCGCCGGAGCCCTCGATCCTCGTGTGCGCGATGTCACCTACAACAAGGACAATGTGGTCGCGGTCGATGCGAGCTATGGCGTCTCGACCATGATCATTCTGGCTGAGGACGAAAAGCTCGAAACCCTCGCGCTCGGGGATTCGGTTGCCTGGAAGGTTGAACCCAATCGGCGCGGGAACATCATCTTCATCAAGCCGGTCGACAAGGATGCCTTCTCGAACCTCAATGTCGTCACCAACAAGCGGCTCTATTCCTTCATCCTGCGCTCGGCGTTTCGCGACCCGAAGCACCAGATCTTCAAAATCCGCTTTCGCTATCCCGAGGATGACCTCGACCAGCGCCTCCTCACCCAAGCGAAAGAGCGCGCGAACCTGCCCAATACGAAGGGCTTCAACCGAGGAAATGCCAACACAAGCTACGGCTTCAAGGGGGCAACCCGGATCAAGCCGCTCCACGTCTTCGATGACGGAGTCAAGACCTGGATCGAGTTCCCGCCCGAAACCGAGACCCCGGCCATCTTCCTTGTCGACAAGGACAGGAACGAGAGCCTCGTGAACTTGCGCAGGGAAGGGAACTTCGTCGTCATCGACAAGGTCAATTTCCAATGGACCCTGCGTCATGGCGATGAAGTGACCTGCCTCTTCAACCTGCGCCTGAATGCGGACAATCAGCCTGATGGCTCTACCGACCTCCAGCGCATCGGCTTTGAGGGCAAAACCTCAGGGGAGCCGCGCTGATGCCGAGCCCTCAGGATTACCGCAATCTCGAACTTGAACATTCCGCCGCAACTTCCGTCGCGCGTGGAGCCACGACCTTTGGCTCCCTGATCAAGGTCGGTGTCCCCTTGGGCGGGGCAGCGCTCGCTGGCTTCATGATCTACCAGAGCCTTTATGGAGCCAAAGGACCGACCACCACGATTGATCAGGAGGAGTTCCGGACAACGCAGTTTCCCGCGCCACAGATCGAACCACCCAAAGCGCAGGTCGATACCGGTCGTTTCACGGTGCCTCCACCGGAACCTGTCGCACCACCACCGCCTCCGCCACCAATCGCACCACCTGTTGCGGCATTGACGCCGCCGGTTTCGCCGCAGGATGAAGCGGAAGCGCGGCGCATTGCCGAGATGGAACGCCTGCGCCGAGAAGAGGAAGAGCGCAAGAAATGGGAGCGCCTGCGCGCACCGCAGGTCGTAGCCGATAACGCTGATGCCGCAGTGCCCGGCGCTCGGGCCTCGGGCGACAACTCAGGCGCCCCGCGCGCCACCAATGAGCGTGAAGAGGATCCCAACCGGCGTTTTCTGGCAAGCGCTGGAAGCGCAGGCGTTGAGGTATCAAACGCGACAAAAAACAACCGCACCGATGCACTTGTTGCGCAAGGAACCTTCATTCGCGGTGTCCTCGAAACCGCAATCCAGAGCGATCTGCCCGGCATGGTGCGCGCGATCACCACAGAAAACGTCTGGTCCTTCGATGGTCGGCGCGTGCTCATTCCATCGGGTTCACGCCTGGTTGGTGAATACAAATCCGGCATGGCGCAGGGGCAGACCCGCGTCTTCATCGTCTGGACAAGGCTGCTGCGCTCGGATGGTGTCTCGGTGCAACTCGCCTCGATCGGCACGGATGAGCTGGGGCGGGCAGGCAGCGCAGGCACTGTCGATAACCACTATGCCGAACGCTACGGCTCTGCGGTTCTTCTGAGCCTGATTGGCGGTGTCGCCCAATTCATCTCCGGGCTTGGCCAGAACAATCAGAGCCAGCAGGGCAGGACGATCACGATCACCGACCCCGTCACCGGCCAGACCAGCACTACGACGCTCCAGCCCGATGGCATGATCGGCAATGCCCGTCAGATCGGGGCGCAGCAGGTCTCCCAGACCCTCACGAACCTTGCCAATGAAGCCCTGAAGAACTCGATCAATATCTCGCCGACGATCCACATCGATCAGGGTACCCGCATCACCGTCTTCGTGCGGCGCGATCTCGATTTTTCGATGCTCTATCCCGATCCGGTGCGTGAGGCTCTTTCCGAGATCAAAGCCGAAATGCGCCGCCCCCAAGTGACTCGGACACTGGCCCCATCACCTTCAGGCCGGATCGTCAAATGAGCGCCCACGGCTCGGCAAAATCAGTTCGATCCCATGAAACCGTGTTTCTGGAGAACGCGCTTGAGCCCCTCCGGCCCTGGCTGGAGGATGAGAGCGTCGTCGAGATCTGCGCCAATCGCCCGGGAGAAATCTGGGTCGAGGTCTTCGGCGCCTCCAGCATGGTCTGCCATGCCCTGCCGGCCTTGAACGCCGCGGCACTTCGTCACATTGCCGAACGGGTCGCGGGACATTCAGGGCAATCGGTCAACGAGGAACATCCGCTTCTATCGGCCGCGCTTCCCACAGGTGAGCGGTTCCAGGGCGTGCTTCCCCCTGCAACGACGGAAGGCGGGGCCTTTGCCATCCGCAAGCAGGTGATCAAGGAGATGCGCCTTGAGGATTATCGCCGTATGGGCGCCTTTGATCGGGTCGTGCATAGTGGGGTGGGGGGCTTGAGCGAGCTTGACCGTGAGCTTTGCACAATTCTCGACCGGGGTGAGATCGAAGCCTTCATTCGCCTTGCCGCCCAAAACCGTCTTTCGATGCTGGTGTCCGGCGGAACCTCATCGGGCAAGACAACCTTTCTCAATGCCGTCCTCAAGGAAGTGCCTCAGGACGAACGCATCATCTCGATAGAGGATACGCGCGAGCTCAAAC
Organism: Pseudomonadota bacterium; assembly: GCA_020161475.1. Lineage (GTDB taxonomy): Bacteria > Pseudomonadota > Alphaproteobacteria > Rhizobiales > Beijerinckiaceae > Rhabdaerophilum. The sequence goes on along the minus strand of JAIUNQ010000003.1, from coordinate 23,369 downwards.
CTCATCAGCCCAATTACCTCCCGCTCGTCGCCTCCAAAGGGGATCAGGGGCAGGCACGGGTCACGGTCGACGGCCTGCTGCAAGCTTCGCTCCGCCTTCGTCCCGACCGCATCTTTCTCGGCGAGATCCGCGGCAGCGAGGCCTATTCGTTCCTGCGCGCGATCAACACCGGTCATCCCGGCTCCATCACGACCGTCCATGCCGATAGCCCCGCCGGTGCCTTCGAGCAACTCGCGCTGATGGTGATGCAGTCGGGCCTAGGCCTGAGGAAAGACGAAATCATCGCCTATATCCGCTCGGTCTTGCCCATCGTCATCCAGCAGAAAAAGATCGGCGGGTGGCGCGGCACGACCGAGATCTACTTCTCGAAAATGGTGCAATGGCGTGAGGAGCAGAACGCGAAAGGGCAGGGCACTTCAGGCGCGAGCAGGCGGCAGCGGAAAGACAGTTCTATCAAACTAACTCGAGCCTGAACCGTCATGGCCCGCATCTCTGGTTCGATCTTCATTGCGCTGTTGCTGGTGTTCTCGCTCGCCCTGGCCTGGGTCATTCCCTACGCCGCAATCACGGGGCTGCGCTCGGGGAGCACGGACCGCACCAAGCGTTGGGACCTCCTGGTGCGCGTTTCCACCGAGAACCCGAAATGGGATCTCTCGAATACTCCCCCGATCTCGATGCGGCACGGGTTTCCGCTCGCTTACTGGCACGCCTGGACCTATGGGCAGGACTCACGCTACCGCGTCCGAGTGCTCGAGAACGCCGCGCTCGCCTTGGGAGCCCTCGCGCTTATCGGTGCCGGGATTGGCCTGCTGTTTCTCGTCAACCGACGCTCGACCCTTCATGGAGATGCCCGCTTCGGGACAATCAATGATGCTCGCAAAGCGCGACTGCTGGGCAAGGAGGGTATCATTCTCGGGAAATTGGGCGGGCGCGTTTTGCGCTCCAATGACCCCGGCCATCTCCTCGTTGTCGGCCCGACCCGCTCGGGCAAGGGCGTCTCCTTCGTGATCCCCAACGGCCATGCCTGGACAGGCTCCATGGTCGTCCTCGACATCAAGATGGAAAACCACAATGCCTTTGCTTCAGCCCGCAAAGCGCAGGGCGACGCGATATTCGTTTTCGCGCCCGGCTCCTTGAAAACCAACCGCTACAATCCCCTCGATTTTGTGCGCTCCGGCCCGGAGATGGCGACCGACTGCCAGAACATCGCAGGCTTCCTCACCTCAACGGGCAATGAAAACGAATGGTCGCTCGCGGCCCGCAAGCTCGTCGCCGCCCTTCTTGGCTATGTCCTCACAAGCCCACTCCATCAGGAGAGCCGTACCATCCGCTCCGCCGTCACGGTCATCTCAACCGGCCATGACATCGCCGACGTCCTCAAGGTCATCGTTGAAACCGAACGCCAGTATCTCCCCCAATGGGTGATCGACGATTTCAACCAGTTCATCGCGATACCGGAACGAACGCGTGGCTCGGTGCTCTTCAATGTCTCAAACGCCTTCGCGCCATGGTCATCGGAGCTGATCGCAGAGGCAACTTCGGCGAGCGATTTCGACATCCGTGAGCTACGGCGACAAAAGATGACGATCTTCATCGGCACGCCGCTCGCGGATCTAGAAAGCTACCGCCCCCTGATCCGCATCCTCTTCCAGCAGATCCACGACGTGCTAATGCGGAATCTCCCCGGCAAGGAGGAGCCTCATCAGGTGCTGCTCATGCTCGACGAGTTCTTTGCACTTGGCCGGATGACGTCACTCGCTTCCAAGATCGCGGTTTCAGCGGGCTACGGGTTTCGGATGGCGATCATCCTGCAGAACCTCTCCCAACTTGATGAGCTCTATGGAAAAGCCACCCGCGAAACGCTTCTGGCAGGCTGCGCGACCAAGCTCTTCGTCGCCATCAATGACAATGCCACAGCGCAATATGTCTCGGATGCCCTCGGGAACTACACGACCGACAATCGCACCAAGATCCTTGGCACCGGTATCACGCAATCAGCGCGGGTATCAGTGACGACGATTGGTGTACCGCTGATGAGGTCTGAAGCCCTAATGCGGATGGCGAGGGAGAAGTCGCTGCTGATTGCAGCCAGCTCGAGGCCCTTCGAGGTGAAGAAGGGCACGGAACTCCAGTTTCGGTAACTACCGTCCCGAAGACCTTCGCCGCCCCAGTTCCCGATAGAGCGCCTCAGGCGACACGCCAATCTCTTCCGCCAGCGCCAACCAGCCCCCTTTGGCGGGCATGGCTCCTTCATGTAGGAGAAGCCAGGCATCGAGCCTGTCCCGGACCTTATGAAACGAGAGAATTTCTGCTCTCGCCCGCGTCCGCTGAACCTCAGCCGCTAGGTGTCGCGCCAGATGTTCCATGATCGCGCGGTCTGTTCGTGACATCTCTGTCAGGCGGACAATCGGAAGGCTTGCCACTTCCGAATCGGTGACGCTGGTGGCATCGCAGTGATAGAAACCGGCAAAAATCGATGCTTCCGCGACGATATCTCCCGTTCGCACCCGCTGGAGAACAAGCCTGCGTCCATCTGCGGAGATACGCTCCAGCGCGATCTCCCCCTGCAGGACGAGATAGAAGCGCTCGACCTTTTCACCCATGCGGAAAAGCTGCTCGCCAGCCGTGAGCCGGTGCCTGTCGGAACTAAGATCACGAAGACGGGAGGTGAGCACAGACATGATCGTTATCATGTGCCGCGCCATGCGATCATGCAATTAAGATCGCCATGAAATACGGAGATCTCTATGAAAAAGTCAGTTTGTGCGGTCCCTGGAGTGCTGGCCATCGGCTGGCTGGCGCTGACAACACATGCATTCGCGCAGCATGCGGGCCATCATCCCCCAGCCGCCTCCTCGCCTTATGCGGGGTTTGAGACCCGCGCCATCAAGGCGCTTTCCGATGCCCAAATCGCTGATCTGAAGGCGGGACGCGGCATGGGACTGGCACTTGCCGCCGAACTCAACGGCTATCCCGGCCCGTTGCACGTGCTGGAGCTGGCGGACAAGCTCGCTCTGTCCGACGAACAGAAAACCCGGATGCAGGTCTTCATCCATGCGATGAAACAGGAAGCCATCGCCATCGGCGAAGAGGTAATAGCAGCAGAAGCCGCGCTCGATCGACTGTTTGCAGATAAGCAGGTTGACGCGATTTCGCTCATGAAGGCGACGAAGGCCGTGGCGGAAGCTCAAGGACAGCTGCGCGTGGCGCACCTGCGCTATCACCTCGATACGCGGGCGGCCCTCAGCCCAGAGCAAATCGAAAACTACGCCCAGCTGAGAGGTTATGTAGCTCAGCCCTGATGCTCAGAATTTCAAGGCCGAAAGCAGAGTGCGTCCCCGATGACATGTCCGACGAAGGTGCCATTACGGCTGGGTCATCAATGTTTGTGTCCGCTATGACCGTGGAATAGGTGCAGCAGCGGGCAGGCCAAGAGCAGGGCATAAGGCAAAACTCCAAGTGCATGCCCCCAATGTTCGCGGAGGAGATAGAATGCCGCTATAACAGCAAGCGATATGATGCCGAACGTAACGGCGCGGCCGGGATTAGTACCATTCATAGGCGAAAGCTCCTTAACCGAAGTGAGTTGGCGATCACGCTGACCGAGGAAAGTGTCATCGCGGCGGCGGCGATGATCGGCGACACGAGAATGCCGAAAGCGGGATAGAGAACGCCGGCCGCAACCGGAACACCGGCGGCGTTGTAGAAGAAGGCGAAGAACAGGTTCTGCCGGATATTGCTCATGGTTCCCGCAGAAAGACGCCGCGCCCGCACGATGCCGGTGAGATCCCCCTTGAGCAGCGCGACCGACGCGCTTTCCAGTGCTACGTCAGTACCGTTGCCCATGGCGATGCCCACATCCGCCGCCGCGAGGGCAGGGGCGTCGTTCACACCGTCCCCCGCCATGGCAACAACCCGACCTTCGGCGCGAAGGCCCGCCACCACCTGCTGCTTCCGTTCGGGCGTGACCTCGGCTTCGAAGCGAGTGATCCCGAGCCGCTCCGCGATCGCCTTCGCCGTGCCCTTCGCATCGCCAGTCAGCATCATGATCTCGATCCCCGCTACGCGCAGGGCGGCCAGCGCCTCCGGCGTCGAGGATTTGATCGGGTCTTCGATGCGAAGAATGCCGGCCAACTCTCCGTCGACCGCAACAAAAACGGCAGTTGCGCCTTCATGGCGCATGCTCGCGGCCCCATCCGAAGCCACAACCACACCAATCTCGGCGAGATAGCGCTCCTGGCCGATGGCGATATCGCGACCGTTGATCTTAGCGCGGGCGCCCTTGCCGATAGGCGAGTCAAAGTCTTGCGCAGGTAGCGGGGAGATGCCGCGTTTCCCGGCTTCCGTCACGATGGCATGCGCCAGCGGATGTTCACTGAGTTTTTCCACCGAGGCCGCGAGCTGAAGCAGATCGGTCTCCTCAATCGCCCCCGTGGTGACGATCCCCGTCACACTTGGGCGACCTTCCGTGAGGGTGCCGGTCTTGTCGACAACGAGAATATCCACCTTTTCCATCCGCTCCAGCGCTTCGGCGTTCTTGACCAGCACGCCGGCACGCGCACCGGCGCCAACACCGACCATGATCGACATCGGCGTTGCGAGGCCAAGCGCGCAGGGACAGGCGATAATCAGCACCGCAACCGCCGCGACCAACGCATAGGAGAATTGCGGCGCCGGTCCCCAGAGATACCAGGCCGCGAAGGCGAGGGCGGAAACCAGCATTACCGCCGGCACGAACCAGCCCGACACGGTATCAGCCAGACGCTGGATCGGCGCGCGCGAGCGTTGCGCCTGCGCGACGAGCTGGACGATGCGAGCAAGCATCGTGTCGCTGCCTATGGCAGTCGCTTCGATGACCAGCGCCCCGGTTGTGTTAATCGTGCCGCCAATCACACGGTCGCCGGCCTGCTTGGAGACGGGGATCGGCTCGCCGGTTACCATGGCCTCGTCGATATTGGATCGTCCCTCGGCAACTACGGCGTCAACCGGTATTTTCTCGCCGGGACGGACGCGCAGCCGATCGCCGAGATGGACGTGTTCGAGCGGGATATCGGTTTCCGCGCCATTCTTGTCGATCCGCCGTGCGGTTTTCGGCGCCAAGCCGAGCAAAGCCTTAATAGCGCCGGAGGTTTGCTCCCGCGCCCGCAGCTCAAGCACTTGCCCGAGCAGGACAAGAACCGTGATCACCGCCGCCGCCTCGAAATAGACGGCAACAGAGCCGTCAGAGCCGCGGAAGGCTGGGGGGAAAAGCTGTGGCGCGAATGTCGCGACGATGCTGAACAACCAGGCGGCGCCGGTGCCGAGCGCGATCAGCGTGAACATGTTGAAATTGCGCGTGCGGAGTGAAGCCCAGCCGCGCTCAAAAAAGGGCGCGCCGGCCCAGAGCACGACCGGAGTTGCGAGCACGAGCTGCACCCAGTTGGAAACCTTCGGCGCCATCAGCGCGTGGAACTCGAAGAGATGCGCGCCCATTTCAAGGAAGAATACCGGAAGCGTGAGCGCAAGGCCGATCCAGAACCGGCGGGTCATATCCGCGAGTTCGGGATTGGGGGCATCCTCGAGGCTGACCATTTCCGGTTCAAGCGCCATGCCGCAGATCGGGCAGGAACCCGGGCCTTCCTGCCGCACTTCCGGGTGCATCGGGCAGGTATAGATCGTGCCCTCCGGCGCCGCGACGGCAGGCGTCGCGGCTTTCGGCACGAGGTAGCGCTCGGGATCGCCGATGAACTTGGTGCGGCAGCCAGCGGAGCAGAAATAGTAGTTCCGACCGGCATGTTTCGTCTGATGCTTCGCGGTCGCCGGATCTACATCCATGCCGCAGACCGGGTCTTTCAAGCTGCCATGGGCATGCCCCTCATGGTCATGCTTGTGGCCGTGGCCACCGCAACAGGCGCCGGGCTTCGGCGGTTGCGTGTGCTGATGACCGCCGCAGCAGCTTCCGGCAGGTGTATGTTTATGCTCAGGTTTCATGTTGCTCATGCAAGCCTCCAGATGACTGTTTGAATGGAGCCTGCACCTTCCTATAATTGGAAGGTCAAGCGGTTTGAGGAGCATTCCCATGCAGATCGGAACGGCAGCGAATACGAGCGGTGTTTCCGCCAAGATGATCCGCCACTACGAGGCGATTGGACTGATCGCGAATGGTGCTCGCCGAGACAATGGCTATCGCGACTATGACGAGCGCGATGTCCACGAACTGCGTTTCATCCGCTCCGCCCGCGATCTCGGATTCTCGCTGGAGGAAATCCGCGCATTGCTCGATCTCTGGCGCGACAGGGCGCGCTCCAGCAGAGATGTGCACACTCTTGCCGCCCGGCATCTCCATGAGATCGAGACCAAGATCGCCGAGCTTCAGGCGATGGCCCGAACGCTCCGGCAACTCCTGGGCGCTTGCCACGGCGATGCCCGACCAGAATGCCCGATCCTTGACGGTCTCGGCGGCACGACGACGCGCGTCGCCTCACGCTAGCGAGGTAGTGAAAACCCGTTCGGATAGTCGATGAACACGTCCTGCGCGCCGCCCTTGGCGAAGGACATGACCTTGAACGGATCCGGCTTCGCCCCGAGAACCTCCATGCCGGGAGAGCCGCCCGGCATGTCCGGCACGGCGATCCCAAGAATGGGTGGCTTCGACAGCAGCATTTTCTCGATGGCCTCGATTGGCACATGGCCCTCCACGACATAGCCGTCGATAAAAGCTGTGTGGCAGGATTGCAGGCGTTCCGGTACGCCGGCGCGCAGCTTCACCGGCGCAAGATCGTCTTCATTGACAATCGTCACCGGAAAGCCCGCGCGGCGAAGGTAACTGGCCCACGCTCCGCAACAGCCGCATGTCGGCGAGCGGTGAACGACAACCGCAGGACGTGTTGTCGCCCTGAGCGGCGTTGAGATAGCGGCCGCGAGAAGCCCGAGGGTCAGACGTCGGCTGATCATGCGCGCATCTCCGGCTTACCATCCGCCGAACTCGTCAATGCAAGAATCCAGAGCGCAATGAGGTTGACTCCAGGAACAAGCACCAGCACCGACCAGAACGGCGAGAACCCAAGCCGCTTCAGGATCAACCCGACAGGGTAGAGAATCGCTGCAGCCATCACAGCGAACATCAGCCAGTGACTGATGCCCCAGCTGGCCCCCATCATCCAGCCATATCCGTCATTTCCAGAATAGAACATGGTTCTTCTCCTTCGTGTCTTGCATCACGAAACTGACAACTCGGTCATCATGCCGGTCGCCATGTGATAGAGGTGGTGGCAGTGTAGGAACCATCGCCCGGCCTTGTCCGCGTCGAATGCGATCATCACGGGCGTATGCGGCGGGACGATTACGGTATCGCGGATTGGCCCCGCGAACTGGCCGGCGCGCGATCCCACCACCTGAAAATGATGCCCGTGCAGGTGCATGGGATGCATCATCGAACTCGGGTTCATGAACATGATTGCGATCCGCTCCCCGCGCCTGACTTCGAGCGGTTGGTGTTCGCCATGCACTTTGCCGTTGATGGTCCAGCGATATCCGGCTTCCTCCCCGAGCATCAGGTGAAACGTCCTGTCCGGCTTGCGTTCGGGCAGGGGATTGAGGGCCCGCAGGCGTTCGTCGAGCGCCAGCGTCGCATTGGGCGCGGCCTCGCGCGCATTCTCGCCGATTTTCGTGATTGCCGCGCCGGCCGTAGCGAGCACGATGCCGGTCTGCCGCGTATCGGCTTCGACCTGCGCGAGGACGGGAAACGCACCGCCCTCTCCGGGAATGGCGAGCAGGAGATCAATGCGCTGCCCCTGCGCGAGCGGGAAACGCCGCCCCTTGAGCGGCTGGCAGGATGAGCCATCAACCGCGACGCAGGTTGCCTCGATCGATCCCGTATCGAGAAAGAACGCCGTCGCGGTCGCGCCATTGATCACGCGAAGCCGGATGCGGCCGCCTTTTTCGACCCGGATGACCTCGGGATCGTCCAGTGTCCGGTCGTTTGCGAGATAGGCATCATACGCCACATCATTGGCGTGAAGCCTCATGTCTTGCCCCATTCCCATGCCCTGGCCCATCCCCGGCATCATGCCCATGCCGGGCATCATCCCGGAGGAACCGGAACCATGATTCATCCCGCCATGGTTCATACCACTCGGGCCGGGTGCCCGCGGCGCGGAGGCAGGTGCCCCTCCGTGCCCGCCATGGGCACTTGACCCACCGAGGCCGGCGAGGATTTCGGCCGGCGGGCGATAGGCGAAGTCGTGCAGCATGACCACCACATCCTGAACATCGCCGGCGGCGCGCTCGCGGGTGATCATCGGCGCGGCGAGCAGTTGCTGTTCGGTGAGCTGGTGCGAATGCATCCAGTGCGTACCGGGAGTCAGCAGGAAATCATGGGTATCATGCGCTCCTGCCGCGAGTGTTCCGCCATCGGGCCGGGAGCGGTCCTGATCAGCCGCTGCATGAACCTGTCCGTGCCAGTGCATGATCAGGGGTTCGCCGGTAGCATTGCGAATAGCGCCGGAAAAGCGGTCGCCTTCGCTCGCCAACATCCCCTGCTTGCCGTTGGTGCCGGCAATGCCGAAAACCGTCGCGGCCTTGCCCTTCACATCAAGCGTGCGGCTGGCAACAGTGAGCAGCGGAGCTTCCGCCCGCAGGAGGTTGCTTGTCCAGGGGGTCGCAAGGGCGGCAGCGCCAGAGCTTGCAAGGAAAGAGCGGCGGGAAATCGACATGAAAGCCTCCGTATCCGGTTATTCGACTGGAGGTCACAATAATGTCGCTACCGAGGCCCTGTTCTTGATCCAGCGCACTGAATTTGTTACAAATTATTGCAGCAGCCCGCCAAATTCAGCGCTGGAAGGGCAATTTAACGCCCATTCTGGCCAGCAAACCATCCCGCCAGACAACGGCGTGCATGATCACCCCTGCTACATGCAGAAAGAGCAGGGCATAGAGCACACGTGTCAACAGGATGTGGACCGGGCCAGCAGCCGAGATGATGTAGGATTTCATAAAGCCGGTCACTGGCAGCAGCAGCAGTGTGGCGTAGAGCGCGACATGGGCAAACCGTGCAAGCGTTGCAAGCAGGGGATGCGGCAACGACGAGGGTTGAACAGGATACTTACGTCTCAACCACAAACGCATGAGCCCGAACGCGAGGATCAGCCCCCCGCTGATCATGTGGATCTTGTGCAGTTGTAAATCCCATGGATCAACCGGCATTCCAGGATGGTCGACATGCGTCCGTCCAATGGCAGGATACGTCCAGAGCTGGACGAGAAAGAGGGTGAAAGTTGCCCAGTGCAGCGTCTTATGGAGGGAGGAATACTCGTCACGCATTATTTCTTCCCTCCGATCAATCTGGCTCTCGCCGAGGCTTCCCAATATTATTTTGCCTTCTGAAGTTTCGTCACGGCGATCTGGCCGTTCACGCGATCAGCGTCGAACTTGATCTTGTCGCCAGCTTTCAGACCCTTGAGCATTGCCGTATCGGCAGCACGGAACACCATCGACATTGCTTCCATGTCGAGATTCTTGATCGGACCATGATCGATCGTGATCTTGCCCTGGGCTTCATCAATTTTCTTGACTGTTCCGGAAACAGATTGCGCCTGCGCAGCGGAGGCCAGCGTCACAAGGGTGGATAAGGCAATAAAGCTATATTTATTCATGGAATTTCCTTTCACAGTTTTCGGCGGAGTGACGGTTCAAGACCCGTTACTTCACGACAATCTTGCCGGTCATGCCAGCTTCGCGATGACCGGGGATGAGGCAGGAGAAGTCAAACTCACCAGTCTTTGTGAATTGCCAAACGATGTCTCCGCTCTTCTTCGGCGCGAGACGCTTGGCGTTGGGATCATCGTGCTCCATATCCGGGTTCTTTTTCATTTCCTCGGCATGCTTGAGGTTCATCTCAAGCGTCGCGAGTACCAACTCGTGATCTAGTTCACCGCCATTGGTGAGCTTCAGGCGAATCTGCTCGCCCTTCTTCACTTCGATCACGGCAGGGGAGAAATACATCTTGCCATCGCCTTCCCCCATGCGAACCAGCACGAGCCGAGCAGGCTTCTTGGGGTCGCCCGGTTTGCCATAGGCGGTTTCGTCGCCGTGGTGGCCGTGACCTGCGCCACCTGGGCCCGCCGCAGCGGGCATCACCAGAGCTGAAAGCAAAAATGCTATGAGTGAGATGGATGTCTTCACATTGTCCTCCGATGTTTCCCATTGTCATGGGAAGATGAATGTCAGTGATTGGAATGCGCGCCACCCTTGGGAGCGGGCAACGGATTGCCGTCCGGCCCAAGCGCGGGTTTGCGCGGGTCTTTCACGCGCCAGTCGGCGGATTGGGCATCGGGCGGCGCTGAGGGCGTCACCGTCGCGAGCTTGCCCTTGTACTCATATGCAACCGTCCCTTCCGGGTGCTTGAACCAGCCGGGATCCTTGTAGTCGTTCTTCGCGAGGCCCTCGCGGACCTTCACGACCGAGAACATCCCGCCCATTTCGACCGGGCCGAATTGGGCGAAGCCGGTCATCATCGGCAGGGTGTTGTCCGGCAGCGGCATTTCCATGGAACCCATCTCGCCCATGCCGTTCGATCCCATCGGCATGTAGCCCGGCGCGATCTTGCGGATGCGCTTAGCGAGATCCTTCTTATCGACACCGATATAGGTCTTCACCGAATGGCCCATCGCATTCATGGTGTGATGCGATTTGTGGCAATGGATCGCCCAATCACCCACCTCGTCAGCCACGAAATCGAAGGCGCGCATCTGGCCGACGGCGACATCAACAGTCACCTCATCCCAGGCGCTCGCAGGGTCCACCCAGCCACCATCGGTGCAGGAAACCTTGAACTCGTAGCCATGCATGTGGACGGGGTGATTGGTCATCGTCAGGTTGCCGAAACGGATTCTCACCTTGTCGTTCTTGCCGACAACAAACGGGTCGATCCCCGGAAAGGCCCGGCTGTTCCAGCACCACATGTTGAAATCGAGCATGGTGTTGACCTTGGGCACATAGGAACCCGGCTCGATATCGAACGCGTTGAGCAAAAAGACGAAATCCCGGTCAACACGGCGGAAAGCAGGGTCTTTCGGGTGGACGACGAAGAACCCCATCATCCCCATCGCCATCTGCACCATTTCGTCCGAATGCGGGTGATACATGTAGGTTCCGGACCGCCTGAGCAGGAATTCGTAGACAAAGGTTTTTCCGGGCGGGATATGCGGCTGATTGAGACCACCGACGCCGTCCATGCCGTTCGGCAGGCGCTGGCCATGCCAATGCACTGCTGTATTTTCGGGGAGCTTGTTGGTGACGTAGATGCGGACCTTGTCGCCCTCGACCGCCTCGATCGTCGGGCCGGGGGACTGACCATTATAGCCCCAGAGATAGGCATTCATGCCCGGCGCAATCTCGCGCACCACGGGTTCGGCGACGAGGTGGAATTCCTTCCAATCGCCATTCATTTTCCACGGCAAGGTCCAGCCGTTGAGCGTCGCGACCGGCTGGTAATCCGGCCCGGTCTTTGGCACGAGTGGAGCCTGCGTCGCCGGGCTCTTGGTCGTCGGCGCCTCCGGCACGGCAGCAAAGGCCGTCCGCCCGGAAACCATGCCGGCGCCGGCAAGAACAAGGCTGGAGCCGCCGACAAATCCTCTGCGAGAAACGTCCATCATGCTCTCCTTAATGGCCTTCGCCGCCGCCGGATTGGGGGGCAGCACCGCCACTGGCCGCACCGCCGGAAACACCGCCGCCGATCAGCGCGTGCTTGAAATCGACATCAGCAATGAAGAAGTCACGCTTGGCATTGATCGCCGCAACCTGCGACATCATTCGCCCACGGGAATCCGCGATGAGCTGTGTCACGTCGATCAGCATGCCATTATATTGCAGCAGGCTCTCGTCCTGGATAACCTTGCGAAGAGGCAGGATCTGGCTTTGGTAGAGCCTTGAGACGTCATATGTCCCACGCCAGACCTGATACGCCTCGCGCGCCTCGGAGCGGATGTTGACCGCCTTTTCCGCGAGCTTGTTCGCGGCCTGCATGTAGGTTTCCTCGGCCTGCGCGACTTTGGCTTGTCCGAAATCAAAAATCGGAATTTCGATCTCCAGCTCCAGCGTGCGCTTGATCGTGCGCTCGCGATCCAGTCCGCCAGCACCATTGTCGACAAAGGCTCTGTCGTAAGTGCGCCTGCCCAGCAGATCGACATCGGCCACGAAGCGCGTGGCCTGTGTCAGCCCCAGTGATTTCGCGAGCACGTCGAGATCGGCTCGCGCCATCTGGAGATCGACGCGGCGTTTGAGGGCTTCCGCCTCTATTTCACGCGAGGTGGCGAGACGCGGCATGGCGGGGAGGGCGCCGGGAAGTTTCAAGGCGGTGAGATCGCTGCCCCAAAGGCCGAGTAACCGAATCAGTTTTTCGCGCTCGATGCGCTGCTGGATACGGGCCTGCGCGAGCTGCGCGCCGGTTTCGGCGTAGAAGACGAAATCGCGCGCCTGATTGAGCTTGTTGACGCCGCCGGATTCGCCGAGACGCTTGAAGAGTTCCGCCGTCGCTTCCGCAGTAGATTTCGCCTGAATGAGCGCAGCAACCTGTTGGTTGGCCGCAACCGCGCGATAATATTGCCGACGGGTATCCGCCGCGAGCTTCAGCACGCCTTCAAGCGTCCTGAGTTGGGCTGCACGAAACCTGTCATTGGCAATTTCGGTCCGGGCCGGAAGAGTCGCTAAAGCAAAGATAGACCCGGATATCTGCCGCTCAATCTCCAGCGCCAGCGAAGCGGTTGTCCTCGCGATCGAGATGCGCGGGTTCGGCGGCAGGCTCGCCTGCATCCGCTGGGCATCAGCGATACCAAGTTCATTGAACGCCGCTTGAAGCCCGCGATTGTTCCAGAGTGCGATCTGGACCGCTGCGTCCGCGCTCAGAGGCTTCTTCATTAAAGCATCAACGCGGCCCTTGGCACCACCAGCCTGCTCCTCGGACGTTATTTTCTCAACGTTTTTGCCCAAATCGACCGAAGCACTCGCCTGCAACAGACCAAGACCACCATCGGGCTGAGCCGTTGCACAACCTGCCAGAAGGAGAGCGACGCCGGCGAGCAGAACTGCTCGAACAGATGCCTGCCGGTGAGGGGGCAGGCCAGGACTATGAAATGGAATTCGCATCATGATTTTGGCGCCACACGACGGTTGAGCTCTTCCCAGCCCTTGGGGCCGACGGGACGATAGGTCTTCGTTTCAGCCGCAACAGGCTGGTATCCGCCGCGCGGAACTCTTGCCGAAGGATCAGCGGGCTTCTCGAGGTATGCAGGCACGGAAGCGCAGGCAGACAACGCCGAGGCAAGAAATGTGAAAAACAGCAATCGGCGCATCTAACCGTCCCGAAATATCCAATCGATGATCAGCGGATAGCAAAGCAGGACGCCTGATGTCTGTTACAAATTATTGCGGAAGGGACATAAGTGAATGTTGCGAAACATTTCGAAATTCCAATGAAATTATAGGGTTACAATGTTTTTGCATATTCCGCTCCGGGGTCTCGGTCGAGTGTTTTGGCTTGCTGTGCCCCACACATGGCAATTGACAAAGAGGATACGTGATATGAACAAAATCATGAGTGCAGCAATCGTGGTCGCTGCCATTTTCGGGATCAGCACGGCTTCTGCCAATGACGGCGTGCTGTTCAGCAACACGAGTGATCCCTATTTCACGACTCCGGCAGAGTTTGTCGCGATGGGGAAGATGAAATCTTATCAACGGGAACAAAAAAAGGCGATTGCGAGCGACCAGATGTCACCACCGGTAACCCAGGGTCTGTATGACCCGGCAGGTGGCGGCAACACTGGGGGTTAAGCTTCTTTATGAACTGCGGTCGACCCTGGCCATATAAAGGGTCGACCAACTGACGTGGAGTGAAACTTGGAAGCCTATGCGACATCCCCACCCAACGACCACGGCAACATCCTCATCGTCGACGATGATGCCCAGATCCGGCTGCTCGTCACCCGGTTTCTTCAGCGTCATGGCTATCATATCTACTCGGCAGGCGATGCCGACAGCGTTCTGGAGACGCTGAATCGCTTCTCGCTCGACGCTATCATTCTCGATGTCATGCTGCCAGGTACCTCAGGGATCGAGGCCTGTCGCCGAATCCGGGAGATATCCACCGTGCCCGTGATCCTACTCACCGCGCGCTCCGAAGAAGAAATGCGAATATCAGGCCTTGAAGGCGGGGCGGACGACTATGTGACAAAACCATTCTCGCCCCGCGAACTGCTAGCGCGGCTTCGCTCTGTCCTTCGTCGTTCGCGCAATGCTGATCCTGCCTCCCCGACACGGGGTAGAAATAAAATTCAATTCGGCGGCTGGCTTCTCGATACGATGCGTAGGGAATTAAGCACACCCGATGGGGTCCTGATTGACCTATCGACCGGAGAATATAACCTACTTGTCGCCTTTCTAGAACACGCCAACCGCGTGCTCTCGCGTGAAATGCTTATGGAACTCGCCAAGACACGCACTGGCGACCCCTTTGACCGGGCGATCGATGTGCAAGTCAGCCGCCTCCGGCGGAAGCTGGAGACACCCGGGAGTTCGGAGCAGATCATCAAGACCGTAAGAGGGGCCGGATATGTTTTCATGCCCAAGGTCACCTTAGAATGAACGGGCGTGTATCCCGTCGGCTTCCCGATACCATCGTTGCACGCGCGGTGCTGATCCTTGCGGGTGCACTGATCGCCATGAGCCTGGTCGGCTATTGGGTTTACCACGTCGGAGCAGTGGGGCTCGCAACCGCTGCGCGTGACAAGGGCCTCGCCGAGCAGATCGTTTCTATCAAGCGGGCAATCAGTGCGATTCCGGATGAGGCCGAGCGCGACAAGGCGGCGCATGCGCTAGCCACAGCCTCACTCGAGGTGCATTGGAGTAAGGTCAGCCTCGTGCTCGGCAACGCCCCAAACAGCGAGCGCTCAAAAATGATGGAAGCACGGCTCAAGGAGCTTGTCCCTGAGTTCGGCGTCGAATCATTTGGAGTCGGCTATGCGGACGACGGGGCGCTCAATGCTGGTGAGGGCGATGCCTATCGTCATATGCTACTGGTGTCGCTGAGGCTTGAAGATGGCACCTGGCTCAATTTCGCCTCGCCGACCCTCGGCACGGCACACCACATGGCGGGCAACATCTTGGTCCTCGCGGGCATTGTTGGTTCTGTGATCATCGTCGTCGCTATCCTCCTGTTGCGCTGGGTGACGCGCCCACTTCGCAATCTCGCGGTCGCCGCTGAACGCTTCAGCCTTGATGAAGCGCGTGATCCTGTCCCGGAGGATGGCCCGGCCGAAGTCCGCCACGCAGCGAAAGCCTTCAACACGATGGGTGAGCGCATCAGACGCCTTGTCGCCGAACGTACGATGGCGCTCGCCGCTGTCAGCCACGATTTAAGAACGCCGATCACGCGCTTGCGGCTCCGGTCAGAACTTCTCGACGATGAGCAGACTCGCAACCTGATCGACGAGGACCTCGCCGAGATGGAAGCGATGATCGATTCCACACTCGAATTCCTCAGAATGGGAGTCTCCAGCGAAGCACCCAAAACGTTCGATCTCGCAACAATGCTCAGGACCATAGTCGATGGCGAGGCAGATCACGGTCGATCAATAAAGATGAAGGGGATTGAACATGCCCCAGTGCGGGGCAAGCCAATCGCCGTAAAGCGCGCATTGTGGAACATCATCGGCAATGCCTTGAAATACGGCAATACGGCAATCATTCATATCAAGCTTGATGGCCCACAAGTTCTCGTCGAGGTGCTGGATGATGGCCCCGGCATTCCAATTGCCGAGTTCGGACGGGTGTTCGAACCCTTCTACCGCATCGAGAGTTCAAGAAGCCGAGAGACCGGCGGCACGGGACTTGGACTCACAATTGCGAAAGCGATCCTGTCAGAGCATGGCGGAACGATATCGCTGCACAATCGGCAGCGTGGCGGCCTGCGGGTTTCCGTGCACCTTCCGGTTAAGCCGACAGAAACTGCAGTGCCCGGATCAGGCGAGCGTGAAGACGCATCCTCTGGGCATGGTGCTCAAAACATGCGATCGTAAACCATGATCCGTTTGGTGCTTTTTCCCCGACTGCTGGCGATCCTTGCTATCATCGCGATTGGCATTCCGCCCTTGCCCATGATGGCGCGCGGCGGGTTGCCGGTTGACATGGTCGGCGTGATGGAGCCGATGGATTGCTGCCCGCCCGGCGATCCCTTGATGCCGGATTGCCAGAAGAACTGCCCCTATCTCATGCTCTGCATGGCGAAATGCTTCGCCGTTGCAAATACTGCCTTCACGCGTCTGGCTCTTGTCGATGCGGCGTCGAATTCTCATCGGATTTCGTCGGATGAAAGCATCGACGCGTGGTCGATCCGCCCTCCCGCGCCACCACCCCGAATTTAGGACATTGCCAACGCAATGCGTTGGCGCGTGCTGCACCGAAGCTTCCGGCGCAGGTGATCACCCGTGGCCTGAGCTGCGGTTCTGGCTGCATCAGCGGCTTGTCCTGAATTTGACGAGAACACCCATGAGAACCCATTTCGACAGGCGCGCCATTTTTGCGGCGATGCTGACCCTTCTCCTATCCGTCGCCCCCTTCTATGCGGCGAAGGCCGACCCTAGGGATTATGAATTCCGCCTTGTCGAGAGCGCGATGAAGAAGGGCGATGGGGCGGTGATCGCCGCGCTCCTGATCGACAAGCGATCGGGCAAGCCCGTGCCTGATGCGGTGATCGTCGTGACCCGTCTCGACATGGCGCCGGATGGCATGGAGACGATGATCTCGCAGATCGAGCCGCTCCCCTCGCTTGAGTCCGGCACCTATCGCTTCAAGGCCAACCTTTCCATGGAAGGCGGTTGGCGGCTCTCGCTCGGCGCTAAGGTGCAGGGCGAGACCGGTTTGGTTGAGAGCAAGCTCATCCTGAAAGCCGTGCCAGAACCGGTGAAAGCCCACCACAAAATCCGCTTCTACCGCAACCCTATGGGGCTGCCGGATACCTCGCCGGTGCCAAAGAAGGACTCGATGGGGATGGATTACATCCCTGTCTTTGAGGGGGACGAGGACGAGAGCGGGATCGTCAAAATCTCGCCCGGCAAGGTGCAGCGCACAGGCGTCCGCTCGGTTCCCGCCACGCTCCAGAAAATCACGAAAACCATCCGCGCGCCGGGGATCGTCGCGCTGGACGAGCGGCGGATCAGCGTAATTTCCGCCCGCGTCGATGCCTTCGTCGAGCAGGTGGCGAGCGTGACAGCCGGCGAGTCTGTCACGAAGAACCAGCCGCTGGTGACCCTGTTTTCGACAGAGATCGCGGCGGCGGCGGCGCAGTTCATCACCGAACTGGCGACGGATTCGCGCGGGGTAACGACCGGCGGTGCGAAGAAGCGCCTCGAAAACCTGGGTGTTCCTTCCGAGGAGATCGCCGGGATCGAACGCAGCCGGAAAGTTCCGCCGAATATGGTCTGGCGCGCGCCGCAGGGTGGGATCGTGCTGGAGCGCAATGTCATCGTCGGCATGAAAATGGCTTCGGGGACGACGCTGTTCCGCATCGCTGACGCAACGAGAATCTGGGTACTGGCAGATGTGACGGAACAAGGTCTCGCTTCCTTGCGTATGGGAGCGGAGGCCACGATCCAACTGCGACACCGCCCCGATCTGACATTCTCGGGTAAAGTTTCGCTGATCTACCCGCAGGTGAACCTCGAAACCCGCGCAGCGCGTGTGCGGATCGAACTCGCCAACCCCGACCTCGTGCTGCTGCCCAATATGTTTGTCGATGTCGAGATCACGGCTGGCGATGATATGGAGCGCATCGCCGTGCCGGAAAGCGCTGTGATCGACAGCGGCGCGCGCAAGACCGTGCTCCTTGATCGCGGCGAAGGCCGCTTCGAGCCGCGCGAGGTCAAGACCGGGCAGCGCGGCAACGGGTTCGTCGCCATTCTCGACGGGGTGGCGGAAGGTGAAAAGGTCGTAACCGCCGCAAACTTCCTGATCGATGCCGAAAGTAACCTGAAATCAGCCCTCCAGAGTCTGACGATGGCCCAAGAAACGAGCAACCAAGACAAGGCCAGCATGGAGAAGCAGCCATGATCGCAAGGCTCATTTCCTGGTCTTCGCGAAACCTGATGCTGGTATTGATCGGCACCGCTTTCGCCGTGGCCGCCGGGCTTTATGCCCTGCGAAACCTGCCGCTCGACGCCATTCCCGATCTCTCGGATGTGCAAGTCATCGTCTACACCGAATATTCCGGGCAGGGGCCGCAGGTGGTCGAGGATCAGGTGACCTATCCCCTGAGCACCGCGATGCTCACCGTCCCAAAATCGAAGGTGGTGCGCGGCTTCTCGTTCTTCGGCGTTTCCTTCGTCTATGTGATTTTCGAGGACGGCACCGATCCTTATTGGGCGCGTTCGCGCGTACTCGAATATCTCAACACCGCCGCAAAACGCCTTCCCGCCGGCGTGACCCCGACTCTCGGACCGGACGCCACCGGCGTGGGCTGGGTCTACCAATACGCAGTGCTGGCGAAAGATCTGTCCCTCGCCGAAACACGCTCCTTGCAGGACTGGAAACTGCGTTTCGCGGCGGCCAAGGCCGAGGGCGTGGCAGAGGTCGCCGCCGTCGGCGGCTTTGTGAAACAATACAATGTCGTCGTCGATCCCAACCGGCTGCGCGCGCTTGGCATTCCCGTCTCGCGCATTCGCGAGGCGCTGCGGGCCAGCAATGCCGATATCGGCGGGCGCAGTGTCGAACTCTCGGAATTCGAGTTCATGGTGCGCGGGCGGGGCTACCTCCGGAATATCGCGGATATCGAGAGCATTGTTCTCAAAAGCGAAGCCGGGGTGGCCCTGCGTCTCGGCGATGTCGCGCGGGTCGAACTCGGGCCGGATGAGCGACGCGGCATCGCGGAACTCAACGGCGAGGGTGAGGTCGCCAGCGGCATCGTCATCCAGCGCTTCGGCGCCAATGCGCTCTCCGTGATCGCCAGCGCCAAGGCGCGCCTCGCGGAAATCTTGCCCAGCCTGCCATCGGGCGTGGAAATCGTGCCGGTCTATGACCGCTCGGAACTGATTACCCGCGCCATTGAAACCCTTAAAATGACGCTTCTGGAGGAGATGGGCATCGTCGCACTCGTTTGCGTGGTGTTCCTCCTTCATCTCAGGAGCGCCCTGGTCGCGATCCTGATGCTCCCGGTCGGCATCCTCATGAGTTTTGTCGCGATGAAGCTGCTGGGCCTCGGCTCGAACATCATGAGCCTTGGCGGCATCGCCATCGCCATTGGCGCGATGATCGACGCGGCCATTGTGATGATCGAGAACGCGCACAAGCATCTGGAGCGGGCAGAGGAGGGGAAACCAAGGGTCGATATCCTCATCGAGGCTGCGAGCGAGGTTGGGCCGGCTTTGTTTTTCAGCCTGCTCATCATCACCGTATCGTTCCTGCCGATCTTCACGCTGGAAGCGCAGGAAGGGCGGCTGTTCAGCCCGCTCGCCTTCACCAAGACCTTCGCCATGGCGGCAGCGGCATTTCTGTCGGTGACGCTGGTTCCCGCGCTGATGGTGATCTTCGTGCGCGGGAAAATCATCCCCGAGCATAAAAACCCGATCAACCGCTTCCTGATCTGGATTTACCGTCCCGTGATCGCCGGCGTACTCAAGGCCAAGGGGCTGACGATCCTCATCGCGCTCCTCATCCTTGGCGCCAGTGTCTACCCGACGCGGCAGATCGGTTCGGAGTTCATGCCCAGCCTCGATGAGGGCACCTTGATGTATATGCCGACGACCCTGCCGGGCCTTTCCGTCACCAAGGCGGGGGAACTGCTGGCGACGCAGGACCGGATCATCAGATCCTTCCCCGAGGTGGCCTCGGTCTTCGGCAAGGCGGGCCGCGCGCTCACGGCAACTGACCCCGCACCGATGGAGATGTTCGAGACGATCATCAACCTCAAGCCGAAATCCCAATGGCGGCCGGGCGTCACCACGGAAAGTCTCAAAGCCGAGATGGACAAGGCGCTGCAATTCCCCGGTGTTTCCAATGCCTGGACCATGCCGATCCGCGCTCGCATCGACATGCTGGCGACCGGCATCCGCACGCCGGTCGGCATCAAGGTGTTCGGCCCCGACCTTGCAGAAATCGAAGCGCTGTCACGGCAGGTCGAGGCGGTGGTGAAGGCGGTTCCCGGCACGTCGAGCGCCTATGCCGAGCGGGTCATCGGCGGTTATTACCTTGATATCGTGCCGGATCGCGTGGAACTCGGGCGTTACGGCCTCGTGATCGGCGACGTGCAGGATGTCATCGCCTCGGCGCTGGGCGGGGAGAGCGTCACCAGCACGGTCGAGGGGCGCGAGCGCTATTCTGTCAACATCCGCTATCCACGTGATCTGCGCTCAAGCCCTGAGACGATCGCGACCGAGGTGCAGGTGCCGCTGCCGAAAGGCGGTTTCGTGCCGCTTGGTGCGGTTGCCGAAGTCAAGCTCACGCGCGGCGCGACCGCTATCCGCACCGAGAACGGCCAGCTCGCGGTCTATATCTTCGTCGATATGGCCGGACGTGATCTTGGCGGTTATGTCGCGGAGGCGCGGGCTGCCGTGGTGAAGGAGGTAAAGTTCCCGCCCGGAACCTATGTGCAATGGAGCGGGCAGTTTGAGTATCTCGAACGGGCGGAGGCGCGGCTCAAGATCGTGGTGCCGCTGACGCTGATGATCATCTTCCTGCTGCTCTATCTCAACTTCCGGGCGCTCACCGAAACGCTCATCGTCATGCTCTCTTTGCCCTTTGCGCTCATCGGCGGATTGTGGCTGATGTGGTGGATGGGGTTCAACATGTCGGTCGCGGTAGCGGTCGGCTTCATTGCGTTGGCGGGCGTCGCGGCGGAAACCGGCGTCATCATGCTGATCTACCTCGATCACGCCTTGAGGGAAGGGCAGGTTGCCTGCGCCGCCGAAGGTCGCCCATTCACCCGCGATGACCTCCACCGCGCGATCATGGTCGGCGCGGTCGAGCGCGTCAGGCCCAAGATGATGACCGTCATCGCCATCATGGCCGGGTTGATCCCGATCCTGTGGAGCACCGGCACCGGCTCGGAGATCATGCAGCGCATCGCCGTGCCCATGATCGGCGGCATGGTCTCATCGACCATCCTGACGCTGGTGGTGATCCCCGCGATCTACGGGATCGTGAAGGGGAGGGGGGTGCCACAAAAATGCCTTCGGAAAAGCCTTCCTAAACAGCCCGCCCATGATCATGATGACATTGGCCATGATTGGCGAGAGCCTCGATGATCTTGCAATCACAGGCGTTGACACCACCCACGCAGGAGGCTGCGATCCTCTGGAGTTCGCCTTCGAGCAGGCGCAACCGCGCGATCTTGTCGCGGACATCGCCGAGATGTGCGCTGGCGATGGCGTGTGCGTCGTCGCAGGCCATGTTAGGTTTGTCTGAGAGCTTGAGCAGCGCCCGGATGCTCTCGATGGTGAACCCGAGATCACGCGCATGCTTGATGAACGCCAGCCGCTCCCGGTGACGTCGGCCGTAGCGCCGCTGATTGCCTTCCGAGCGCTCCGGTGCGGGCAAAAGACCGACCTGCTCATAGTACCGGATCGTCTCGACCTTGACGCCGGTTTGCTCCGCGAGCACGCCAATCGGCATCCCGTGCTCCGCGACATTCATCCGCATTTTTCCTGCGACAGGCATGATTTTCCCTCTTGAACCTATAGCAACATCAGCTTGCAGGATGCTCCGCAGAAATCAATTCACATATGTCGGCCTCCTAAAATCTTCCAGTTCCAGGGCGGTTCCACCAGAATTACGAAAGATGGCGGCATGAAACAGCTTCTGGCGCTGGCGGGTAAAATTGATGGGCTCAATAGGTCAATCGCCGCTTACGCCCGCTGGGCGCTGCTCGCGAACGCGTTGATCATCACTTTCAATGCAATCGCCCGAAAATTATTTTCGATCGCCTATCCGTCCGCTTTCGACCTTCAATGGCATTTCTTCGCAGCCGTAGTCCTTCTGATGGCAGCTTATACACTCCAGCGAAACGAACATGTACGGATTGATATTTTTGCCAGTCAACTCGGCAGCCGCGGCCTTGCATGGTTGGATTTGTCAGGAGCGTTGTTTGTTCTTATTCCCCTTTGCGGCTTGATGGTTTGGTTTGGCTCCGTTGAATTTTTCAACGCGCTATCGGGAAATGAAACCCGCTCTACACGCGACAGCATGAGCGACATTCCGGCCTGGATCATGAAAGGTTTCATACCTCTGGGCTTCATATTGCTTGGGCTGCAGGGTGTATCCGAAGCCATTCGCTGCGTTGCACATCTTGCAGGCATTCATGAACGGAAGCAGGACCGTTCGCTCCTATCAGGGAGCGATGCCAATGAATAACGTCATCGCGCCCTCCATGTTCGTATGCCTGCTGGTGGTTTTGTTGCTGGGATATCCAGTAGCCTTTTCGCTGGCAGCTATCGCATGCGTTTTCGGGGTTATCGGCCTCGTAACCGGCGCTTTTGACCCGCCTTTTCTGCTGGCGATGCTTTTCCGCCTTCAGGGAATTTTCGGCAATGACAACCTACTCGCGATCCCAATGCTCATCTTCATGGGCGTCCTTCTTGAACGCACGGCGATTGCCGAAGATATGTTCGCGGCGCTTGGCCGGTTGTTCAGCCGGTTATCCGGGGGGATTGCATACGGCACGATTCTCGTCGGAGCGCTGTTGTCGAGCATGACCGGTTTCGTATCCGCCTCCGTCGTCGCCATCGGATTGATCTCACTCCCCGTCATGGTACGGGCCGGTTATAATCACTCGCTCGCAACCGGTGTTGCGGCGGCATCTGGGACTTTGGCTCAAATCATTCCGCCTAGCCTTGTATTGATTATACTTGCTGAGCAGATGGAAGTCTCCTTGCAGGCAATTTTTCATGGTGCCGTCATTCCAAGCCTCATGCTGATTTCCCTGTATGTATTCTATATATTTGCGAGGACATGGCACAATCCAAGCTTGGCACCAGCGATTGCAAGCATGAGCGATCCCCAGCGTGAGAAAATTCCGCTCTGGCGAGATCTGTTGGTTTCAATGGGATTGCCGGTCGGGCTTGTTGGGCTTGTTCTTGCCTCCATTAGTTTTGGCATAGCCACGCCCAGCGAAGGCGGAGCCATTGGCGTTACAGGTACGCTTCTGCTTGCGCTCATGCGGGGGCGGCTGACCCCGGCGAGACTGAAAGCAGCAATGGATGCTACCGGCATCTTATGCGCATGCATTATTTTCCTGCTGATTGGCGCATCTTTCTTCACGTTGGTTTTTCGAGGATTTGATGGTCATCTTTGGGTCGAGAACCTGCTTTCCCTGTTGCCGCAGGACAGGGTGGGCTTTGTCGTTCTGA
>JAIUNQ010000149.1 GCA_020161475.1 Pseudomonadota bacterium | reverse complement strand
ATCACCTCAAATGCCACAGGTCAACGATCAAGGAGCTGGATCGCTGGCGCTAACGCCGTGCCGGAATGTCGGAAAGCCCACCTCGGCCGCTTAAGTGAGTTTTCTGTTCCGTTGCTACTCAATGCCCGTCTTGCTTGACGGAGGCGGGGTCCGCGTTATGGCACCCGGTGCAGGCTTCGCCCGTCATGCGGTCCGCAACGGCCACGCGCAGGATACGCCGACCATCCCGCACTTCCTCGCGCGAGACAATCCGTCCGGGATCCTGCTGGAACGTCTCCCAGGCCTCCTGCTCGAAGCCTGACATCTTGCGGTCCTTGCGATGCGGCCACGGGTAGGGGCTGACAAGCGACAGGCGCGTGTCGTTCTTCTCCATCAGCTCGGAGATGTCTTTGACGAGCGTTGCGGGCAGCGGCAATTGGTTGGGATGGTTGCGGTAATCCGCACTCGGCTTGATGGCGCCGCTCGCGGTGGCGCGCTTGAGCACGTTTTCCGCGTAATAGGAGCGTACCAGCTTCACCTGGCTGATCAGATCGAGGTTGCTTTGCAGCGCGGTTTCGAGCGCAGCGGTGCGCATGGCATGGGGCAAGTAAAACCACAGCCCGATCAGACCCAGCAACACCACGCTGACCACGGCTTTTACAGTCATGCCGATAGGATCGGCATAGCCCCATAGAAGACCGTGGCGCGGCAGCAAGACGCGATGCTGCGAGCGACCGGGCTCACCGCCCTGGTAACGGACCTGCTCGGGCTCAATGGTGTCCGGCCGGACTTTCTGCGCCTGCATCGTGTTCGAAAACCTTTGACACCAAAACCTGATGCATGGTCCCGTGCGGGACTAAACTACCGATGAAGAGGGCAAGACCCGAGCCTGAGGAATTTGTCTCATGGTTAACAAAGTCCATGCCCGTGAAAGCGCCCGCAGCCCGGCTCAGCCCTCTGCGATGCGCCCCGCCCTCACACCAGTTCACCCCGCCCTCCGCTTTCACGCAGCGCTTTGAGTTTGGTGCCGATCAGCGCCATCAGCACCGGCCCCACCGAGAATTCCCCCGCGCGCTTCTTTTCGGTCAGGGCCCGCAAATAGCCGCCGGGGAAGCGCACTTCGTCGCCTTTCTGCAGGATCGCAGCGACGACGATCGAGGCATCGGCCTGCCCCATGGTTTCCACTGCATCGCGCCAGGCATCGGGCGAAATACCGAGCATGGCCCGCACCAGCTCCGCCGCTTTCAGGAACCCCGACCAATCCGGCGATGCGCTCGCGTTCTGGGGGAAGTAATCAAGAATATCCGGGCAGGCCTCCAGCACCATGGGCAGGGGTGTGCCAAGGCGCACACGCTGGTCTGAAGCCGCTGGGACGCCTTCGTCCTGCTCTTCGCAAGGTTCCGGCTGAGTCTGAAGCCGCTCCGTCTCGCTCCTGTCTTTCTCGAAAGCAGGTTCAAAGACGTAAGGGTCTGGTTTTGAATTCTGTTTGTGATGCCCATTTCGGGACTCTCTGGCGCTCATATCCTCTGAATTGATGAAGAGTTCCAGATGCTTCACGATACCGCTCGCCAGCGCTTCCAGCGCGCTCGCCATCTCCCGCAATGCGCCCAGGGCGGTTGAGCGCCGCAGCGGTGCCAGCAGGGCGAGAAACTGCGCCTCCAGATGCGCCCAATCGCCGGGAAGCCCCTCCTCCTGCCCCAGCAGGATCATCTTGGTGATATCGCGCCGGGCCAGCGTGATCCGCTCGCGCGCAAGGCGCAGCGCGCGGCGTTCCTCCCGCACCTCTTGCGCCAGCGTCTCGAATTCCTCCGCCCGCGCCACCAGCGGGGTCAGCTCAAAGCCGAAGGCAAGGCTCACTTCGCCGCCCGCCCCGCGCCGGGCATAGCGCTTGCCGTTGGGGCTGTCGCGCCGGATCACCAGCCCGGCCTCCACCAGAAACCCGAGGTGCCGACGCAGGGTCGCCGGCGCCATGCCATGCGCGCGCTGGCACAGCTTCTCGTTGGAGGGAAACACAATCAGCGGATCGCCCGCGCTCAAGGTCGTCTCCTGATGGAAGGAGAGCAGCGCCGAGAGCACCGCCAGCGCGCGATCCGGCAGGGCGAGCTTGTCCTTGGCCTCGGTGATGGCCTGAAACACCTTCCACTTGTGCACCGTCTTTTCCGGCGCCACAGAGCGCGCCTGCGCCTGCGTTGCAATCAGGCCAAGCGACATCGTTCGCCGCCCGAAGGGCGTCGTGGCTACGCTGTGCGTCATGGGTCTTCCCCTCAGGTTGAGGCAAAGAAATTCCGCCCGCCGAAATGGCAGTTGTCCCGAAGGACTCTTGACAGCGATTCAGGGAAGTGATTCTCTCAGGCTGCTAAACGAAGAGAGGGCTTCCGATGGAAACGTCGGGGGCCTTTTTCTTTTGCCGGGTTCAGCGCTCCTTGTTGCCGCCCTTGGATCGGGCGGAACGCTCGCGGGTTGCGGGTTGTGCTCCGCCCGCTGCGCGCCATTCCGCGTAAAGCGCGGGCAGACGATCAGCGACCAGAGCGGCGAAATCAGGCGCGAGAGCCTCATCAAACACGAGGCGGATGGTCTTGCCCTTCACCTCGCGCCGGGCCAGCGCACGGCCCTTCTCATCGGGCAGCACCACCTCGGGTTCCGTTGTGGGAGCCGGCGCGCGGGCGCTCAGCGCGGCAAACACCAGCGCGAAGCGCTCGTCCGAGCCGGCCGCGCGAAATTCCGGGCTTGCAAGGGCATCCATCATGCGGGCGTTGCCGCTTGGGCGCGCGAGCAGCTCCACCAGCTGCAACCAGCGCGGCCGCCCGGCTTTCGGCGCCGGACCAATGGCGGTCACCAGCCCCGCCGGCACCGCGCGCGCCACCACCAGCAGGCGGCTGATCTCCGCGCTTTGGACCGCCAGCGCCGCGCAGAGCGTTGCCCGGTCAAACCCCCGCTCATCGAGCGAGCGGGCAAAGAAGGCCTTCTCGATAAAGCTGAGGTCGCGCCGCTGGGCGTTCTCCTGCCCCTGCGCCACCACGAGTTCAGCGTCTCTCAGGGGCCGCACCTGCGCTTTGACAGACCGCCCGAGCGCCTGCGCCGCGCGCCAGCGCCGATGACCATACGCAATCTGATAACGCCCTGCGGCCTCGGGATGCGGGCGCAGGAGGATCGGCACCTGCTGGCCATGCGTGCGGATATCCTCGACGAAGGCGGCGAAATCCGGCTCCTCCGGCGCATCCTCGCTTTGCGTTGCCAGACGATCGGCCGCGAACGAGGGCTCGATCAGCGCAGGCGCAATCTCCACCACCTGCTCGCCCTGCTCCAGCTGGGCCCGCAGGGTTTGCAACGCGCGGGCATTCTCCTCGGCTTCCCTCGCCTTCTGCCCCAACGAAAGCCCCATGGCGCGCACAGCGCCGGAGGCGGTTCTATGCGCTATATCGCCAGAGGCGGTTCTTTGTTGGACCTCGCCAGAGGCGGCGCGTTGAGGCGCATCACCGGCAGCCGAGAGGTCCGAGACGCGCGGCGCTGGTGCCGCTTTGGTTTCCGGCGCAGCCTCAAGGGATGCCGGGGTTGAGGAGGGTTGCGCGCCACCGAGCAGCAGCGAGCGCAGATCATCACGGCGACGGTTCATTTATCGCCCCCCTTGTCCCCTGCCCGGCCCCAGGCTTTTTTCACCAGCCCCTCGATTTCGCCGTTCACAGCGTCGAGGCTCTCCAGCACGCGCTCGTAGGTCTGGCGCGAGAAGTTCTCGCGGCCCACCTCGTAGACGGTCTGTTTGGTGAGGCCCGCGTCGGCGATGGCGGTGGATTTGAGCATGGCGGCGGTGAGGACCCGCTCGCCGAACTGCGTGCGCAGGAAGGCGGTGATCTGCGCCTGCGGGCCATCGTTCGGCTCGTGCCGCGTGATGAGATAGCGCAGGAAATCGAAGCTCAGATCCCCCCCGGCTTCGCGCACCACCGAGAGCAGATCCGAGGTCATGAAGAGGAACTGGCTCATCGAGGCGACATCGAGCATCTGCGGATGCACGGTCACGATCAGCCCCGTTGCCGCACAGAGCGCGCCGAGCGTAAGAAAGCCGAGCTGGGGCGGGCAGTCGATCACCACAATGTCGTACTCGGCCTCGACCTCGGCGATCGCCGCGGCGATGCGCGCAAAGAACGGGGTTTCATCCGGGGTCTGCGCGGCGAGAATTTTCGGCGTGGTATGCTCGAACTCGTGCAGTTCGAGATTGCCGGGCACGAGATCGAGCCCCGCAAAATAGGTCTTGCGGATAATCGCCTGCATCGGGCGGCGATCCTCGTCATAGCGGATCGCACCATAGAGGGTGTCGTTCGCCTTCAGATCGAATTCAGGCTGCACGCCGAAGAGCGTGGAGAGCGAGGCCTGCGGATCAAGATCCACCGCCAGCACGCGATAGCCGTGCAGCGCAAAATACTGCGCCAGATGCGCGGTGGTCGTGGTCTTGCCCGAGCCGCCCTTGAAGTTGGCCACGGCGAGCACCTGAAGATGCTCGCCCTCGCGCCGCCGCGGGAAATAGGACAGGGCTTTTGCGCCCCCCTGCCCGGCCAGCATTTCGCGCAGCGCATTGATCTGCTGGAGCGAATATTGCCGACGCCCGCCCGCGCTGACATCCGGCTCCGGCCCCTCCCCCGCCAGCGAGATCTGGCGCAGGTAGCTGTCGGAAACGCCGATGAGGCGCGCCGCCTCCCCGGAGGAGAAGCGCCGCAGGGTCTTCTGCGCCTCGGGCGGAAAGAAGCGCTCGCGCAGCGCCTGCAACTGGCGCGACAGGCCCTCGGCATCCTGCGCGATCACATCATCGATCGGCGGGGCGGCGGGGTTGGGGGAGGGGGCCTCGATCAAGGGTTCGCTCATCGAATCACATCTGTTGAAATGACAGTGTAACGGAAACTGCGCGCAAAACGCTCACAAACCGTTACCACGCGAAAACACCGGAGAAAGGCGCGCCAACGTTACGAGGCCGCAACGCGTGAGTCGCGTCAAGCCCCGTGCCTTTGTCTAGCATGGCGCGCGGAAGCGGGGATAAGTCCGCCGCCGTTGACAGCTGTCAACGCGCCCTCCCCGGCGCCGCCCCAAGGCAAATTGACAGCTGTCAATTGCAGGAAGCCGGGGCAGATCGGCAGGCGAGCAGGGCAGGGAGCATGGGCCTCAAATCCAGCCGCACAGCAGCGTCCCGGCTGCCATGCTCACGCCGCAGCCTGCGCCCGGTTGGCAAAGTCAATCGCCGTATCAATGGCGCGGGAAAGACCGGGGTTGTCGCCGATATCGCGGAAACCGGCATGCATCGGCAGGGGGACGAGATCAATCTCGCTGTCCAGAATCGTGATGCCGTAGCGGCGCGAGAGCGGGCGCGCGGTGGAAAGCGGCAGCGTCGCCAGACCGAAGCCGCCTTCCGCCAGCTGCGCCAGCGCCGCAATGGAGGAAAGGCAATGCGGGCGCTTGTCCGGCTGGCCGAGCCGCGCCAGCGCTTCCTCCAGCGCCACATGCGGATGCGAGCCGCGCTGGAAGGTCAGCAGATCATGCGCGCAGAGCTCGGCAACCCCGAGCCGCCCGCGCCCCATCATTGCCGCAGGGCCGACAAAGCACATGGGTTCCGGGGGGAGGGGCCGCGCCCGCAGCCCGTTGCCCGCCACGGGCGCAGCCGTAAACACCAGATCCAGCGCGCCCCGGCGCAGCAGATCATTGAGCACGGGGGTCATTTCCACCGTGATCTCCAACCCCATGCGCGGGTTCTCCACCTTGAGCGCATTGACAAGGCTGATGAGCCAGCTGTGCAGCACGGTCTCGATGGCGCCGATGCGCAGCACGAAGGCTTCCGGCTCTGCCGCGCCCAGTTCTGCGCGCATCCGGCGCTGTGTATCCAGCAAGTGCTCGGCATGGGTGAGGAAGCGCTCGCCCGCCCAGGTGAGACGAAACCCCTTGGCTTGACGGTCGATCAGCGGCGTGCCGAACTCATCCTCCAGCGCTGCGATGCGGGCCGAGACGGCGGATTGCGTGAGGTTGAGACGCTCCGCCGCGCGGGTAACCGAACTGAGCCGGACCACCCAGAGAAAGGTATCCACGAAACGCAGGTTCATGCGGAATGACTTCCCTTTTGGATTGCGTTTCGATCATATCGAATTTTTCGATGCTCTCACAATAATATTTTGAGCTTGGGGTTTCGCGACACAGGCGACACCATAACTCATTGCTCCATAACGCTTCAGGTCCGCATGAACGCGCTTTTTCCCCCCATCGTCGCCGCCGAGCGGCAAGAGCCCCAATCGGTCCGGGCCGCGATCCGGGCTGGCCGGATGACGAGCCATACCTCTGGCGCAGCCCCGGGCTATGCGCAGGGCAACCTGGTCATTCTGCCGCGCGCCGAGGCCGAGGCCTTCGAGGCCT
>JAIUNQ010000148.1 GCA_020161475.1 Pseudomonadota bacterium | reverse complement strand
CCGCCCATGGAAAGCCATGGCTCGGCCTCCCCGTGGCGCTTCATCCGCGCCGCCCCCGAGGCCACCCTCGGCGCTTTCGTCTTCGGGGCGGTGGAAACCGGGGCTATGCTGCTGTTGCCCGTACACGGGCTGCGCATGGGGCTGGATGCCCAAGGCGCGGCATGGCTCGTGGCCGCCTTCACGCTGGGCAACGTGCTGCTCCAGATCCCGCTGGGGCTGCTCTCCGACCGCATCCCACGCCTGCCCCTGCTGGCCGTTCTGGCCTTGGTCAGCGGGTTGCTGCTGGTGGGGCTGATGTCCAAACCGGGCATCATGATCACCGCCGTCGTGCTGTTTCTGGCTGGCGGTATCTCAGGCGGCATCTACCCCGTGGCGCTGGCGCTGATCGGCGAGCGCTTCACCGATGCGGATCTCGCCGCCGCGAACGGCGCGGTCGTGGCGCTCTATTCGCTGGGGCTGATCATCGGACCACCGGTGACAGGGCTGGTGATCGACAAGCTCGGCACGGCGGGCCTGCCGCTGGCGCTGGGAAGCTGCCTGCTGCTCTATGGCGCGGGAATCATGCTGGGCGCGCGGCGTGCGCGTTTCATGGAGAAAAAAGCACCGGCCAAGCCTTGACTTTGGCCGAGGCTTTGATCAAAAGGACGCCTTCGCCGGGACACGAGCATGCCCCGGCTCAATTGTTTTATGACGCGGTAGTCGCCACCAAGCTCTTGGGGCCATCCGCCGGAGGACTGGACCATGGCGAAGGCCACGACGATCAAGATCAAGCTGCTCTCGACCGCCGACACCGGCTACTTCTACGTCACGAAGAAGAACGCCCGCACCGCGACCGAAAAGCTGTCGTTCAAGAAGTACGACCCGGTGGCGAAGAAGCACGTCGAGTTCAAGGAAACCAAGATCAAGTGATCTTGCTCTTCCCTTGTGGAAGAACATGGGGCGCCGCAAGGCGCCTTTTTTGTTGTCTGAAGGCCCTTTCCACTAATGATGCCTGAAAAATGATGCCTGAAATGAAAAGGCCGGCCGGAACAGCGGGCGAGGAGGCAACCTTTCCCGAAGTTCACAACCGGCCTGACCCCGTGGGCGCCAGGAGATGCGGCGGACCTGTACATCCCGCGAGGCGGGGCGAGCGGCAAGCGCTCAGCTCCGAGCTGTCATCGTAGGTGAGTCGCGGATTTCCGCAATAGGATGAGTCGGTTCCGGCCCAAGAGACAGCCTGTTCCCGGCGAAGCCTCGGGAACCAGGGGGACAGACTACGCCGCCGCGCGCACGCAGTTGCGCCCTGCCCGCTTGGCATCATAAAGCGCGGCATCGGCGAGCTTGAACAGCGCATCGGGATTGCCGCCGGTGCGGGGCGCGGAAGCCACGCCGATCGAAATCGTCACGTGAATGGTCTTCTCGCCACGGGCGATGACAAAAGGCTTCTTGTCGATCAGGTCGCGGATGCGCTCGGCCACGCGCGATGCGGCAAAAGCATCGGTATCGGGCATGGCGACCACGAACTCCTCGCCGCCGAAACGCGCGACAATATCAATGCCGCGCACGAGCGAGCGCAGACGTTCGGCGCATTCGCGCAGCACTTCGTCCCCGGCGTCATGACCGTAAACATCGTTGATGCGCTTGAAGTGATCGAGATCGAGCACCAGCAGCGAGAGCGGCGCACCGCGACGGTTCTCATCGCGCAGCAGCATGGACAGCTGGGTCTGCAAAAAGCGGCGGTTGTTCAGGCGCGTCAGCGGATCGACAATCGCCAGCTCCATCGAAGCGCGCAGATTGTCCCGCAGCCGGTCCTGATAGCGCCGCTTGCGAATCTGGGTGGAAACGCGGGCAATCAGCTCGTTCCGGTCCACCGGGCGGATGAGGTAATCATTCACGCCCATGTCGAGCGCGCGGTTGACACGCGGATCATCCATGATCTCGGCCAGCACCAGCACCGGCAGATTACGCAACTGGTCGTTGGAACGAATCTGGGAGACAAGGCGCAAGGGGTCCACCTCGCGCAACGAAAGGCTCAGCACCACGACATCGGGGTTGAACTCCTCGATCCGGACGAGGCTTTCCGCGCCACCGGCGTCGATCTCGACAATATGGTGCAGCTGCAACGCCGCGCTCATGCGATCGGCGGTGACATGTTGGTCCTCGATCAGCAGCACGCGGCCGTTGAGGCCATCTTCCGCTGCCGCCACGGTGAGCGGATCCGGCAGACCGAGCCCCTGCGAGCCCTTGGCGCGGGCGCGCAACTCATCGGTGAGGTGCTTGAGGCGCACCAGGGAGCGCACGCGCGTGAGCAGCGCCAGCTCGTTGATCGGCTTGGTGAGAAAATCATCGGCCCCGGCCTGCAAGCCCGCGAGGCGATCCGCAGGGCTGTCGAGCGCCGTCACCATCACCACCGGCAGATGCGCCGTGGCCGGCGCGGACTTGAGACGGCGGCAAACCTCAAAACCGTCCATGCCCGGCATCATCACGTCGAGCAGCACAATGTCGCACTCGCCGCGCTCGGCAATATCGAGCGCCTGTGGCCCGTTCATGGCGGAAATGACGGAGAAATACTCCGCCGTCAGCCGCGCCTCGAGCAGCTTGATGTTGGCGAAAACGTCATCGACGATCAGAACGCGCGCGGTCATGTGGTGATCCTGTTCCCGTTCTTATCCGATGAAGCTGCGGACGGTTTCAACGAACTTGGCGACGGAAATCGGCTTGGGCAGATAGCCCTCGCAACCGGACTCGCGGATGCGCTCCTCATCCCCCTTCATGGCGAAGGCGGTGATGGCGATCACGGGGATCGATTTGAGCGTATCATCTTCCTTGAGCAGCTTGATGATATCGATGCCGGAGACTTCCGGCAGCTGGATATCCATCAGCACCAGATCCGGGCGATGCGCACGCGCCAGTTCGAAGCCCTCAAGGCCAGAGCGCGACTTCAGCGTCGCGTAACCGTGCGCCTCGAGAAGGTCATTGAAAAGTTTCATGTTGAGTTCGTTGTCCTCAACAATCAGAACGGTTTTGCCCATGGCCCCCGAGCCTACCACGCGTAACGTCACCCCGGCGGAATTCTGTCCACCGCCCGCCACCATGCGGGGTGAGTATTGAATCAATATGTAAGCGCGCGCGGCAAGAGCTCTCGGCGCGCCCGCAATTGAAGAAGATGGTTGAGAAGACGTTGAAGGAGGAGGCGCAAATGGTGCTACGCGAAACAAGAACGCATGGCGCGGGCTCAAAAGACAATGCCGAGGCCCTGGCCATCGAGGCGCTGGTTTATCTCGCGCAGGATGAAGCCCGACTCTCCCGTTTCATGGCGCTGACGGGGCTTGAAGCGCAGGATCTGCGCGCCGCCGCCGCCGCACCGGGCTTTCTGGCCCATGTGCTGGACTATGTGGGGCAGGATGAAAGCCTGCTGATCGCCTTTGCGGCGGAAAAGCACATGGTGCCGGAGGCGATCATGCGGGCCGCCCGTCTGCTGGCCGGCGATGACGCCCCGCGCGAGGGCACTTGGCGCGAAAGCTGGTAGGCTCCTCAGCTGCATGTTTCGGCGGGCAGCGCCTCGAAGCGCACAGCGCGCGCCCGCAGGCTGAAATCGGCGAAATCAAACTGGAGATCACCCACAACACCATTGGCGAAGGTGATGCTCTTCATGGTGTAAACCGGCACACGGTCCCCGGCGGTATTGTCGAAATAGGACGTGGAAACCGGCCAGCGCGGCACGTCTTTCAACGGATCCGCGTTGAGCACCGGCTCGATGCGTCCGTTTTTCTCGCCTTCCAGCGCCGCGCCGATGGTGGAGACGGTTTCATAGACCTTCTCACCGCCTTCTGACCCATCGAAGATGCGCGAATCATAGCGCTTCTCCCCACGCTGGGCGGCCTTGACGAGGTTCATCAGCATCGCCGTGGGGAAATTGGCATTGCCGTCGAAATCCCCCGCCTTGCCCTTCGGGTGCTCCAGCCGCACTGAAATCGAGCCATCGCCCACGCGCTTGGCTTCGCCGCGCGCTTCGCGGGTGGTCGCGCCGTTGAGCTTGTTGAGCACGGTGAAGCGGAAGCTCTCGCCCTTGCCGCCTTCCCAGTTCTGGATCGCGAAATCGAGCATACGCTGCCCGCCATCGGCATCGGCCAGCTGCATCGCCTGCCGGAACTGCGTCTTGTAGCCCTTGCAGGCACTGCCGGTGAATTCCACCGCAATCACACCGCGCGCTGAGGAGAAGGTGGAGCCGGGGCGCGCCCCGAGCGAAACCTCATAGGCGATGCGGTGGGGCTGAAGCGGAAACGGCGCTGTCGGAGGGGCGGCATCCACACGGGTCACTGCCGCCGCAACAACCGCACCCGCCACCATCATTCGCTTCATTGTATCGTCCTTTGATGCACCCCGCGCGGGGACCAACGCTATGGCCGCAAACCTTGGCGAAGTTGCGGCGCAGTTGACGCCACGCCCGCGCGCCTTAGCCTTGATCCAACAAGGAGACGCCCGATGTCACGTATTGAAGACCGCCTCGCGAGCCTCGGAATCACGCTGCCGCAACCGGCCTC
This sequence comes from Pseudomonadota bacterium, assembly GCA_020161475.1. GTDB lineage: Bacteria > Pseudomonadota > Alphaproteobacteria > Rhizobiales > Beijerinckiaceae > Rhabdaerophilum. Next base: position 1,861 of record JAIUNQ010000148.1, on the reverse strand, counting down.
GCCTGTTGCCAATTATGTGCCCTTCCGCCGCATCGGCAACCTGCTGGTGATCTCGGGGCAGATTTGCCTCGGGCCGGATGGCGTTCTCAACGCGCGCCACAAGGGCAAGCTCGGTGGCACGGTGAGCGCAGAGAACGGTGCGGAAGCCGCGCGCTTCTGCGGGCTCAACATTCTCGCGCAGATAAAGGCCGCCCTCGGCTCGCTCGACAAGGTGGCCAGCGTCGTCCGTCTAGGGGGCTTCATCGCCGCAACGCCAGATTTCACCGCCCTCGCCGGGGTGATGAACGGTGCCTCGGATCTCATGGTCGAGGTCTTCGGCGAGGCGGGCAAGCACGCGCGCTCCACCATTGGCGTTCCCGTATTGCCGCTCGATTGCGCCGTCGAGGTCGAAGCCATGATCGAGATCGCCCCGTGAGCTATACCCCCCGTCCGCTGCCGCAAGGCTTTCTCGTGCGCCCCATCGCCCACCGCGGCCTGCATGATGCCGGGAGCGGGGTGATCGAGAACACCCTCCCCGCTTTCGAAGCCGCCATGGCGCTCGGCTACGGCATCGAATGCGATGTGCAGCCGAGCGTTGAGGGCGAACCGATCGTTTTCCACGACCACGTCCTTGACCGCTTGACCGTAGAGCATGGCGAGGTCGAGGCGCGTACGGCGCAAAACCTGCTCACCCTTCCCTTTCGCGCCGGCACGGCGGGCATGCTGACCCTCGAAGATCTGTTCGCGCGCATCGCGGGGCGCGTACCCCTCGTCGTGGAGGTCAAGAGCGCGTTTGACGGCCGCACGCCCCAGATCACCCGAATTGCCGCGCTCGCCGGGCGCTATGCCGGGCCGCTGGTGTTCAAGTCCTTCGATCCCGTGCAGATCATCGCGCTGCGCGATGCGGGCGTGCGCCAGCCGCTGGGCATTGTCGCGATGACGCTGCTGCCGGAAGTGGATGAAGCGCGCGCCCGCGCCTTCGGCCAACTGACGCATCTGGATGAGAGCCGCCCGGATTTCCTCTCCTGGAAGGCAGCCGAGCTGCCGCTGCCGCAAGTCGCGGCCCTTCGCGATAACCCCGGCCTTCCCGTTATGGGATGGACCGTGCGCAGCGCCGAGGCCGCACGTGCCGCAGCCCCCCATCTCGACCAGATCGTTTTCGAAGGCTTCAGCCCGGAAAACACCGCTCAGCCATGACGCCAACCAAAATCGAGATTCTGACAACACTCGATGCCATCCGCGCCAGCGAATGGGACTCTCTGGCGCACGCCCCCGCAGCAGCAAATAAGACCCAATCAATCAAGGATTTATCCTCGGAATCGGAATCACTTTCCCAACCCCACTTAAGCCCGGAACTTGATTCGATTTCGCAACTGCGAAATACGCCTACGCCCGCCCAGCGCGCCGGAAACGGCAGCGAAATACAACCCGACTCAACTCATGAAGTCCCGGACTCATTTTCTCAGGAAGACGATACCAACCCCTTCATCTCCCACGCCTTTTTGAGCGCCCTTGAAAATTCCCGCTCAACCGGTGAGCGCAGCGGCTGGAGCCCGCTTTTTCTGCTCGCTAAGACCGGGAACGACGAAATCTGCGGTGCGCTTCCCGTCTATGCCAAAGCCCATTCGCGCGGCGAATATGTCTTCGATCACGCCTTTGCCGAGGCCTACCATCGCCACGGCGAGGCCTATTATCCCAAGCTCCAGATTTCGGTGCCGTTCACCCCGGCGCAGGCGCGCAAGCTGCTGGTGAGCCCGGAGGCCGAAGAAGCCGCGACCCGCTCGGCGCTCCTCGCTGGCCTTGAAGCACTGCGCGAGCGTCTCGACGTCTCCTCCATCCACGCAACCTTCCTCACGCGCGCCGATCAGGAGAGTTTCTCTGA
>JAIUNQ010000147.1 GCA_020161475.1 Pseudomonadota bacterium | reverse complement strand
GAGCCTTCCAAAAGCGGGCGCTATCTGCTGAAGGTCAAGACCAAGGAAAACAAGGCGACGACCGTTGTGGATGCTTCGACCGGGCTTGCGCAGGTCGGCTCGCTTCAGGTTGAAGCCGTCTATGTTCTGGTCGATCGCCAGCAGGGCGAGAAGATCCGGACCTCGGGCAAGACTTTCGCTTCCGCCTCTTATGATCGCTCGCAGATGCGCTTCGCCTCGCTGCGTGCGGAGCGTGACGCTCAGGAGCGTCTCGGCAAGGCACTGGCCGAGCGCCTGAAGATCATCGTCGCGACAGCCCTCGCCAGCGAAGCGCCGACCGGCCCGAACAAGGCACCCGAGCTTTCCGCGCCTGATCCGGATGCGCCGGCACGCGATCCGGGCGACGATAACTGAGCCTCCGATGGCAACCATCAAGGCCAGCGAGACCTCACGCTTTCTGGCCGAGGGCTTTCGCCGCTATCCTTTGATTCTGGTCTTCGGGCCGGATGAAGGGTCTGTGCGAACCCGCGTGCGGACCATGGCGGAGAAGCTTTTGGGGCCGGACGCCGATCCTATGAGCCGGGTAGAACTCGAAGCCGAGGCTCTCGCCAGCGATCCTGCCCGGCTTCTGGATGAAGCCAATGCCATGGCCATGTTCGGCGGCAAGCGCGTCATCATCGTCACCAATGCAGGCAAATTGCCCAAAGGGGCATGGCAGCCCTTGCTGGATGTCCCGCCGCTGGATTCGACGGTCCTTTTCCAGGCCGAGGATCTGGCCAAGAAAGCCCCCATCCGTGCGGCCTTCGAGGAAAACCCGCAAGCCGCCGCGCTGGCCTGCTACACGCCGTCCCGCGGTGACCTTCAGGCGATGATTGACGCAAGAACCGCCGCGGCAGGGCTCTCCATCACCCCCGCTGCGCGTTCCTATCTCGCGGATCTCATCGGCGCGGATTACGCGCTCGCAGAAGGCGAGCTCGACAAACTGCTGCTCTACTGCCACGGCAGATTGGCAGTAGATGTCGCGGACATCGATGCGATGATTGTCGATACCTCCGATCAGGGCGGATACGAGCCGATTGATCGGGCCTTTGAAGGTAAGCTGGAAGAGATCGAAGCTGTCGCGCTGCGATCGTTTCGGGAGGGAATCAATCCCTCCGGCCTGCTGGTTCTGGCACTCAACCACGCCATGACGCTGCGTCGTCTGAGTGAGGCGTTCCGGTCATCCTCGCTCGATCAGGCCCTTCGGGCGGAGCGCATCCATTTCAAGCGTGAAGACCGGATCCGGCGTCAGGTCGCCAATTGGGACGGCGCACTCCTGGCACGCGCCATCAGCGTGCTGGCAGGGGCACAGGAACAGTCGAGAAAGACAGCGGCGCTGGATGAAACCATCACCCTGCGCGCATTGTGGTCTGTAGCGCTGGCGGCACGCCGCCGTTAGGCGCGCGCGGTCTGGGCCAGACGGTGGCTCAGGTTCTCCAGTTGCTCGAGCGTCGAATAGCGGATCTTCACGACACCGCCCTTGTCACCCTTGTGGTCGATCGAAACCGCCAGCCCAAGAATCTGGCTCAGACGCTCCTCAAGCGAGCGCGTATCCGCATCCCGCTCCTTAACCTTGGGCGCGGGGCGAACCTCGTCCTCACCCTTTTCGGCTTCTCGCTGGGCAATGCGTTCGACATCGCGCACCGTCAGCCCCTCATCAACGACGCGGCGCGCAACCTGTTCCGGGTCCGAAACAGACAGCAAGGCCCGCGCGTGCCCGGCAGACAGCGCGCCCGAAACCAGCCGCTCCTTGACGCTTTCCGGCAGGCGCGAAAGCCGCAGCGTATTGGCCACATGCGAGCGGCTCTTGCCCATCACCTTGGCAAGGTCGTTCTGGGTATAGGAAAACTGGGCAATGAGATTCTCATAGCCCCGCGCCTCGTCCAGCGCGTTGAGATCAGCACGCTGGATGTTCTCGATAATCGCGAATTCCAGCGCCTGCTGGTCTGTGGCCTCAACAATGACGACAGGAACATCATGCAGCCCCGCGCGTTGGGCAGCACGCCAACGACGCTCACCGGCGATGATCTCATAGGCGTCCACAGCCCCGACAACACCGCGCACAATGATCGGCTGGATAATGTCACGCTCCCGAATCGAAGCGGCCAATTCCTCCAGATCAGCTTCCGCAAAAGTCCGTCGCGGGTTTTGCGGATTGGGGCGCAGGAATTCGATCGGAACCCGGCGTTGGGCCCGGTTGCGAACCTCTGCCGCCGGTTCGGTCCCCACATCACCCAAGAGAGCCGCCAGGCCACGGCCCAGACGCATACGGGGATTTTCTTCTGACATGATACGCTCCCGTCCTTCTGGGCTTACTCGGCGGCCTGCATCAGGCGCTCACGCTGAATCACTTCGGATGCCAGCTTGAGGTAGGCTTGGCTCCCGGCGCACTTGAGATCATAGAGAAGCACAGGCTTGCCGTAGGACGGCGCCTCCGACACACGGACATTGCGCGGAATGACCGTTTCGAAAACCTTCGTGCCCAGGAATTGCCGGACATCCTTGATCACCTGACCCGCGAGATTGTTACGCGGATCAAACATGGTCAGCACGACACCGTGGATCTCCAGCTCCGGATTGACGGATGAGCGCACCTGATCAACCGTCTTGAGCAATTGGCTCAGACCTTCGAGTGCGAAAAACTCGCATTGCAGCGGCACGATAATCCCCTGCGCCGCCGTCATCGCATTGATGGTGAGGAGGTTCAGCGAGGGCGGGCAATCCACGAGGATATAGCTGTAAGGAGAACCGCCGGGCAGCTTTTCAAGCGCGTCAATCGCATCCTTGAGCCGGTGCGTTCTGTTCTTCTCCGCCGCCAGGGTGATCTCCGAACCGAGGAGGTCCATCGTCGCCGGCACGACCGAAACGCGCGGAACATCGGTTACATGCGCTGCCTCGGCAATCGTGGCCTCGCCGGTCAGCACATCGTAGGCGGAGAGCTGGCGCGAGCGGGCAGAGATACCGAGGCCCGTGGACGCATTGCCCTGCGGATCAAGATCAATCAGCAGTACGCGCTCGCCGATGGCGGCCAAAGCCGTCCCGAGGTTGATGGCGGTGGTCGTCTTACCAACGCCGCCTTTTTGGTTAGCAACGGTCAAAACGCGGGGCTTCATCTCGATCTCCCTGTATTTTCGCAGGAAATCCGCTCTTTCGAACGGTCGCAGCCCCGAAAGGGCCGCTAGGAGGGTGGCATCGCCATCGAGATTTCGAGGATTCGCGAGGAAGACTCGGTAACGCTGGCGTGCTGCTGAACCGAGAAATGCCAGTTCTTATGGGCCAGCGTCAATTCTTCGGCATGCTCTCGACCCTTGGGAAAGAGTCCGACGGCACCGCTTTTCAACAGGAGATTGGAAAAGCCGAGCAGCATATCCAACGAGGCCAGTGCGCGCGCCGTCACAATCTCCGGAATTTCAAGACGAGGGATGACTGCCTCGATGCGCTCGACCTCAACCGTCACGGGAAGGCGCAGTTCGGCAGAAACGTGCCGCAGAAAGGCACCTTTTTTTCCATTGCTTTCAACCAGAGTGATCTTTCCACCGGGCACTTCGGCGAGCAGCGCACCCAATACGAGGCCCGGGAGACCACCCCCTGAACCAAGATCAAGCCAATGCTTTGCCTCAGGCTTGATTGCAAACAACTGGACGCTGTCCAGAATATGGCGGGTCCAGATTTCCTGAAGGGTGGAAGGCGCAACAAGATTGATCCGCTTTTGCCAATGCTCGAGGAGGCCGACATAGGCCGTCAGCCGCTCAAATGTTTCATGTGAAACACCGAAGCGCTCCCGGATAACAGCCTTCGCCCAATCGTTGTCACGCGACATCACGCTCACCTGCCTGTCGGCCCAACGCAACCATAATGAGCAGCAAGGCTGCCGGCGTCATGCCCTCAATGCCCCCCGCCGCGCCAATGGAACGGGGCCGAATCGATTCCAGCTTGGAGCGCAGTTCATTTGAAAGACCCGCAACCGAGCCATAGTCAAAACTGGACGGAATGAGATCCTGCTGAGCATCCCGCAGTTTCTGGGCGTCAAGACGCTGGCGTTCGAGATAGACATAGTACTGCGCCTCTGTCAGCACCCAGACCCGAAGCCACTCAGGCAGATTCCGAAGAGCAGGCACAACAGACCCCAGACTGGGCAAAGCCTGCGGCATAAGGGACAGGAGCTGAAACCCGTTCCGACGCACACCATCGGCATTGACGGGAATCCCGAGAGCCCGAGCCTCCGGGGGACTCAGCGCCATCCCCTCAAGGGCGGCCCTGACACCAGAGATTGCCGCCCCCTTCTCCGTAAACAGAGTCCGGCGTGACGCACGAATACAGCCGAGATCAATGCCCCATTTGGTCAAGCGCTCATCGGCATTGTCAGCGCGCAGCGACAGCCTGAACTCAGCACGGGATGTGAACATGCGATAGGGCTCGCTGACCCCCCGTTGGATGAGGTCATCCACCATAACGCCGAGGTAGCTGGTCTCGCGCCCGAGAGATACGCCAGCAAGACCACTCGCCCGTCGCGCGGCATTCAAGCCAGCGAGCAACCCTTGAGCGCCGGCCTCCTCATAGCCTGTTGTGCCATTGATCTGTCCGGCGAGAAAAAGCCCTTCCAGTTTCTGAAGCTCAAGGGTCGGGTTCAGAGCGCGGGGATCGACAAAGTCATATTCAATGGCATAGCCCCATCGAATAACCTGGGAACGCTCAAGACCTGGAATGGAGGCCAGCATGGCCGCCTGAGCATCCTCGGGAAGCGACGTCGACAGCCCGTTCGGATAAACCGTCGGATCGTCCAGACCCTCTGGCTCAAGAAAGATCTGATGCGATTCCTTATCCGCGAAGCGGACAATCTTGTCCTCGATCGACGGACAGTAACGTGGACCGCGACCAGAAATGTTGCCGCTGAACATGGCCGAGCGACCAAGGTTGTCACGCACAATGCGATGGGTCGCTTCCGTTGTCCGCGTGATGCCACATTCGATCTGTCGGTTCGGAAGCTCATCCGTCAGGGCGGAAAATGGTTCCGGCTCCGAATCGCCCGGCTGCATTTCGCACTGAGTCCAATCAATGGTCCGACCGTCAATGCGCGCGGGTGTCCCGGTTTTCAAACGCCCGATGGGAAGCTCGAGCGAGCGCAGTCGTTGGGCCAAGGCGATCGCCGCAGGATCACCATATCGACCCCCTGAGCTTTGGTGATTGCCGACGTGAATAACGCCACCCAAAAACGTACCCGTCGTCAGCACGACCGCCTTCGCTTCAAGCGCTCGGCTCCCGATCATCACGCCTGCGACTCGATCTCGTTCGACGACAAGGTCCGTCACCTCGCCTTCGAGAATCGAGAGATCGCCATGCTCCGCCAGCAGACCCTGTACTGCCTCCCGATAGAGTTTGCGATCAGCTTGCGCGCGAGGTCCCCGAACGGCGGGACCTTTCGAGCGATTGAGGAGTTTGAAATGAATTCCCCCCAAATCCGCCGCACGCCCCATGATGCCATCGAGGGCGTCGATCTCCCGGACAAGGTGACCCTTTCCAAGGCCGCCGATTGCCGGGTTGCAGGACATGGTGCCGATTGATGCCGCCGCATGGGTCACCAGAATGACCTGACTGCCCATGCGCGCGGCGGCGGCGGCAGCCTCAACGCCCGCATGTCCGCCACCCACGACAATGACATCAGCACCCCTGATATGTTCGGACGCCTGTTTCACGTGAAACACCTACTTGCCAATACAGAAGCGCGAGAAGATCGCGCCGAGAACTTCATCGGGATCAATGTGTCCCACCAGCCGGTCAAGGTAGCGCAAGGATGATCGGATGTCCTCAGCTCTAAGCTCCGGTAGCTCTGCGGGGCGCTCTAGCGCAGATCGCAAGGCCATAATGGAGCGTTCAAGTTCAACCACCTGCCGGGCATGAGCAACAAGAAGTCCATCAGAGCAGCCAACCGCGCTTGCAGCCCGCTCCGCGATTGCATTGACGAGAGCGTCGATGCCGAGATTCTTTGTTACGGATATGAATCGATCGCCCTTGGTGGCCATACCCAGATCAGCCTTGGAGGCTATCGTCCAAGCTCCCGGCCACGGCGACGGCACCGGCACATCCGCTGGCGAAAGCCAAAGGACAAGATCGGCCTCCCCTGCAGCACCACGAGCCCTTTCGATACCCTCCCGCTCGATCATATCGGAGGAGTCACGAATCCCTGCGGTATCCGAGATGACGACAGGATAGCCACCGAGATCAAGATGAACCTCGATCACATCTCGGGTCGTGCCTGCAACCGGCGAGACAATGGCAACGTCACGGCGGGCCAGCGCGTTGAGAAGCGATGACTTGCCAGCATTGGGCGGACCACAAAGCGCGACACGAAACCCGCGACGAATGCGCTCGGCGTGGGCAAAGCCCGCCAACGCCTGATCAAGCAGGCTGATCAGCTTCCGGATATGTTGTTCCGCCGCCGAATCGATATCTGCGGCAACATCATCCTCATCGCTGAAATC